>JBPYFB010000356.1:0-12297 GCA_051986465.1 Rugosimonospora sp.
GCGCAACTCGGCGAGTATCTCGTCCGTCGCATGTGGACCGATGACGATACCTTTGCCTCCGGCCCCGTCTACCGGTTTGAGTACCAGCTCGGAGAGGTGGTCCAGCACGTGCGCGAGCACCTCGGAGTCGTCCAGCCGGTGAGTCTCCACATTGGAGATTATCGGCTCCTCGTGCAGGTAGTAGCGGATGAGGTCGGGCACGTACGTGTACAGCAGCTTGTCGTCGGCGACGCCGTTGCCGATCGCGTTGGCGAGCGTGACGTTGCCGGCGCGGGTGGCGTTGAGGATCCCGGGGCAGCCGATGAGGCTGTCCGGGCGGAACTGCAGCGGGTCGAGGAACTCGTCGTCGACGCGGCGGTACACGACGTGCACCGGGCGCTCGCCCTGGGTCGTACGCATCCGGACCCGGTTGCCACTGCACACCAGGTCGCGCCCCTCGACCAGCTCCACGCCCATCAGCCGGGCCAGCAGCGCGTGCTCGAAGTAGGCGGCGTTGTGCACGCCCGGGGTGAGTACGACGACGCACGGGTCGGTGACGCCCTCCGGTGCCGCGGCCCGCAGCGCCGCGAGCAGCCGTACCGGATAGTCGTCGACGGGCGTGACCCGCGCGTCGGCGAAGAGCGCGGGCAGCGTCTGGGTCATTGCCCGGCGGTTCTCGATGACGTAGCTCACCCCGGACGGGATGCGCAGGTTGTCTTCGAGCACCCGGTACCGGCCGTCCTCGTCGCGGATGAGGTCGACGCCGCTGATGTGCACCCGTACTCCGTTGGGCGGGCGGATGCCGAACGCCTCGCGCCGGAAGTTGGCACTCGTGGTGATGAGCCGGCGCGGCACGATCCCGTCGCGCAGCGCCTCACCGCGCCCGTACACGTCGTCGAGGAACGCCTCCAGGGTGCGCACCCGTTGGCGTACCGCCCGGGTGATCTCATCCCATTCGACCGCGTCGATGATGCGCGGGATCAGGTCGAGCGGGAACGGGCGCTCCTCGCCGGCGTACGCGAATGTGACGCCCCGATCGGTGAAGACCCGGGCGAGTTGGTCGGCGCGGTAGCGCAGGTCGCTGCCGGACCACGGTTGTAGCGTGGCGAACAGCGACTGGTAGCCGGGGCGCACCTGGCCGGGCGCCATGAACATCTCGTCCCAGGCGTCCGCCATAGCGTAGGAATCGAAGATGTCCGCCATGACGGGACCTTACGTGAGGTCGGTTACCGGCACATTACGCCAGCTCCCGCCGCTTCTCGCCCGTCCTGTGCGGACAACGATCAGGTTCCTGTGCGGACGCGGCTCAGGTGAGTTCGCGGATCAGCTTCGCCACGTGCCCGGTCGCGCGGACGTTGTACATCGCCTTCTCGATCCGGCCCTTCTCGTCAATCAGGAACGTGGACCGGATGACGCCGGTGACCATCTTGCCGTAGAGCTGCTTCTCGCCGTACGCGCCGTAGGCGGTGAGGACGGCTTTGTTCTCGTCCGACACGAGCGGGAAGGTGAGCATGTCGCGCTCGCGGAAGCGGGCGAGCTTGGCGGGCGAGTCGGGGGAGATGCCGACAACCTGGTACCCGGCGGCGCGCAGCGAGTCGAGCGAGTCGCGGAAGTCGCACGCCTGCTTGGTGCAGCCGGGGGTCATCGCGGCCGGGTACGCGTACAGCACAACCCGCTTGCCGCGCAGGCCCGACAGCGAGAGCGTGTCGCCGGTATCGGTCGGCAGGGTGAAGTCGGGAGCCGGGTCACCGGGCTCCAACCGCACTGGTGCTACCGCATCGGTCATGCCGCCACCCTATCGCCGCGATCCGACACCGCCGGTCGCACCACCGTGGCGGCCGTGAAACCTGCCGGGAACTTCCCCGGCCTCCCGGACGACTAGTACGCCGTGATGAGTGACAGAGCGCGCCCGGCCACCCTCACCGCGGGCCTGATGCTGATCTTGGCGACCGCCCTGGGTTGGCTGGCCCTGGGCGCGACCCCCGCGAGCGCGCACGCCGGGCTGGTACGCACCTCGCCCGTGCAGGGCACGACCGTGCAGAACCCGCCCACCGAGGTTCTCGTCACCTTCTCCGAGCATGTCGCGCCGGTGGCCGGCAAGATCAAGGTGATCTCCCCGAACAGCAAGGACATCAGCACCGGCAAGCCCACGGTCGCCGGCAGCGTGCTGCGCATCCCGGTGCGTACCGACGTCCCGCACGGCACCTACCTGGTCAGCTACCGGGTGATCTCGGCGGACAGCCACCCGGTCGGCGCCGGCTTCACCTACTCGGTCGGCGCGCCGTCCGCCACCGGCAACACGACCACACCCGGCAGCGACGCGGGCCTGACCGACCGGTCGGTGGCGATCGCCGAGTCGGTCGCCCAGTACCTGGGTTACGCGGGGCTGGTGCTGATCGCCGGGCCGGCGCTGATGCTGTTCGCGTTCTGGCCTGCGCGGCTGTCCCGTACCGGCCCCACCCGCCTGGCGTACCTGGGCGTCGGGCTGGCATGGGTCGGTACCGTGCTGGAGCTGCACCTCCAGGTGCCGTACTCGAACGGGGGCGGCCTGTTCAGTACCGACGCGCACGACCTCGCGAGCGTGCTCGGCAGCCGGTACGGCATCCTGCACCTGAACCGGCTCGGCATTCTGCTGGTCGCGGCGTTCCTGCTCGGTCCGCACCTGGCGGGCCGGGGTGGCCAGGCCCGCCGTACCGTGTTGATCGTCCTGGGCGTCGCCGGCGCCGCGACATACGGCATCTCCGGCCACCCCGGCAACTCCTCGGCGCCGGCACTCACCGTGATCTCCGATGTCGCGCACCTCTCCAGCGCCGCGATCTGGCTCGGCGGCCTGGTGATCCTGCTCGGCTTCCTGCTGCGCCGGGCCACCGTCGCGGAGCTGGGCGCGATCCTGCCGGTCTGGTCCAACTGGGCGACGATGGCGGTTGCCGTACTGGTGCTCGCCGGTACCGCGCAGGCGCTGGTCGAGATCGGCGACCTGAACTCGCTGCTGCACACCACATACGGGCTGCTCGTACTGCTCAAGGTGGGCGTGCTGGCGCTGGTGCTCGCGGTGGCCTGGTTCTCCCGGCGGCTCGCCGGTCGCCAGCCCGAGGAGCAGACCGTGGCCCGCCTGCGCCGGACGGTACTCGCCGAGGTGGTCGGCGTCGTGGTGATCCTGGGGCTCGCCTCGGCGCTGGTACAGACCGCCCCCGCCCGTACCGTCACGCAGGCCGCGGCGGCACAGCAGAACCCGGGGCCGTTCTCGGTGACGCTCACCTCGAATCTGTACCAGCTCCAGATTGACATCGACCCGGCGAAGACCGGCGACAACGAACTGCACCTGTTCGCGTTCACGCCCCAGGGCGCACCGCTGAAGATCGTCGAGTGGAAGGGCAGCGCGGCGCTGCCGGCGCAGAATGTCGAGCCGATCAGCCTCACGCTGCTCCCGTTGACCGATTCGCACGCCACCGGGCAGGTTGCCCTGCCAACCGCCGGGACCTGGCAGTTCAGCTTCACTCTGCGTACCACAGACATCGACGAGGCGACGGTCAGCACCACCGTAAAGGTAACCTGACAGGCTGTAGGATTACCCGACATCGACCTTCGGCCCTAAGGTGATTGTGTGGCCAGGGCTGCTGTCAATCCAGGGTGGCGGGCGCGGGTACCGGGTATCTTCGCCGGCTTACTGACCGCGACTGCGGCGCTGTGTGCGATCGCCGCGGTGAGCGAGGTTTTCCAGTACCGCAGCCAGCCCATCCGGCAGATGATCGACAACCTGCTGCTGCCGGCGAAGCCCAACCTCGGGTACGCGGCCCTGGTGGCCGTGCTCGCCGCCGGTCTGGCGCGGCGCAAGCGGCCCGCGTACTGGTTCCTGCTCATCTACTTCGGCCTGCAGTTCTGCTACGACGCGCTGCTGCTGCCGCTGTTGCTGGTGCTGCCGCCGGACACCTGGAGCACCCGGCCGCCGCCGTGGTGGGCGTCGTGGGTGACCGGGGCCAACTTGGCGATCACCGCGGGCGTTCTGATCATCCTGTACGTCGCGCGCCGCGAGTTCTATGCGAAGGTACAGCGGGGCAGCCTGCCCAAGGCGATCGGTACCCTCGTCGGCCTGCTCGTCATGTCGACCGTGCTCGGCTGGGCGCTGGTCGAGGCGTTCCCGGGCAGCCTGCACGGCAGCGGCGACCGCCTCACGTACGCGATCGAGAAGATCCTCGGCGGCGCGTTCACCTTCGACTTCACCCGGCGCGGCCACGCGGCCGGCTGGGTCAACCTGGTGCTCGGCTTCTTCGGCGGGATCGCGCTGTTCGCCGCGCTCGGCGTGCTGTTCCGCTCGCAGCGGCTGTCCGCCCAGTTGCGCCCGGCCGAGGAGGAGCGGGTACGGGCCCTGCTCGCGGAGTACGGGGAGCGCGACTCGCTCGGCTACTTCGCGACCCGCCGCGACAAGGCGGTCATCTTCTCGCCCAGCGGCAAGGCCGCCGTCACGTACCGGGTGGTGGCCGGGGTCACGCTCGCGAGCGGGGACCCGCTGGGCGACCCGGAGGCGTGGGGCCCGGCGATCGAGGCGTGGCTGGGCCAGGCGAAGGAGTACGCGTGGACGCCGGCCGTGATGGGCGCGAGCGAGGCGGGTGCCACCGCCTTTGCCAGAGCCGGGCTGCGCGCCATCGAACTCGGCGACGAGGCGATCCTCGACGTCGACGAGTTCACTTTGGACGGTCGGGAGATGCGGCCGGTACGCCAGGCGGTACACCGGGTCGAGCGGGCCGGGTACACGGTGCGGATCCGGCGCCACGCGGAGATCTCGCCGACCGAGATGGCACACATCCTCGAACTGGCCGACGAGTGGCGCGACACCGAGACCGAACGGGGTTTCTCGATGGCCCTGGGCCGGCTGGGCGACCCGGCGGACGGGCGGTGCGTACTCGTCGAGGCGCACGACGCGCAGGGGCGCGAGGCCGCGCTGCTGTCGTTCACCCCATGGGGTACCAGCGGGCTTTCGCTCGACCTGATGCGCCGGGACCGGGCCAGTGACAACGGGCTCATGGAGTTCATGGTCGCGTCCCTGGTGCGGGATGCGGACCGGCTCGGGGTACGGCGAATCTCGTTGAACTTCGCGGTGTTCCGGTCGGTTTTCGAGGAGGGTGCGCGGATCGGCGCCGGACCCGTACTGCGTGCCTGGCGCGGCCTGCTGCTGTTCTTCAACCGCTGGTTCCAGCTTGAGTCGCTGTACCGGTCGAACGTCAAGTTCCGGCCGGAGTGGGTACCCCGGTTCCTCTGCTACGACGACGTGCGCGACCTGGCGACGGTGGCGATCGCCTCGGGCATCGCGGAGGGCTTCATCCTGGTACCCAGCCTCCCGACGCTGCTGCGGCGAGGGCTGACCGCGCCACCGATCGAGGTACCGGCGGTGGTGCCCGCGCCGGCCCTGGAGGAAGCCCCGCCCGCGCCCGAGTGCCGGCCGGAGAAGCTGCTACCCGAGCAGGTGCGGGTACGACTGGCCAAAGTGGACAAGCTGCGGGCGGACGGGATCGACCCGTACCCGCCCGAGGTCCCGCGTACCCACACCTGCGCCGAGGTACGCGACACCCACGCCGACCTGCCACCCGACACCCGTACCGGCGAGCGGGTCGCCGTCGCCGGCCGGGTGGTGCTGGTACGCAACCACGGTTCGCTCTGCTTCGCCACTCTGCGGGACTGGTCCGGCGAGCTGCAACTGCTCATCGGTCGCGACGGCGTCGGCGCCGCCTCGCTGGCCGCCTGGAAGTCCACAGTGGACATCGGGGACCACGTGTCGGTCGCCGGCGAGGTGGTCACGTCCCGGCGCGGCGAGCTGTCCATCCTCGCCGACGAGTGGCTGCTCGCCGCCAAGTGCCTGCGCCCGCTGCCCGACAAGCACCGCGGCCTGGCCGATCCCGAAGCCCGGGTCCGGCAGCGCTACCTCGACCTGGTCATCAACGCCGAGGCGCGGGATGCGCTGCGGCTGCGCGGAACGGTCCTGCACGCGCTGCGTACCGAACTTGTCGGTGAGGGGTACCTCGAGGTCGAGACGCCGGTACTGCAGGGGGTACACGGCGGTGCCAACGCGCGACCGTTCAGTACGCACATCAACGCGTACGACATGCGCCTGTACCTGCGCATCGCGCCGGAGCTCTTCCTCAAGCGCCTGGTCGTCGGCGGCGTACCCAAGGTGTTCGAGCTGGGCCGGACCTTCCGCAACGAGGGCGTGGACGCCACGCACAACCCCGAGTTCACGATGCTCGAGGCGTACCAGGCGTACGGCGACTACACCACGATGCGGCACCTGGCCCGGTCGCTGATCCTCGCGGCGGCCACCGCCGCGTACGGTCGCCCGGTGGCCCGCCGCCCCGACGGCAGCGAGGTCGACCTCTCCGGCGAGTGGCCGGTGATACCGGTACACGACGCGGTCGCGGCCGCGCTCGGTGAACCGGTCACTGTGGACACTCCCACCACCGAGCTGCTCCGCCTGGCGAAGCTCGCGCACGTACCCGTCGCGCCGGACCTCAGCCGCGGCGGGGTACTGCTGGAGCTGTACGAGCGCCTCGTCGAGGAGTCGACCGGGATGCCCACGTTCTACACCGACTTCCCGACGGACGTGTCGCCGCTGACCCGGGCGCACCGGGCCGAGCCTCGGCTGGCCGAGCGGTGGGACCTCGTCGCGTTCGGGACGGAGCTGGGCACCGCGTACACCGAACTGATCGACCCGATCGAGCAGCGCCGGCGCCTGACCGAGCAGTCGTTGCGCGCGGCCGGCGGTGACCCCGAGGCGATGGAGTTGGACGAGGACTTCCTGCACGCGCTGGAGTACTCGATGCCCCCGACGGGCGGCCTCGGGCTGGGCGTCGACCGGCTGGTGATCCTGTTGACGGGGCGGTCGATCCGGGAGACCCTCCCGTTCCCGCTGGTGCGCCCGACCGGCTAGCTGCTCTTTCCACGGACCTTGGCGACGGCGATCTCCCGCACCGGCAGGGCGACGAGGATCGCGAGCATCAGCAGGAGCTGCCAGTCGTCGATGACCTGCCCGATCGGGCGGTACATGATGCTGGCCGGGACGATCCGCCAGTCGTACCAGGCGATGACGCTGAAGGTGACGGTGAACCAGATCAGCGCGCCGAACGCGGCGTACCAACGGCGGCGTGGCTGGCCGTTTGTCGCCGCGGCGTCCAGGAGTACGACGAGGGCGGGGACGAACCAGTAGAGGTGGTGCGCCCAGCTGACCGGGCTGATCAGGGCGCCGGTGACGCCGGTGAGGGTCAGGCCGGCGACCTCGTCGCCGGCGCGGGCGGCTCGCCCGGCGCGCCACAAGCCGGCGACGAGCGCGATCGCGGCCAGCGGAATCCATACTGCGTCGCTGGCCGCATGCGGGTGGGTGATCCGGGACAGCGCGCCGAGCAGCGATTGGTTCGGTACGAACGCGAGGTGTCCCACCCGGTTGCTGTCCAACACCACTGAGGTCCAGTAGTGCCACGAGTCGCCGAACCGGAACGCCGCCGCGAGTAGCGTCGCCGCCACCGCCGTACCCGCCGCGACCCCCGCCGCCCGGTACCTGCGGCTGATCAGCAGGTACACGATGAAAATCGCGGGGGTGAGCTTGATCGCGGCGGCCAGCCCGATGCCGATGCCGGTGTACTTCGCTCCCCGAGGTGCCAGCACCAGCAGGTCGAGCAGGACCAGCAGGGCGAGCAGCAGGTTGATCTGGCCGAAGGTGACCGTCTCGCGGATCGGCTCCAGCACGCTGATGAACGGGATGGCCAGGCAGACGGTGAACCAGCGGGGCCACCCGTGCCGGTCGGCGACGGGTACCAGCAACCAGATCGTGGTGAGCACCACCGAAACGGCCGAGATAATCCACATCGTCACGATGCTGCCGAATAGCGACATCCAGGCCATCGGGTACATCACGAGCGCCGCGAACGGCGGGTACGTGAAACCCAGGTGGCCCTGGACCCGGTCGGGTATCGAGTAGTCGTAGAGCGGGTGCCCATGCGCCCACCAGCGCACCGCGCCGTAGTAGATGCGCAGGTCCGCGAAGTCGTGCCGGTTGCCGTACCCCCAATGGGCAGCGGCGGCGCCGAGCGCGACGACGACCACGACGGCCACCCTGACCGCGGTGCGGGACCGCGGGGTGGTTAACGGCGGCGATGGCACCGCGGTCTCCGTCTGGCTGGTCACCGGTACACCTTAACCGCGCGCTTTGGTGATCATTCCGTGCTTGCGGCAACGCAGTTCAAAGCGCCTGAACGTCGAGTCGGCGCGACTGCTCTGCACAGCCGGGGGCGAACAGCATAGGCTGATGTCCGTGGGTGATCTTCTGGTCTGGATCGATTGCGAGATGACGGGGCTCGACCTCGGTAAGGACTCGCTGATCGAGGTGGCGGCGCTGGTCACGGATCCGGAACTCAACATCCTCGGGGACGGCGTCGACGTCGTCATCCACGCAGACGACGCCGCGCTCGACGGCATGTTCGACGTGGTGCGGGAGATGCACGACAAATCCGGGCTGACCGGCGAGGTGCGGGCGTCCGCCGTCACCGTCGAGCAGGCCGAAGACATGATCATGGGGTACCTGACCGAGCACATCCCAGACCCGCGTACCGCGCCGCTGTGCGGCAACTCGATCGCCACCGACCGCGGCTTCCTCGCCCGCGACATGCCCCGGCTCGACGCCCACCTGCACTACCGCATGATCGACGTGTCGTCCGTCAAGGAACTGTGCCGGCGCTGGTACCCGCGCACCTACTACGGCCAGCCGCCCAAGGGCCTCGCGCACCGGGCCCTCGCCGACATCAAGGAGAGCATACGCGAGCTCGAGTACTACCGGCGGACGATCTTCGTACCCGGTCCGGGCCCGGATGTGGATACGGCGAAGGCGATCGCGGTGGAGGTCTCCGCGGCTCGCCCGATCGCCTAACCCAGTCGACGCGCACCCGTGCGATGTGGCTATCATTGGTCGTCACATCGGCGGGGCCGCGTCCCCGGCCGGGGCGTGGTGGCTGTAGCTCAGCTGGTAGAGCACCGGGTTGTGGTCCCGGGTGTCGAGGGTTCAAGTCCCTTCAGTCACCCTTTCAGCAAAGGGCCGGCGGAGATCTCCGCCGGCCCTTTCGCGATCATGGTGCGCGTCTTTGGTTGCCGATCCGCCTAGTTGCCGATCCGCTTCCAGCGACTGTTCTGTGCCGCCAACGCCTCAAGATCCGGATGGGGTAGCGCGCTGCCCTTGAGGTAGTCGCTCCAGCTCATGTCCCAGACCGTCCAGCCGTCGCCCGGAGTCAGATGCACCTCGGTACCGGTGACCGTGACCGGATCGCCGACCTGCGAGATGCCGTAGACCCACGCGGCGTTGCTGGTGGAGAGGTTCACGCAGCCGTGGCTCACGTTCGTGAAGCCCTGTTCGCCTTCGGACCACGGCGCCGCGTGCAGGTACTGGCCGCCCCAGGTGAACCGCTCCGCGTAGTACGCCGTGATCCGGTACTCCGGCGTCGCGAAGAGCGTCGAGTAATCGTGCGACATGAGCACGAAGTTGCCGCTGGACGTCGGGGTGCTCGACTTCCCGAGGCTCACCGGGAACGTCCTGGTCAACTTGTCGTTCTGGTAGACGTACATGCGCTTGGTCTCGTTGCGGACGACGAACACCTGCTTGGGGCCGATGGTCGCGGTACCGCCCCGGTCCTGGTCCAGGTAGTGGCCGCCCACCGGTACTCCCGCCAGTGCCGCCCGTACCGTCACCTTCGTGCCCGGCTGCCAGTACACCTGCGGGCGGTAGAGCACCTCGCGGTCGCCTTGCCAATGCCAGACCCCGATCTGGGGCGGGTCGCTGGTGACGAAGAGCCGGCGCTCCACGGTTGCCTTGGCGCTGTCCGGGATGTCCTCGTCGAAATCGATCACGATCGGCATCCCGACGCCGTACGTATTGCCACTCTGGAAGTAGAGGCCCGTGTCGATCGTGTTGCTGCCCGGGTCCGCCATCGTGGTGAACGTGGTGGTACGCGTCTGCCGCTGGCCGGTCGGGTTGGCGGCGGTCACGGTCGCGGTGTACGAGTGCCCGTACGCCAGCGGGGCCGCCGGTACCCACGAGGAGCCGTCGGCGCGCATGGCCCCGGATACCGCCCGGCCGGCGCTGTCGGTGAGGCTGACACCGGTGACGGTACCGCCGGTGATCTCGGTGCTGATCTCGGTGCTGATGGGCAGGTTGCGGTCGCCGGCGCGAGGGGCGACGGCGAGGTTGATGGGTACGACTGGCTTCGCGTGCCATGTGGCACGGAGGCTGGGATGCCCCGTGACGGTACAAGCGGCCAGGCCAAATGGAAGTACGGCGATGAGGGTACGGGTCGCCCAGCCACGTCGATTCATGCCACCCCCGCTAGATCAAGTTCTTCGACTGCTGCTCCTGCTACCCCAGTTTGCCCTAGTCACACCTTTCGCGAGGTGGATTGTGGTTAGGGGCTTATAGTGGCGGGCGACCGGGTTGCTGCTGCCCGGGGGTATCTGGTTGGGAGGCGGCCCAAGGTCCGTGCTATCGTTCTCGACGTTGTGAAGCGCGCCGCTAGCTCAACTGGCAGAGCAGCGGACTCTTAATCCGCGGGTTCGGGGTTCGAGTCCCTGGCGGCGCACCCGTTGTGAGCAGGGCGTATAGTCATCGGACTATGCGCCTTTGATCTTGGTGTGTCGGGTGGGTGTCACGGGTGCGCGGCCCTTCTTGCCGTGCCGGTGGTGGCGGGATCGCTTGGGACGCACGGGTTCTGGCCGGGTGGCCGGTTGCGATGCTGCGGACTTTTGCGGGCCGTTTCTGGGTCGGCGGGTACGTCCGGGGTTGCGAGCAGCCGCGGCCAGGACGAGGCGGGCGGTGGCCTCCGCGGTGGTGAAGTGCTGCTCGAGCAGGACGCTGGTGTAGGTGTCGGCGGTCAGCACGATACTGGTGTGACCGAGTTGTTCCTGGACGGTTTTGAGGTCGGCTCCGGCGGCGTGGGCGAGGGTCGCCGCGCCGTGCCGCAGGTCGTGCAGTCGCACCGGTGGCAGCCCGGATTCTTCGACTAAACGGCCGAACCGGCGGGTGAGCCAGTCCGGGTGCAGCGGTGAGCCGTCGGGGGTGGTGAACACGTACCCGGTGTCGTGCCAGGTGTCACCGGCGGCGAAGCGTTCGACGCGTTGGCGTTGCTGGTGGGCGCGTAGCAGCCGGGCGGTGGTGCGATCGAGGGCGATGGTGCGGCGGCTCGCGGCGGTCTTCGGCGGGCCGTCGGTGACGGTGTCGCCGTAGGCGATGCGTTGCTGGGCGATCATGATGATGTTCTGGTTGAGGTCGACGTCGATCCACCGCAGCCCGGCCGCCTCACCGCGGCGTAGGCCGCGTAGGGCGATCAGCCGCCACATCGCGAAGAGCCGGTCGTTGGCGACGAAGTCGAGGAACGCGGCGAGTTGCAGGGTGGTCCATACCGCGACGGCCAGCCGTTGTCCGGTGGCCTGCCACATTTTCACGCGGGCGTCGGTCCAGACCTGAGCGTGGGGTCGGCGCGGTTTGGGCAGTTCGATGAACCTCGCCGGGTTGTCGCGCAGCAGGCCGTCACGGATCGCGGCGTTGAGCGCGGAGCGCAGGGTGGCGCGGATGCGGTGCAGGGTGGACGGGGTGATCGGGCGGCCGTAGCGGGTGTGGGTGGCGGCCAGGATCGTGAACATCGCGGCGACGTCCCGACCGGTCAGCTCACCCAGCCGGATCCGACCCAGGTGCGGGATCAGGTGCTGTTCGACGTGTTCGGTGTAGGAGCGCAGGGTGCTGGGTCGGATGCTGGTGCGGGTGGTCAGCCAGTACCGCAACCACCGCGCTACCGTCCAGGTCTGCGTGGTCCGTTCCGCACGCGAGCGTTCCAGCAGTTCGTTGCGAGCGTCTTCGGCGGCGCGGCGGGGCGGGTAGCCGCCGCGGCGGACCCGTTACCGCGCACCGAACATCGTGGCCACGGAACAGTGGAAGTACCACCTGCCATGACCCCGCTTAGCAAGCCGGGGACATCCGCCCCCGAGCCGGCGTCGGGTACCGGGCTCCCGACATCCGCACCGCTTCACGATCGCGCCTGGTTGTTCGTGGCTTCCTCCTCGATCGCACGTTCGTGCACCAGTGGAAGCGCCGTGACGCTCGCTGGCCAGGCCTCTGGCGCAAACTTGCAGCGTGGCGACCCTTCACTCCTTGCGGGCAGGCCAGAGCAGCCCGGCGGCCAGAAGACATGCGGCAGCGGTGAAGGCGTGGAAATGGTTGACGCCGAGCGGCGGGCTCGGCTGTGGAGCCGAGCCCGCCGTTCCAGTTCCGCCCGATCCGGATGGCGTGCCGCAGGACGC
>JBPYFB010000357.1:0-43387 GCA_051986465.1 Rugosimonospora sp.
GTTGAGCGCCTTGACGCTGTAGGCGCGGTAGCCCGAGTGGAACTCGGTGAGCCCCGCACCGAGAAGCCGGTTCTCGGTACGGGTCAGGATCTTGTTGCCGACCCGCTTGTACAGCGGCATGCCGCCGCGCCGGGCCGCGCCCTTGTCCATCATCCGCGAGCCGAACACCGCGTCGCACTCGCCGCGCTCCAGCGGCGCCACCATCTCCGGCAGCATTTCGGGCGCGTACTGGCCGTCGCCGTGCAGCAGCACCACGATGTCCAGTTTGCGCTCGATCGCGAGCGCGTATCCCGCCTTCTGGTTGCCGCCGTAACCCAGGTTCTTGGAGTGCCGTATGACCAGCGTTTTCGGGGTATCCGGCCGCTGTGCCCAGGTCTGTCCGTACGCGAAGGTGTCATCGTGGCTGGCGTCGTCCAGGATCATCACCTCTGCGATGCGGCTCCTGAAGTCGACCGGGATGCGGTCCAGGGTGGCCGAGAGCGTGCTCGCGGCGTTGTAGGCGACCACGAGGATGCCGATCCTGGGCGGGCGTCCTGGTTCCTTGACCTCTTGGGACACCGGCTGTTCCTTCCGGGTTAGGACTCGGATGAGAGAAGGCTCGGGTTGATGATGCCAGCGCCGCGCCGGCCACGCTCGCCGGATCCCGTCGAATGTGGGCGGGTAGATCACCACCGGCCAACGATCATGGCGATGAACGTGATGATCCAGACGACTGCAGTTACTTTGACGAATTCATCCCACCACACGCCTGATGTTCTATATTCGGCTCACCTCATACATTCCCATTCATGGGTTGGTACGGAACGCTTTTGCTCGCGAAGCCCGAAATTGGCAACCTTCCGGCGTATCCGGGAGTGCGACAGGCGTTCGGGTCGTGGTTCGCCACGCCACCAGTGCACCAGGTCTTCGGCAACGGGTTGGGGCTACACGACCTGGGCGATGGCTGGCAGCGGGTCGGTGTGCGGCCGGCCTACCGAGAACGGCTGCGCTTGGCGGCAGGCGTCCAGGAGTTGGGCCGCGCTCGGCTACCCGTCGGGAACCGAGATCCTGCCGGTCGTCGATCCATATGACCCAGCGGTCGGCGGCTGGGACATCACAATCGCCAAGGCCGACCGGCACGCTTCAGAACTGAACCACGCGGCTAGCAGAGGCTACGTCCTGGAACCCGAGGACGTACTGACCCCGAAGGAGCTGGACTACCTGCGCTTCAGCGACCTGGTGTGGAGTTCCGTCTACGGCGGAGGCCGCACCCGCGACGAACTGGCCGCCGAGTACGAGCAACTGGCGTCGCGCTGGCCGGACTAGCGGTCACGTATGGTGCTCGACGCGGAATCTTGGCGGATCTGACACCGCATCCGATGCCAAATCCGCCAAGATCGCCAGGTAGACGACTGGTCATGCTCCGGCGATGCAGAACGGATGTCCCGCGGGGTCGACGAGGACTGTCCATTGGCCTTCGCCGGGTTGGAAGTCCGGCTTGGTCGCACCCAGATCCAACAGTTGCTTGGTCGTGGCGTCCGGGTCGGCGGTCGTGAAGTCGAGGTGAGCGTGTTTGGCGGCGTCCGGCCATTGCGGCCCCTGGTAGCCGTCGACCCGCTGGAAGGCGAGCTGGATGGATCCTTCGCCAAGATAGGCGGAATCGTCATCGCTGTGCGTGATCTGCCAGCCGGTGATTCTCTGGTAGAACTCCGCGAGAGCCTTCGGGTCGGCGCAGTCGATGATGATTGCGGTCAGCTCCGCGTTGATGGCCATATCGATAACTCCTCGGTGACGTCGCTTGGCCACCAGCATCCGCGCCAGAGCACCGCCGGTCTTGAACATCCTTGCGGGTTGTCAGCGCGGGTTCCTAGGGAGCGTGCCCGCTGCACACCGATCGAGGAGCACGGATAGCCTTGCTGCCATGCATCGCAGTCGCCTAGTCGGCATCCTCATCGACACGCCCACCGCGCAGGTCGACGCGGCACGGGACTTCTGGTCCGCGGCACTCGGCGCCACGCCGCATCCCGCGCCCGGCGAGGAACAGTACACCGTCCTGATCGACGCCACCCCCAATCTGTTCACCGTCGTCCAGTCCGTCGACGACGCGCCGCGCTACCACGTCGACATCGAGACCGACGACCTGGCCGCGGAGGTTGCCCGCCTGACGGCACTGGGCGCGGAGCCGGTGGCCCAATGGAAGGAGGCCCACACACTGCGCGCACCAGGTGGCCACCTCCTCTGTGTGATCCCGGTGCACAGCGATCCCGAGACGTTTGCCAACTCGGCCCGAACCTGGCCGTGACGCCACCCGGTTCGTGCCAACCGCGGCCAAGCGGACTACCCAGGCGATACACCGTCGGGACTGCTCAGCGCTGACTGTCACTTGCCACAATGGTCCGCATGCATTGGTGGCACGATGTCTCGACCTGGCTGCAGGACGCCTGGGGGCATCTCGGCCTTCTGATCACGGTCTTCGGCTCAATCTTGACCGCCCAGGCGTTCGTAGCTTGGATTCGGGCCTGGTGGCATCGTGGCCCGGGGCGACGTCGTGGCTGGGTAAACAATTACTACCGGCTCGCGCCGGGTACCCGGATCGAATACGTCCGGGCAATGTTCGGCGCACCGACGTTTCAAGACAATTACCCATTCACGGTACCGGTACCAGATGGCGGCGAAGAGCGGGAGGAGTCGTACGTCGGCTACCTGTGGAAGCTCGCCGATGACGGTTACCTCCAGGTGCTGGCGGATGAGGCGGATACCGTCTGCCGGTACTCGCTCACCACGACCAGTCGCCACTTCAGGCCCACGGTACCGATAGGGACGCCGGCCGGATACCAACCGAGGTTCTGGGTGACTCTCGGAGTCAGCCGGTTCGCGGACCTACCCTGGGCGGATGTTTCCGCCATCAACTGGTCTCTCGGCGCCCGTCGCATGCACTACGCCGAGTCGTATTACTACGGGAACCCCGGAGGCTATGCCACGTGGATATGCTCGTCCAATGACGCCGGGTACCCTCGCCTCCACGACTTTGTCTATGGTGACCTACCGGCACTCACCTTCCTGCAGACGCCGGACGAATGGCTTTCCGGACTCGAGGACTCTGTCCGGCAGCAGCTGATGCGGCTGCGCAGGACCGGTTGCGTCAACACGGTGACCGTCAGCTCCGCGGCAGCCGCCCGTACCCTGATTTCGCCCCTTGGCCCCGACATGGACACGGTCCGGATGCTCGGCAGACCCTACCGGCGCTCGCTCGCCGCGCTTATCAAAGACAAGATGGCGCTCGTCAAAACGAGGTGGCGCTCATCGTGAGTGGCGCGGCGGCTGACGGTGTGCCGGTAGGCGTACGCGCGGCCTTCGGGGTGCCTTCCGGTCCGGTACGCCGGCTGCCCGGTGGGGCTGGGGGATGTTGGCAGGCGGATGGCTTGGTTCTGAAACCAGGCCAGCATCGAGTGGTGGCGTCATGGCTGGCCGACGTCTTCACCGATCTGCACGGACCGGGCTTCCGGGTACCCCGGCCGGTACGGGCGGCTGGCGGCACGTGGGTCGTCGACGGGTGGGCGGCGTGGGCCACGGTCGAGGGCGAGACGGACCCGGTCGGTCACTGGCCGGAGCTCGTCGCGGCAAGCAGGGCATTCCACACCGCCCTTGCCGGCGTTCCGGCGCCACACTGGCTCGGGCGTGGCGATGACCGGTGGACGGTAGCCGGACGGGCGGTATGGGACGCAGTCGAGGTCGAGTTGGCGCCGGAGCTGGCCGACCTGGTGGCCGAGCTGCGCGCCGTCACCCGCCCGGTACGACTGCCGAACCAGCTCGTCCACGGCGACATCGCGGGCAATGTGCTGTTCGCGGCCGGGCAGCCGCCCGCGGTCATCGACTTCTCGCCGGGCTGGCGGCCGGCCGGCTACGCATTGGCGATCGCCGCGGTGGACCTGCTGGCCTGGTTCGGCGCGGCACCCGACATCCTCGACGAGCTGGCCGGCGAGGACGACATCGATCAGCTGTTGCTACGCGCCCTGACGTGGCGTCTGATCACGGAGTCGCTCGGCCGGCCCGACCCGGACAGCAGGCAGGCGGTACGCCGCGCCAACGAACCAGTGGTCGAGCTCCTGCTTTCCCGCGTGCGCGGCCAACCCGCCGGTACCGTGCCGATGACCGATCGACACATCGCCGAGCTGGCCGGTCGCCTGCTCGGCGACGAGGTCTCGCAGTTGCGGCCGGTACCGGGCGGGCACGCCAGAGCCACCTGCCGGATCGGCGAACGTGCCACAAATAACAAAGAAACAGGTGGCCAGGTATTCGTCAAAGCCACCGCGTACGACGACCTCGACGTGGAACTGGCCGTGTACGAGTCGCTGGGCGATCGCCCGGTACTGCCCCGGCTACTGGCGAGCGCGCACGAACCGGTACGGATGCTCGTACTGGAAGCACTGGCGCCCGATAGCTGGGTCCACGACTGGACCGCACAGCTCGTCGACGCCACCCGAAGGCTGCTCCACGAGGTACACGAGTTCCCGGTACCGCCTGGCGTGCCGCGATTGCGCCGTACCTTCAACCCGTGGACGGCCATCGCCGCCGACCCGGCGCGCCTGCTCCGGATGAACGTCTGCACCAAGCAGTGGCTGACAGAACACCTGGACACCCTCGCCGCCGCAACCGCGCAGGCGCACATCGAAGGCGACAGCCTGATCCACCGCGACGTGTGCGCCGCGAACCTCTGGTACCGCGACGGCCGCCTGGTACTGGCGGATTGGGCCTCGGCCGCGATCGGCGATCCCTGGCTCGATCATCACCTGTGGCTCGTCGCCTGCCACGCCGAAGGCGGCCCCGCTCCGGAATTGCTTGCGGGTCCACGCGCCACCGGTCACGCCGCGCTGATCGCCGGCCAGCAACCCCTGCTCACCCCCGCGCGCGACACCAACCCTGTGCTGTTCGACCAACGCCGTCAGCGGCTGCGTGTCGCATTGGCCTGGGCCGCCCGCCTGCTGAACATCCCATCGCCACAGCCGGCGGCCTAGGGTTCGTACGGCTCGTCCACCGGGATCACCGTGTCCAGCGCCGTGACATGCAGTACCCATCGCACGTGCTGGTCGCGTACGCCCGTCAGGCGCAGCTCGCACCCGGCCCGCTGCGCCTCACCGCGTACCGCGAGCAGCGCCCTGATGCCGGCCGAGTCGCAGAAACCCACACCGCCGAAATCAATGACCAACTGGCCGGGAGCCTCGGGGATCAGTACCCGCGCCTCGTCCGCCAACTGTTGCGCGGTCGCGATGTCGAGGTCGCCAAAGACCGCGAGGCGCACGTGTTCGGGCTCGCGGGAGACGCGGAAGGACACCTCGGTGCCGGCCATGGCGATTCAGGATATACGTCGGCGAAGCGTCGCGACGGTCGAGCCGGCGAGTGTCAGCAGGCAGTTGGGCAGTTGCCCGTCGGCGAGAGCGGCGCTGAACAGAGCGGCGCCGGTGGAGGAGTCGGCGTTCGCGTACGCGCTGACGAACCGAGCCACCCACTTCTTGTCGTATGTGGCCTCGTCGATACCGGGAAACTCGAGGGTCCACGGTCCACGTTGGACATCGTCACCCACCATCGTGGCGGCGAGGCATACCGCGACGTCGTACGCACCGCGCACGCCGGAGCGGTGGACAACGGCGTCGAACTCGCCGGCTACAGCCTCCTGGTCGTTGCTCAACGCGAGCCGAAGGACCGCCTCCGCATCCGCGTAGGGGTCGCTCTCCGCGTCGGTCACGCGACCCACCATCTCTCACCGCCGGTCACGCGACCCACCATAGAGCCTGACGTCAAGGAGCGCCCGGCGAGGAGTCCGCCGCAGCATCCGGAAAGACCCGCTCGGCGCTACGGAGATAGCAGGTCAGGCGGGAGGTACAGACGCGCTGGCCATCAGCGTCCGTGATTACGATCTCGTACGTTGCGATCGATGTACCTAGATGCACAGGAGTCGCGACACCGGTGACGACGCCGTGCCGGGCGGACCGGTGATGGGTCGCGTTGAGCTCCACGCCAACCGGCAGGCGGCCGTGGGTACGCATCGCGTACAGACCCGCCCCGATCGAGCCGAGGGTTTCCGCGAGGGCACAGGAGGCGCCGCCGTGCAGCACCCCGTACGCCTGCGTGTTCCCCTCGACGGGCATGGTGCCGACGACCCGCTCGGCGGTCGCCTCGGTCAGCTGGATGCCCAGCCGCTGCGCCAGCCCGCCTGCCTGCCCGATCCCCTCGATCACGTCCATGCCGGGAGGCTACCCGGCGGTCGGCTCGCCTCGACTGGACATGGGGCCTACGGTGAAGCGCGGCACGCCTACCAACGAAAGGCGAGAGGAAACCCCCCGATGAGCGAGGACGAGAGCGTACAGACGCGCGGTGACGAGCGGCACGAGTTGATCGTCGGCGACACCAACCGGGACGGCAAGGCCGACCTGTGGGTCAGCGATACGGACGGCGACGGCAAGGCCGACCTGTTCCAGTTCGACACGGACGGGGATGGCGAGGTCGACATCACAATGGTCGACCTGGACCAGGACGGCCAACCGGACACGGTGGTCGACGGCGACGGCGGGCACGCGCCGACCGCCTGACGATCGGGTGGCCGGCGGGGCGGCAAACCCCGCCGGCCCAGCCCAGGCCCCAGGGACAGGCCCCGGGGATCAGTCGAGCCCCGCGCTGACGCTGCCTGCCGCGTACGCGTCGAACGGGGAACGCTCGGCGCGCCGGCGCCCGGGCCACCACGCGGCCCGGCCGAGCAACGCGGTCACCGCGGGCACCAGCAGCAGCGCGACGGCGAAGGCCACCAGCAGGATGCCGAGCGTCACGGCAAAGCCGATCTGGACGAAGAACGGCACGCCGGAGATGAGCAGCGCGGCGAAGGTACCCATCAGAATCGTCGCGGCGGCCGCCACCGACGGCCCGGCGTGTTCGACGGCGAGTGCGGCCGCCTCGCGCGGCGAGCGCCCCTCCCGGATCTCCTCCCGCAGCCGGGCCGTGATCAGGATGTTGTAGTCGGTGCCGATCGCGGTGACGAACAGGTACAGGATGATCGGGATGCTGAACGCGATGCTCGCCCCGAATAGCCACGCCGAGGCGCCGAGCGTGGCCGCGAAGCCGGCCACGACCATCGCGACCAGGTAGAGGGGCGCCGCGGCGGCGCGCAGCAGCCCGGCCAGGATCAGCATGAACAGCGCGCCCGCGACGGGGAAGACCACGAGAAGGTCGCGGTCGGTGTGGTCGCGGACATCGGCGAAGGACATCGTGGCGCCACCGATCAAGACTTGGGTACCCGCCGGCGCGGCCCGTCGCGCCTGCTCGCGCAGCGGGCCGGAGACCAGGTCAAGAGCGTCTTGCGAGTACGGCTGCGCGGAGAGCACCAGTGGTACCCGCGCGGTCGTTCCGTCCAGGGAAAGCGTCGGTGGCGCCACGGTCGCGACGCCGTCGACGGTGCCGAGCCGGGTGGTGAAGGCGGCCAGGGCACCGGCCGGTATCGGGGCGCTGGCGTGCAGGTACACGTCGGTCGGGTTGAGCGCGCCGGCCGGGAACCCGCGGGTCAGGTCGGTGTACGCGCGCGCCGCCTCGGTACCCGGGGGCAGCTGCCCGACCGGGTCGTAGCTGGCGCGGAACGACGTGGCCCCCGCCGCGAGCGCGCCGAGTACGGCCAGGCACCCGATCGCCACGAGTACCGGCCGGCCCGCCACGAGCCGTCCCAGCAGCGCGAAGGCACGGTGCCGTACCGGCCGGGAGGCGGACCGCGACGGCCAGAACACGCGCCGCCCGAGTACCGACACCACCGCCGGTACCAGGGTCAGCGCGGCGAGCAGCATGACCGCGACGCCGATCGCGAGCGCCGGCCCGAGCGTGCTGAAGAAGCGCAGCGACGCCAGTACCAGCGCGCCGAACGCGGCCACGACAGCGAGCGCGGCGCACCCGATCGCCTCGCCGATGCGCTCGACGGCAGCGATGATCGCCTCTTCCGGGGAGTCCCCGGCGCGCAGCCGCTCCCGGTACCGGAACAGCAGGAACAGGATGTAGTCCGTACCGATGCCGAAGAGCACCACGGTGAGCATGGTCGGCAGCTCCTGGCCCACCTGTACGCCCAGCGCGTGCGCGCCGGCCGCGACGAGGCCCGTGGTGATCTCATACACCAGGCCCACCGTGAGCAGGGGCAGCAGCACCGCGAGCGGGCTCCGGAAGATCAGCGCGAGCAGGACGACGATGAGCGCCAGCGTGGCGAGCGTGACGATCTCCTCGGCACCGGTGAACGCGCGCTTGTTGTCGACGACGATCGCGGCCTGTCCGGTCATCGCCGCGGTCAGTCCACTGCCGGCGAGGGCGCGCCCGGTCGCGAGGCGTACCTGGCCCACGGCGTCGCGCACGTCCTGCCGCTCGGCGGGGCCGCTGAACTCCGCCAGGAGCAGGGCTGTGCCGCGGTTGGGCGCGACCGACCGTGTCGGGTCGAAGGAGATGCTGAGCACGGCTGCCGCGCGATGCGCGTTGAGCCGCGCGGCGGCCCCGCCGATCATTGCCACGTCGGCCGCGGTGAGGGGTCGGCGGTCGGTACGGCGAACCACGATCACGCCGGTGGCCCCGGAGGTACCGGGGAACGCGGTCGCGGCCAGCCGTGCGGCACGGGCCGATTCGGTACTCGACGGCAGGAAGGACGCCTGGTCGGGGTTGGTCACGGAGGAGACCGACGGGGCCAGCGCGATGACGGCGGCCGCCGCGACCAGCCAGCTGGCGATCACGTACCACGGATGCCGCACCACCACGCGGCCGATTGCTGCGAACATACCGTCCCCCTCTGCCACATGGCACCTCGTGATACATGACATCTCATGTCACGTGGCACATCATGCCATGCCGCAGCACGTGTCACCATGGGAAGGTGATGACCGTGAACGGCGCGGAAACCGGTGTCGCCGCACCGCCAAACAGGCGGGAGCGCAAGAAGCTGGAGACGCGGGCAGCCCTGGAGGCCGCGGCTCTTCGCCTCTTCGCCGAGCACGGCTACGAGCGCACCACTGTGGAGGAGATCGCGGAGGCGGCCGACGTCGCCGTACGCACCTTTTTCCGCTACTTCCAGTCCAAACAGGACGTGCTCTTCGGCGACGTCGCGCACGACCTCAGCGGTCGCATCCGGGCGCACCTCGCCCAGCAGCCGGAGAGCCTGTCACCCGTCGAGGCGGTGGGCACGGCGCTGCGCCAGGTGGAGGAGGACAACCCCGACCAGCAACAGCAGATCCTG
Organism: Rugosimonospora sp.; assembly: GCA_051986465.1. GTDB lineage: Bacteria > Actinomycetota > Actinomycetes > Mycobacteriales > Micromonosporaceae > DATEJJ01. The sequence goes on from JBPYFB010000357.1 coordinate 9,224, forward strand.
GTCCGGATGCGGCTGCTGGAGAAGCTGCCCGAGCTGGTCGGCACCTACCACATGCTGTTCCAGGTACTGCACGACGAGGTCGCGGACTACGTGGCCAGGCGGCTCGACCAGCGGCCGTTCGACCTGTACCCGCAGATCCTCGCCGCCGCCGCGACCGGCTCCGTCAAGGCCGCCCTGGTCGTGTTCGAGACGAGCGGCGGGACCCGGCCGCTCGCGGACGAGCGCGACGAGGCGTACGCCGCGCTCACCGCCGGCCTGCCCGCGCCGCTCAACCGGCCAGCTTCGCCAGGTACGCCTGCCAAGCGGCGTTGAACTGTTCGAGCGAGACGCCCAGCACCTGCCGCAGTCCAGCCTCGAGATCCGCGCTCGTGTCGTCGTTGAAGTACGCGTACAGCTTGAGCAGCTTTGCCTGCCCGTACCGCTGGCCGATCAGCCGGCAGACGAGCCACGCCACCAGGTAGTTGTCGGCCGAGTCGTAGAACGTGTCGTCGGACGGCAGCGCGTGGGGTACGTCGATGTGCCGCAGCGCCGCGCCGACCGCGACGTCGTTAACCTGGCCCGTGCGGTACCCGACGTACTCCGCGAATCCCTCCACCAGCCACAACGGCGTGCGCCGGTTGGTCACCGGGCCCATGGCCGCGTGGGTGAACTCGTGCGCGAGGTCGTGGACGAGCTCGATATCGCCATCGCCGAGCGTCTCCGGATTGAAGACCACCCGGGTCGTCACGAAGCTCGCGTCGGAGTCCCACTCCTCCACCGAGGAGTAGGTGGGTACCGCGATCGCCGCCACCTCCGTCAGCTTGTCCGGGCTGCCCCGGAAGTACGACTGGAAGACCCCGCGGTCATCGACGGCGGTGACCAGTACCTTGCCGGCCCAGCCGGTCGGGCGCACCTTGAGTACCTGGGCGAGACCGCGCTCGGCGAGGCTCAGCAGATGCGGCGCGATCTCCTGGTCGTCGGCGGAGACCACGGCAACGACGTGCGCGCTGCGCTTGATCACAATCGCCTTGGACTCCCACGGCAACCCACCGGCGCCCGTGGGCAGGTTGTCTTCGCTCGACTCGCCAGCCAGCAGCCACTTGCCGTCGGCGATACCGAAGATCGGTACCCAGGGCTCGGCGACCGGCTTGCTGTCCAGCCCGGCGATCGCGTACCGGACGGTCACCGACAGCGTCCACGCCGCACCGTCGTACCTGCGCGCGAGCACGGCCTGGGAGGAGGGCACCGGGTACCCGCCGAACTTGGTGAGGGTGAGGCTGAAGCTGGACAGGCCCAGGCTGACGAGGTTCTGGTACTCGGCGCGCTCGCGCCGCACGAAGCTCGGATCGGTCTGATCCACGTCGGCGAGGAAGGCCGCCTCGTCGTGCCGGGTCACCGCGGCGGCACGGCGGTTGAGCAGGGCGGCGAGCGCGGCACTGCGATGGCTGGAGTCGCCGAAGAAGTACGCCGCCGGTGCCTGAGCCCGCTCGCGCAGCGTCACGACCGCCAGCGCGGCATCGCCCAGGCCGCACCATACGGCCAGCACGACGGTGATGAGCAGAGCGATCAGCGTGCCGGTCCGCCGTTTGGGCGCGGGCGGCACAGGAACGGGGGCAAAGGGGTACACGGCACTCACTATTCCAGGCGGTCTCCAGGTCCCGTGGTCCCCCTGGGAAGCGCGGCCGGAGCCGGGTTGCCGCGCACGCCAACGCTTCCCGGACACGTTTCAGGGGCGCAAGACGCGTGCCGGTTAGCGCCTTCGCCCCTGATCCGTTAGAAATCCGTTGTCTTGCAGCGGCCGACTGAGCCGCCGATCATTCTCCTTGACGTTGCTGAGGAATCTGGCCCTGAAGCAGAGCGCGCACCTCAGACTCCCGATAGCGACGGTGGCCGCCCAGGGTACGAATTGCGCTCAACTTTCCGGCCTTCGCCCACCGGGTGACGGTCTTCGGGTCGACACGGAACATCGACGCAACTTCGGCCGGGGTCAGCAGCGGCTCTGGCTCGTGCGTACGCGATGCCATCGGTCACTCCTCCACGAGTATGTTCGAACGTCGGCCGGGGTCCCGCCGGTCGGCGCGTTTCCATGGTCCGGCTAGTCCAGCATGTCCGACATGGACCGAACGGCCGAAGCTCCCTGGATGGACGGATGATGAATGACCGATTTTTCTGGATTTTCCCACCAAGAATATGTCTTATTTGGACTGTAAATAACGGTCTGTGAGCGGACAGATACGAAGCGCGTTCGTGTCAGTTGCACCGCTCCAGCAGCTGTACGGCCCGCCAGCGGGCTACAAGCTGCTCGTATATCGCGCTCGCGGTATCCGCGTCGCTGTGCGAGAGCCCCGCGAGACCCGCTGCGACCAGACCCGGCGAATCGTCGTCTTGAAGCGCATCATCCGGTAAAAGGGACACCAACCCGCCGTAATCCAACTCGACGAGCGACCGCGGATGGAACTCCTCCAGCCACCGGGTAATCTCCTCGACCGCCTCGGTGATCGGCGCGTCCCCCAGCGCCTTGCGCAGTACCGAATGCGCCCGGTGTGCCCGCCGACGGGCCTTCGAAATCTCGGTGCGGTACCGCAGCACCCGGTGCCCCGGCCGGATCGACAGCTGCTTCTCCTCCAGGTCGACGAAGACGAACCAGCGCAGCGGGATGCCCCACGTGGAAACCATCTCGTGCACCCGAGGTACGCCACGCTCCAGCACGTTGGCGCCGTTTCGCCAGTCCTCGACCACGCTGCGGGCCAGCCCCGCCAGTGCCGGCGGTACGAACGCGTCGGCGAGTACCGACGGCACACCGTCGCGCGCCGACAGGGCCGCCTCGGCGACCCGGAACCGGAGATTCCACGGACAGATCAGGAGGGTCTCGTCGGTCTCCAGCACGTACGCCTCGTCGGGCAGCTCGGGCAGCCGGCTCCAGCCCGCGCCCAGCGCCTCCAGGACCTGCGTGCGCTGGCGACCGGGACCGTCGAGCGGCGCGACGGCGCGCCCGTCCTTCACGTAGCGCCGCCAGTAGAGCTGCCGCTCCCGGTCGAACGCGGTCAACGGCTCGTACACCCTTAGGTACGCGGCGAAGTTGGAGGGCACGTGGCGATGGTGCCACGCCCGGCCCTCTCCGCGCTGCTGACGTCCGCGATGCGCCTACTCTGATTGAGCTGGCACACCCCAGCCGGCTCACAGAACACCCCCACAAGGGAGACTCGATGCAACTGTTCACCAGCGACAGCAATCACGAGCAGGTCGTCTTCTGTCAGGACAAACAGTCCGGACTGCGGGCGATCATCGCGATCTACTCCACGGCACTGGGCCCGGCCCTCGGCGGTACCCGCTTCTACCCGTACGCGACCGAAGACGACGCGCTGCACGACGTACTCGAACTCAGCCGGGCCATGGCATACAAGAACGCCCTCGCCGGCCTGGACCACGGTGGTGGCAAGGCGGTCATCTGGGGCGACCCGGGTACGGACAAGAGCGAGGCGCTGCTGCGCGCGTACGGCCGGTTCGTCGCGTCGCTGGGCGGCCGGTACTACACCGCCTGCGACGTCGGTACCTACGTCGCGGACATGGACGTGGTGGCGCGCGAGACCCGGTTCGTGACCGGGCGCAGCGTGGCGCATGGCGGTGCGGGCGACTCGTCGGTACTGACCGCCTGGGGCATCTTCCAGGGCATGCGCGCCTCGGCCGAGCACATGTGGGGGACTACCTCATTGGCCGGACGCCGGGTGGGAATCTCCGGTATGGGTAAGGTCGGCAGGCACCTGGCCGCGCACCTGATCGAGGACGGCGCCACGATCATCGCGACCGACCCGTCCGAGCAGGCGATCGAGTGGACAGCCCGGACGTACCCGCAGATCGAGATCGTCTCCGACACGACCGCGCTGATCACGTCGGACATCGACGTGTACTCGCCCTGTGCGCTGGGCGGCGCGCTGGCCGACGACACCGTGCCGATCCTTCGAGCCAAGGTGGTCGCGGGCGGCGCCAACAACCAGCTGGCCCACCCGGGCGTGGAGAAGCTGCTGATGGACCGGGGCATCCTGTACGCGCCGGACTACCTCGTCAATGCCGGCGGCGTCATCCAGGTCGCCGACGAGATCGAGGGCTTCAGCTTCGAACGGGCCAAGCAGCGGGCCACCGGGATCTTCGAGACCACGCGGCGGGTACTGGCCCTCGCCGAGGTCGACGGGGTACCCCCGGCAGTAGCCGCCGATCGCCTCGCGGAGCGCAGGATGGCCGAGATCGGACGGTTGCGTACCATCCGGTTGTGATCGTCACCGCACCGGGTCCGGTCCTTACCTTGTTGGCGGTGGGCCGAGGTGCCGAATATGGGCACCTCCATGTACCGTATGAGCCACGAGAGATGCCTGACGTCATCGGGGCCCGCCTGGAATGGGCTGCCCCGTAATTCTGTGCGAGGGGGTCGAGCCATGGGGCGCGGCCGAGCAAAGGCCAAGCAGACAAAGGTGGCCAGGGAGTTGAAGTATCACTCACCTAACACCGACCTCGCTGCGCTGCAGCGCGAGCTCGCCGGCAGCGACAAGTCGAGCGAAGAGTTCGACGACTACGACGAGTACCTCGACGAAGACTCGGATGACGAGGACGACGACGAGGGCAACTGGGCGCCTCGGCGCAAGTAAGGACCGGACATCCTGAGCACGCGGTTTGACCGCGTGCTCGCGTGTGCCTGGCCTGTTGCGCCGAGCGTCCTTTGTGGTGCTTGTCACAGTCGTCGGCGGCCCCGCCGCGCGTGCCGTCAGCGGGGCTTGTTGGTGAACTGGTAGAACGTGGGGAACGCGTCCTCGAATGGCCGCCACCCCGCGCCCGGGGCACCCACCGCTCCCGGCTGCCCCTCCCGCGCCCGGGCCGACCAGGTCTCCCGCGCCTGTGCGAGCAGCGCGAGGAGTCCCGGTCCGGCGCCGCGGATACGCTCGCCGATCTCCTCGGCAGCGACCGCGGTTTCAGCGCTCTCGAGCATGTGCCAGGACCCCTTCCAATAGGTGGATCTTGCTGTTGCGGCAGTGGTTGGTCTCGGTGCCGTCGAACCGGCCGTACTCGAAGTACCGGTTGGCCGCGTGCGCACCGCCGCAGAAGCCGAAGTACGGGCAGGCCGCGCGGCACCGCTCGACGCCGTCGAGGTACTCGGCGATCCAGCCGCCCGGTGCCGACGCCACGCCCGAAACGATCTCGGCCAGCGGCCGCTCCAGCACGTTGCCGGAGGCGAAGTCGCCGTACCGGGCGTCGGCGAAACCGGCCAGCTCGGGCGAGAGCAGCACAACCGCGCCGTCATGGGCGATCACGGGTACCGGGTCGAGCCGGCGGGGCAGCAGGTCGTCGGCGGTACCGTCCAGCGCGGCACCGAGGTACCGCAGCGCCCACTCGACCTCCCGGACCTCGATCCGGGGATCGGCGCGCCAGGCGGCGGTCAGCTCGGCCCAGAACGCCTGAACCGACTCGCCGAGATGCCCGTTGCCGCGGGTGTTGACGCCCTCCTGCTCCTCGATGTTGACGCCCAGGGCGTGGCAGCCCAGGTCGAGGAAGAACTCGTACAGCTCGGCGGCGATACCGGGGCGCGGGTCGGAGACCACGCACAGCGCCGCGAAGCCGAGGCCGTGCCGGCGCAGCGCGTCGATGCCCGCCATGATCTGCGGGTATGCGGGGCGACTGCCCCGGGTGACCCGTTGCGCGGTGAGCCACTCCGGCCCGTCGATGCTGACCCCGATGCGAACCTCGTGCGCACCGAAGAACTCGCACCACGCGTCGTCGATCAGCGTGGCGTTGGTCTGCACGTGGTGCTCCACGCCCGCGAACGGCGCCATCAGCGCGGCCAGCTGGGTACGGCCGCAGGACAATGGCTCGCCGCCGTGCCAGACGACCGAGAAACGCCCGGCGGTAGCCGCCCAGCCGTTCACCGACCGGGCAGCCGCCTCGGCCACCTCCGCGGGCATCGGGCGGTCCACGGCGCGCAGCGGTAGATAGCAGTACGCGCAGTCGAGGTTGCACAAGGTCGTCGGCTGCATGATGACGTAGGACGGTACCTCGGCGATGCCGCGCATCCCCGTCCAAACCGGCGGAGCCTGCGGCACGATCTCCTCCCGCCTTGTGGGCGTGTCCCTTCAGCGTAGGTGATCAACCTCTCGTGTACGACCCCACCATCTGCACCATGCCGCTACCCTCGATGATCTCGCCCGCGACCCACGCCTCGACCTTGCGCCCGGTCAGGTATGCCAGCGCCCGGTCGGCGTCGTCTGCCGAGACGACCGCGAACATGCCCACGCCCATGTTGAAGGTGCTTTCCATCTCCTGACCTTCGATGCGCCCCTTCGTCTGGACCAGGTCGAAGATGGGCGCGGGGCGCCAGCTCGACCGGTTGACCACGGCGTCAGCGGCATCCGGCAGCACCCGGGACAGGTTGCCCGGGATACCGCCACCGGTGACGTGCGCGAAGGCGCGTACGTCGCACTCGGTCACCAGCGCGAGGCAGTCCGGCGCGTAGATCTTGGTAGGCGTGAGCAGCTCTTCGCCGAGCGTGCGCTGCCTGCCCAGATCGTCGACGACCGTGTCCAGCCGCATCCGCGCGGCGCCGCCGAGCAGTACGTGGCGCACCAGCGAGTACCCGTTGGAGTGCAGGCCGCTGGAGCCCATCGCGATCACCACGTCGCCGACCTCGACCCGGTCGCGCCCGAGGATCTCGTCCTCCTCGACGACGCCCACCCCGGTGCCGGAGATGTCGTAGACGTGCGGGGCCATGACGCCCGGGTGCTCGGCCGTCTCGCCGCCCAGCAGCGCGCAGCCAGCCGCCTTGCAGCCGTCCGCGATGCCCGCCGCGATCTCCGCGACCTTCTCCGGTACCACCTCGCCACAGGCGATGTAGTCGAGCAGGAACAGCGGCTCGGCACCGCTCGCGACCAGGTCGTCGACGACCATCGCGACGAGGTCGATGCCGACCGTATCGTGAATATCCATCTGCTGGGCGATGGTCAGCTTGGTACCGACGCCGTCGGTCGAGGAGGCGAGGATCGGCTTGCGGTACTTCTTCGCATCCAGCCGGAACAGCCCGGCGAACCCGCCGATCTGGCTGACCACCTCGGGCCGCAGGGTCCGGTGCACCTTCGACTTCAGCAGCTCCACCGCCTGCTCGCCGGCGTGGATGGACACCCCCGCGTCGGCGTACGTCACGGTCCGCTTACGGCTGGTACGGCCATTGCCACCGGTCCACCGCCGGCGGTCGGCCTCGGCGCGCTCGCTCACGTCGGTCACTGTTCTCCCCTTGTCGCGGCATTCCCGCTCGATAGAGCGCGTCCGCCTTGCCCTTTGTCACGGGGCCTGCGTCGCTCGGTCGGTTCACTTAGGGCCGCAGCAGCGCATTCGCGCCCGGGCCGCGGTACAGGTTGGTGCCGTCATTGTGCGCGCGAGGGTGGTCGGAAGCCTCGGCGCCGTTCTGGTGCACCCGGCGACCGACACCCTCGAGCACGTGCTTGCCGATGAGGTTGTCGGCCGGCAGACCGATCGGGTACTCGCCGTCGAAGCAGGCCCGGCACAGCCTGGTCTTGGGCTGCTCGGTCGCGGCGATCAAACCCGTCAGAGACACGTACCCGAGCGAGTCGGCGCCGATCGACTGGCGGATGCCGTCGATGTCCAGGCCGTTGGCGAGCAGCTCGGCTCGGGTGGCGAAGTCGATGCCGTAGAAGCACGGCCACTTCACCGGGGGTGAGGAGATCCGGATGTGTACCTGCAGCGCGCCCGACTCACGCAGCATCCGTACGATCGCGCGCTGCGTGTTGCCCCGCACGATCGTGTCGTCGACGACGACGACCCGCTTGCCGCGCACCACGTCGCGCAGCGGGTTGAGCTTCAGGCGGATGCCCAGCTGCCGCAGCGTCTGGGATGGCTGGATGAAGGTCCGCCCCACGTACGGGTTCTTCACCAGGCCAGAGCTGTAGGGCAGGCCGGACTGTTCCGCGTAGCCGATAGCGGCCGGTACGCCCGATTCCGGTACCGCGATCACCATGTCGGCCTCGGCCGGATGCTCGCGGGCGAGCTGGCGGCCGATCTCGACACGGGCGGCGTAGACGTTGCGCCCGGAGATCGTGGTGTCGGGCCGGGCGAGGTAGATGTATTCGAAGAGGCAGCCCTTCGGTTCAGGGCTGGCGAAACGGTTGGAGCGCAGGCCCTCCGCGTCGATCGCGATCAGCTCGCCCGGCTCGATCTCGCGTACGACGCTGGCGCCGACGATGTCGAGTGCGGCGGTCTCGCTCGCGACCACCCAGCCGTGCTCCAGGCGGCCCAGGACCAGCGGGTGTACCCCGTTGGCGTCCCGCGCGGCGTACAGCGTGTCCTCGTCCATGAAGACGAAGCAGAAGGCGCCGCGCAGCGCCGGCAGCACCTTCATCGCCGCGGCCTCGACCGACAGGTCGGGGTAGGCCGCGATCATCGCGGTCACCAGCGCGCTGTCGGAGGTCGAGCCGTCCTCGACCGCGACCTCGGCGGAGAGCTCGGCGGCGTTGATCAGGTTGCCGTTGTGCGCGAGCGCGATCGTGGTGCCGGCCGTGGTCGCCTTGATGGTCGGCTGCGCGTTTTCCCAGGTCGATCCGCCGGTCGTGGAGTAGCGGGTGTGCCCGATCGCAACGTGGCCGCGCAGGCTCGCCAGCGTGGGCTCGTCGAAGACCTGGGCGACCAGCCCGAGGTCCTTGTAGACCACGACACCCGAACCGTCGCTGACCGCGATGCCGGCCGCCTCCTGCCCGCGGTGCTGCAGGGCGTAGAGCCCGAAGTAGGTGAGCTTGGAGACTTCTTCGCCGGGCGCCCAGACGCCAAACACTCCGCACGCGTCTTGCGGTCCGGGATGTTGCGGATCAAGATCGTGGCTCAATCGGCCGTCGCCTCGGGGCACCTGCCGCTCCTTTAGCCTTCGTCGGCCGTTGCTGGGGTTTCCCCCGTCGAAACAGTGTACGCGAGATGGCAGCCCAGTCGGACGGCCAACTTGGGTCGGCGTCCGTCCTGTCCGTACCCGCGCGACGTGCCGGATGAGCATTGTCACAGCGGCTTCCAGACCGGGAGTAGCTCGGAGATGTCGGCGCGGGTGCCGCTCGCGCGTACCCGCCCGCGGGCGACCGCTTCGGGCCAGGCCAGGCGCCCTGTCGCCAGACAGACCCAGGTCACCGGATCGGTCTCCACGACGTTCGGCGGGGTACCCCGGCTGTGCCGCGGCCCGGCGACGCACTGAATCGCACCGTAGGGCGGAACGCGTACCTCAACCGAACGGCCGGGCGCGCGCACCACGAGATCGGACAACAAGGTCCTTACGGCGTCACGGAGGTCGTTAACTTCGGGTTCAACACCGGCGTCAAGCGCCATGATCACGGCGGATACGGCGGCTCGATTAGTGTGCGGACGGGACACATCGGGACGATACAGCCTGTTACACGGCCACTTCGTTCACGCCCCTACCTTTCGTCCGCAGAACAGACAAGGCATAGTTGCCCACGGTGCACCTGCACGGGGGGTGGTCAAGACCGAAAGGCGGGTGGATGTGACTACGCACCGACGGACCTGGGCGCTACGAGTAGGTGTCGTAGTAGCACTAGTGGCCGGCGCGCTAGGTATGGCCGCCCCGGCCTTCGCCGCCGATCTGTCCATCACCGTGGACAGCATGGGCTCGACCAGCCTGCATCCGGGGGATCAAACCACCCTCCGGTTCACGGTGAACAACAACGGCAACGGTCCCGCAAACAACGTGAACATCACGGTTCAGTCCTCGCTGCCTGATGTGACTCTCAAGTACCAGGGCAACAACTGCGGCGCAACCTGCACCTTCTCCGACACGATCCCGGCGGACGGCCAGGGCTACACCGTGACCGTGGTCGCCTCGAACAACCCGGCGGGCGTCGGCGTGGGCCAGTCCAGGCAGGGGACGATCCAGATCCAGGCCGACACGGCAACCGCCAGCCGGAACTTCACGCTCTTCGGGCCGACACAGCAGGCGGCGAGTCCGCCGCCGCCGCAGCAGCCGACGAACGTGGTTACCTCGGTCAGCGGCATGGTCAAGGACATCGCGACCGGCCAGCCGGTCGCCCAGGCCGAGGTGCAGCTGCAGGACGACGGGGCCCAGCACTCCTGGTCAACTGGCACCAACAGCAAGGGCCAGTTCAGCTTCAAGTCCACCACCACCAAGCCGATCATCGCCGGCCTGCTGGTCATCGGCGCGAACAAGGACGGGTACCAGATCTTCACCCGCAGCTTCAGCGCCACCGCCGGCCAGGCGATAACCGTTCCCGCGCTCGTGCTGACCGCCAACGGGGCCAGCGCGCCACCCGCGGCGAGCGGCCCGGCCATCCAGGACAGCGCCGCCGCCGCGCCAGTCGACAGCCTCCAGGGCAACCAGCCGGCCGCGGCCAGCAGCTCGGGTAGCGGCTTCTCGACGCTGCTGATCGTCCTCGGCGCGCTGCTGGTACTGCTCGGCATCGGCGCCATCGTGATGATCGTCGTGCGGCGCAAGGACGACAAGGGCGAGCCCGGGTTCGACCCGGACATGCCACCCAACCGGGGCCCGATGCCGGTACCGGCGGCCCGCGGCGGGATGCGAGCGGACCCGACCATGATCGCTCGGAACCCCAACGCCGACGCCCCGACCACGATGCTCCAGCGCACCCCGCCGGTCGACGAGTACCCGGACCCGTACGGCGCGCCGCTGCCGCCTCGCTCGCCGCAGCCCGGGTACCCGGGTGGTGGTGGCGGGTACGGCCAGCAGGGGTACCCGTCCCAGGGCTATGACGACGCGCCCACCACGTACGCGCCGCAGCAGGGCTACCAGGACCAAGGGCCCGGGTACGGCGGCGGGTACCGGGACAACGGCTACGACAGCGCGTACGCGGGCAACCCCCCGCAGCAGGGCCCGGGTTACGGCGCCCCGCCCCGCCCGCCAGCACCGGCCGACCCGTACGGCGCGGGCAACCAGGAGTACGCGACGCGCGGGTACGCGCCACGCAACGACCAGGCGACCGGCATGTACGACAACTACGACCAGGTCTACGAGCAGCAGCAGCCACCGCAGCGCGGCGGCGGTTCGCACGGCCGGTACGCGCAGCCGCCGCAGCAGGAGTACGGCGGCGGGTACGGCCAGCAGCAGGGCTACGGCCAGCAGCAGGGCGGGTACGAGCAGCAGCCACCGGACGGGGGCTACGACTACGGCCAGTCCCGGCACGCCGCGCCGCACCAGCAGCAGCCGAACGGCTATCCAGGCCAGCAGCCGCCGAACAACTACCCGGGCCAGGAGCGGCGCTCGCTGGACTGGCTCGACGACTAACTGATCCCACGCATTCTTGGCGGTAACGGCACCTGATCCGGTGCCGTTGCCGCCAAGATTCGTTTAGTGGAAGTGCGTTGGGAGCGTGCCCGAGTACGCCCGACGCAGTTCGTCCAGCGGGAGCGCGAACAGGCCGCGAATGTCCAGGGTGTCGCTGCGCGCCGTGACCACGCCGATCGGCGTCCAGGGCAACCCGTGCTCATCCGCGAGCCCGGTGAACGCCTTCTCGTGGCCGCGCGGTACCGCGACGAGGGCGCGCCCCGTCGACTCGGAGAACAGCTCCACGAACGGGTCGTTACCGGCCGGCAGGGCGACCGCCGCGCCGGTCCCATGCCGCAGGCACGCCTCGACGAGCGTCTGGGCGAGGCCGCCGTCGGACACGTCATGAGCAGCGGCGAGGTGCCCGCGCTCGGCCGCCGCCGCGATCACCGTGGCGAGCAGCTTCTCCCGGGCGAGGTCCACGACCGGCGGCTCGCCGCCGAGATGCTCGTGCACCACCCAGGCCCACTCGGAGCCGGACAGTTCGGGCCGGGTCTCGCCGAGCAGTACCAGCACGTCACCGTCGTTGCGCAGGCCCATCGGTACCCGGTCGGCGACGTCGGCCAGCACGCCCAGTACGCCCACGATCGGGGTCGGGTTGATCGCGACCGCGCCGGTCTGGTTGTAGAAGCTGACGTTGCCGCCGGTCACCGGGATACCCAGCTCGGCGCAGCCGTCGGCGAGCCCGCGTACCGCCTCGGCGAACTGCCACATCACCTGCGGATCCTCGGGCGAGCCGAAGTTGAGGCAGTTGGTGACCGCGACCGGGGTGGCACCCGTGACACCGACGTTGCGGTACGCCTCGGCCAGGGCCAGCTGGGCGCCCCGGTACGGGTCGAGCCGGGTGTACCGGCCATTGCCGTCCGTGGCAACCGCGATGCCCAGCCCGGACTCCTCGTCGATGCGCAGCACGCCGGCGTCCTCCGGCTGGGCGAGCACGGTGTTGCCGAGCACGTACCGGTCGTACTGCTCGGTCACCCAGGACTTGTCGCACAGGTTCGGGCTGGCGATCATGCGGAGCAGGGTCTCGCGCAGCTCATCGGGGGTCGCCGGGCGGGGCAGCGTCTCGGCCCGGTCGGCCTGCAGCAACGGCAGGTCGTTGGGCTCGCGCATGGGCCGGAAGTACACCGGACCCTCGTCGGCCAGGGAGGCCGGCGGCGCGTCCACGACGACCTTGTCCCGCCAGGTAACCACGAGCCGGTTCGAGTCGGTGACCTCGCCGATCACCGTGGCCGCGACGCCCCACCGCTGCGCGACGGCGAGGACGGAATCCACCTTCGCCTGCTCGACGATCAGCAGCATCCGCTCCTGCGACTCGCTCGTGAGGATCTCGTGCGGCTCCATCGACGCCTCGCGCAGCGGTACCGACTCGAGGGTGACCCGCATGCCGGTACCGCCGACGGCCGCCGTCTCGCTCAGCGCGCACGCGAGGCCGGCGGCGCCGAGGTCCTGGATGGCCACGATCAGGTCGGCCGCGTAGATCTCAAGGCACGCCTCGATCAGGAGCTTCTCGGTGAACGGGTCGCCCACCTGCACGCTCGGCCGGTGCGCCTGGGACTCGGCGTCGAACGTGGCGCTGGCCAGCACCGAAGCGCCGCCGATACCGTCGCGTCCGGTCTTCGCACCGAGCAGGACCACGGCGTTGCCGGGTCCGGCGGCGGCGTTGTTCTGCAGGCGGTTGGCGGACAGTACGCCCACGCACAGCGCGTTGAGCAGCGGGTTGCCCTGGTAGCAGGGGTCGAAGGCGAGCTCGCCGCCGATGTTGGGCAGGCCGAGGGAGTTGCCGTACCCGCCCACGCCGGCCACGATGCCGGGCAGGACCCGGGCGGTGTCGGGGTGGTCGATGGCGCCGAAGCGCAGCGGGTCCATCACGGCGACCGGCCGGGCGCCCATGGCGAGGATGTCGCGAACGATCCCGCCGACGCCGGTGGCCGCGCCCTGGTACGGCTCGACGAAGCTGGGGTGGTTGTGCGATTCGATCTTGAAGGTGACGGCGAGCTTGTCGGAGATCTTCACCACGCCCGCCTGGGCGCCGATACCGGCGAGCAACCGGTCGGAGCTCGGCGCCTTCTCGGCGAACTGGCGCAGGTGCACCTTGCTCGACTTGTACGAGCAGTGCTCGCTCCACATGACCGAGTACATCGCGAGCTCGGCGCGAGTGGGGCGGCGCCCGAGCAGCTTGCGGATCTTGTCGTACTCGTCGTCCTGCAGGCCCAGTTGCCGGTACGGCTGCTGCTCGTCCTGGGTGCGGTACGCGCGCTCGACGGTGTCCGTACCATCGAATTGATCTTCGACGGCCGGCGACTGGCTGATGATCGGCTGCTCGGTCGTGGTCATGTGGCCGCCCCTGCCGCGGCGTGCGCCAGCACCGACGTGAAGAAGCCGAGCCCGTCCACGGACGGCCCGGTGAGCGTGTCGACCGCGTGCTCGGGATGCGGCATGAGCCCCACCACGTTGCCGGCCGCGTTGCGGATTCCGGCGATCTCGCGCAGCGCCCCGCTCGGGTTGCCGTCGACGTACCTGGCCACCACGTGCCCCTCCGCCTCCAGCGCGTCGAGCGTGTGCTGGTCGGCGACGTACCGGCCCTCGCCGTTCTTCACCGGGATCACCACCTCCTGGCTCTCGGTGAAGCTCGAGGTCCACGCGGTGGACGTCGAGAGCATCCGCAGCCGCTGGTCGCGGGTGCGGAAGTGCAGGTGCTCGTTGCGGGTCAGCGCGCCGGGCAGCAGGTGCGCCTCGCAGAGGATCTGGAAGCCGTTGCAGATGCCGAGTACGGGCATGCCACCGCGGGCGGCGTCGACGATCGATTCCATGATCGGCGCGAATCGGGCGATCGCCCCGCCCCGCAGGTAGTCGCCGTACGAGAAGCCCCCGGGCAGGATCACCGCGTCGACCTTGTGCAGGTCGGGAGCGGCATGCCAGAGCTGCACGTCTTCGCCACCGGCCTGGCGCACGGCACGGCGGGCGTCGCCGTCGTCGAGCGAGCCAGGGAAGGTGACGACGCCGATCTTCACGCCTCGCCACCCTCGACGCGTACCGTGAAGTCCTCGATCACGGGGTTGGCGAGCAACCGGTCGGCGATCTCCCGGGCCCGGTCGACGTCTGCGTCGCCGGTGAACTCGATCTCGATCCGCTTGCCGATGCGTACCGAGGTGATCCCGTCGACACCCATGCGCGGCAGCGCGTTGGCGACCGCCTGACCTTGGGGGTCAAGGATCTCTGGCTTGAGCATGACGTCGACCACGACGCGAGCCACGGGGTACTCCTGACTCATCGATACAGCTTGTTTGCGCAGCAAGCGTACCCGGCCGGACCTGCGTACAGATCGCGGCCTGTCCCGCGAAACGGCCCAATCCACCCGAGAGGGTCGGTAGATCCGCGAGCCATACCTGTCCCTGTGGCCGCCACCACGGACCGGTTAGCGGAGCGGGCAGGTCAGAGGATCGGACCGGGCGCGTAGGCCGCGGCGTCGGGGTGCTTCGAAGCGATCGCGGCGATCGCCTCGGCGACCGCCATCACCTGGGCCGGTGCCATGCCCACGAAGGCGGCCGGGTCGGCGACCAGGGCGTCGATCTCGGCGCGGGACAACCGCAGTCGCGGGTCGCCGGCGAGCCGGTCGAACAGATCGTTCCCGGCCGCGCCCCGCTCGCGCATGGCCAGCGCCACGGATACCGCGTGCTCCTTGATCGCCTCGTGCGCCACCTCGCGCCCGACCCCCTTGCGCACCGCCGCGACCAGTACCTTCGTCGTGGTGAGGAACGGCAGGTACCGGTCGAGCTCGCGAGCGATCACCGCCGGGTACGCGCCGAACTCGTCGAGCACGGTCAGCAGCGTCTGGAACAGGCCGTCAAGCGCGAAGAACGCGTCAGGCAGGGCGACCCGGCGCACCACCGAGCAGGACACGTCGCCCTCGTTCCACTGGTCGCCAGCCAGCTCGCCCACCATCGACAGGTAGCCGCGCAGCACCACGGCGAGCCCGTTGATCCGTTCGCAGGAGCGGGTGTTCATCTTGTGCGGCATCGCGCTGGAGCCCACCTGGCCCGGCCGGAATCCCTCGGTGACCAGTTCCTGCCCGGCCATCAGCCGGATCGTGGTGGCGAGCGAGGAGGGCGCGGCGGCGGCCTGCGCGAGCGCGGCGACGACGTCGAGGTCGAGCGAGCGCGGATATACCTGCCCGACGCTGGTGAGTACCCGCTGGAAGCCCAGGTGGGTGGCGACCGCGCTCTCCAGGGCGGCCACTCGTTCCGGCTCCTCCAGCAGGTCGAGCTGGTCGGCGGCGGTACCGACCGGACCCTTGATCCCGCGCAACGGGTACCGGGCGATCAGTTCGTCCAGCCGCTCGTACGCGATCAGCAGCTCCTCGGCGGCGCTCGCGAAGCGCTTGCCGAGCGTGGTCGCCTGCGCCGGTACGTTGTGCGTGCGGCCGACCATCACGCTCGCCTGGTACTCGGTGGAAAGCCGGGCCAGCCGGGCCAGCGCGGCCACGATCCGGTCGCGGATCAGCAGCATCGACTCGCGTACCTGCAACTGCTCGACGTTCTCGGTCAGGTCCCGCGAGGTCATGCCCTTGTGGATGTGCTCGTACCCGGCGAGCGCGGAGAACTCCTCGATGCGCGCCTTCACGTCGTGCCGGGTGACCCGTTCCCGCTCCGCGATCGAGGCCAGGTCGACGTCGTCCAGTACGCGCTCATAGGCGTCGACGGCCTCCGCTGGCACCTCGATGCCGAGGTCGCGTTGGGCGCGCAGGACGGCCAGCCACAGCCGGCGCTCGGCGCGTACCTTCTCCTCCGGCGACCAGAGCTTGACCAGTTCGGCGGAGGCGTACCGGGCGGCGAGTACGTTCGGGATCACCTCACCATTATCCCGCCTCCGGCTGTGGTTACCGCTCCAGGATCAGGACCGCACCCTGGCCGCCGGCGGCGCAGATGGAGATCAGGCCACGCCCCTCGCCCCGCTCGTAGAGCAGCTTGGCGAGGGTGGCGACGATCCGCCCGCCGGTCGCGGCGAACGGGTGGCCGGTGGCCAGCGACGAGCCGAGGACGTTGAGGCGGGTACGGTCGAGCGCGCCGAGCGGTCCGGCGAGCCCGAGCCGCTCCTTACAGAAATCCGTGTCCTGCCACGCCTTGAGGGTGGCGAGCACCTGCGACGCGAACGCCTCGTGGATCTCGTAGTGGTCGAAGTCGCCCAGACCCAGCCGCTCGGCTTCCAGCAGCCGCGGTACCGCGTACACGGGGGCCATCAGCAGGCCCTCGCCGCCGTGTACGAAGTCGACCGCCGCGGTCCGCGAGCCGCCGATCCAGGCGAGCACCGGCAGCCGCCGGGCGGCCGCCCACTCCTCGCTGGCGAGCAGTACGGCGGAGGCGCCGTCCGAAAGCGGAGTGGAGTTGCCCGCTGTCATAGTGTCGCCATAGACTGCTTTCAATGATGCTAGCTTCTCCAACGTCGTGTCCGGGCGCAGGTTCTGGTCACGCGCCAGCCCCAGGTAGGGGGTCAGCAGATCGTCGAAGAAGCCCCGCTCATAGGCGGCGGCAAGGTGTCGATGCGAGGCAAGCGCCAGTTCATCCTGCTCGACCCGGCCGATACCCCATTCCTTCGCGGTGATCGCGGCGTGTTCACCCATCGACAGTCCGGTGCGGGGCTCGGCGTTGCGCGGGATCTCCGGGCGCACCAGGCTGGCCGGGCGCAGTTTGGCCGCGGCGCGTACCCGGTCGCCGAGGGACCTGGCCCGGTTGAGTTCCAGCAGGGCCTGGCGGGTGCGCTCGTTGAGGGCGAGCGGCGCGTCGCTCGCCGTGTCCACCCCGCCGGCGATACCGGCGTCGATCTGGCCGAGCGCGATCTTGTTGGCCACCGCGATGACCGCC
Source organism: Rugosimonospora sp. (assembly GCA_051986465.1). Lineage (GTDB taxonomy): Bacteria > Actinomycetota > Actinomycetes > Mycobacteriales > Micromonosporaceae > DATEJJ01. Next base: position 26,408 of record JBPYFB010000357.1, read on the forward strand.
TCCAACCCGGTGGCGCACGCCTGCGCGACGTCGTAGGCCGGCGTGCTGGGATCCAGCCGCGAGCCCAGCACACACTCGCGGGTCAGGTTGAAGTCGCGGCTGTGCTTGAGTACCGCGCCCGCGACCACCTCGCCCAGCCGCTCACCGGCGAGCCCGAACCGGGCCACCAGACCGTCCAATGTGGCCGTGAGCATGTCCTGGTTGGACGCCGTCGCGTACGGCCCGTTCGACCGGGCGAACGGGAGGCGGTTGCCACCCAGCACCGCCACTCGGCGCACCTCCGAGACCATGACGACCTCCGTTTTGATCGACGGCTTGCGGTTGATTTCACGACGGTTGCGCTCAACTTACTCGTGAGTAGGCTTACCCGCGAGGCAGGGAGGGAATGAGGTCGCATGGCTGACAGGTATGCGAACTTTGCGTCGTCGGGCCTGGGGCGGACGATCATCAAACGCATGGGCCTGCCGGAGCCACCGCGCCTTTCCCGGTACCGCCCGGGCGACCCACTCGTACCGGGTCCGGTACTCACCGGTGGGCAGGGGCGCCTCGCCACGCCCCTGGCGAAGGTACTCGAGTCGATCGGTGTCGAGCAGCGGGACCCGGCGGCCCGCACGCCCGGCCCGAACCCGGTACCGCCACCCAACGCGGCCCTGCTCTTCGACGCCACCGGGATCGCCGACTCCAGCCGGCTGCGCGCGCTGTACGAGTTCTTCCACCCGTACGCGCGCGCCCTGTACCCGTCGGGGCGCGTCATCGTCCTCGGTACCGCGCCGGAGCACGCGGCCGATGCGCGCGAGGCGACCGCGCAGCGTGCTCTGGAGGGCTTCGTACGCTCGGTGGGCAAGGAGTTCGGCCGGGGTACCACCGCGCAACTCGTGTACGTCGCGCCCGGCGCCGAGGACGCGATCGAATCCACCCTGCGCTTCCTGCTCTCGGCCAAGTCCGCGTACGTGTCCGGCCAGGTGATCCGGATCGGTCCCGCCGCGGTCGGCCCGCCCGCCAACTGGGAGACGCCACTCGCGAACAAGGTCGCGCTCGTCACCGGCGCGGCGCGCGGCATCGGGGCGGCGATCGCGCGGGTACTGACCCGCGACGGTGCGCACGTGGTGTGCCTGGACGTACCCGCCGCCGGCGAGGAACTGTCCACAGTGGCCAATGAGCTCTCCGGTACCGCATTCCAGCTCGACCTGACCGCCCCCGACGCGCCGGAGCGCCTCGCCGAGCACCTGCAGGCCCGGCACGGCGCCATCGACATCGCGGTGCACAACGCCGGCATCACCCGTGACCGCACCCTGGCCCGGATGGACGCGGCCGAATGGGACAGCGTCATCGACGTCAACCTGTTTAGCCAGGAGCGCATCAACGACACGCTGCTCGGCGAGGGCGTCATCCGGGAGGGCGGCCGCCTGGTCGGCGTCGCCTCGATCGCGGGCATCGCCGGCAACCGTGGGCAGACCAACTACGCCACCTCCAAGGCGGGCGTGGTCGGCCTGGTGCAGTCGATGGCGCCCGACCTCGCCGCCCGGGGCGTCACCATCAACGCCGTCGCGCCCGGCTTCATCGAGACCACGATGACCGCGAACATGCCGATGCTGCTGCGCGAGGCGGGACGCCGGCTCAACAGCATGTCGCAGGGCGGGCTGCCGATCGATGTCGCCGAGACGGTCGCCTTCTTCGCCAACCCGGCCTCGGCCGGCGTGACCGGCAACGTGCTGCGCGTCTGCGGCCAATCCTTGTTGGGGGCGTGAACTGCTGTGGGGGGCGTTGTCGAACTGGGGTCGGCGCCGTCGCCGTCCGGATCCTCGGTGTACCGGCGGGCCGCGCTCGGGCTGCTGGCCCGGCGGGTGGCCACCCAACTGCCGGACACCACGCTGGTACTGCGTGAGGTGAGCGTCGCGCGGGAGCACCTCGCCGCGTACAACCGGGTGTGCGGGTACCCGCTGTCCGACGTGCTGCCCGGACCGTACCCGCACGTGCTCGCGTTCGGGCTGGCGATGCGCCTGATGTCCGGCGAGGACTTCCCGTTCCCGGTCGTCGGCCTGGTGCACATCGCCAACACCATCGAGGTGCTGCGCCCGATCGGCGCCGATGAGCGGCTGGAGTTCGCCGTACGCGCGGTGGACCTGCGCCCGCACCAGCGGGGTCGGCAGTTCGACGTGCGCACCACCGCGTCCGTCGGCGACGAGGTGGTGTGGCGCGGCGTCTCGACATACCTGCGGCGCGAGTCGGGCGGCGGCGACCGGTCCCGCCCGCGGGGTGAACCACCGGAGCCACCGCGTACCAGCGCCGTGTGGCGGGTCGGTCGGGACATCGGGCGGCGGTACGCGCAGGTCTCCGGGGACCGCAACCCGATACACACGTCCTGGGTGGGTGCCCGGCTGTTCGGGTTCGCGGGTCCGATCGCGCACGGCATGTGGAGCAAGGCGCGCTGCCTGGCCGACCTCTCCGGCCGGCTGCCCGACCGGTACCGGGTGGAGGTTTCCTTCAAGTTGCCGATCCTGCTGCCGGCGACGGTCAACTTCTCGGCGGTACCGGCGCCGGACGGCCGGGCGATCGCGCTGCACGACGCGGCGACGGGCCGGCCGCACCTCACCGGTTCGGTCGCGGCATTCGAAGAGTTACACGACTGAATCCCCCTGGGCTCTTGACGCCGCCTCCCGCATTGGGAATGGTCAATTCCGACGTGCTCGAAGACCTGCATCGCGGGCTGGCCGGCGCACAGCCCGGGCTCCGGTCGGGCCCGCGCTGCGAGCCCGACCGGAGTCTGCAAGACCGGATCGATACGTCAATCTCAGGCGGAGGGGCGCCAGGTCGCGCCGCGCAGCAGTTCGCCGGCGCCGAGCCAGACGAAGTTCATCAGCCGGGCGGCGGTCTCGTCCGAGGGCTCCTCGGCGTGGTCGACCACCCAGTCGGCCAGCGACTCGCTCGCGCCAACCAGGGCGTACGCCATCGCGATCGCCTCGTCAGGGCGGTAGCGACGCCCGCCCACCGCGATGACCCGACCGAGCAGCCCGGCGACGACCTCGACCATGCTCGCGCGCATCTGCGCCAGCTCGGCCGCGAACGGCTCCTGGCCACGCGCCTGCCGGTACAGCACGCCCCAGCCTTCCCGGTGCGCCGCGACGAACCCGAAGAACGCGCGCAGCCCGCGCCAGAGCTGCTCGTCGGGGGGCAGGTCGGGCTCGACCTCGCGGATCACCGCCTCCATGAGCCGGGTGCCCTCGCGGTGCAGGCACGCGATGAACAGCTCTTCCTTGCTGCCGAGGTACGCGTACACCATGGGCTTGGAGATCCCCGCGCGCGTCGCGATCTCGTCCATGGAAGCGTGGTGGAACCCGCGCCTGGCGAACACGCCGACGGCCGCGTCGAGCATCTGTTGTTCCCGTACCGCGCGGGGTATTCGCTTCGGCGAGAGGGGATGCGTCGTCGAGCTCGTCACCTTGCCAGCATACCTACTCACGCGTAAGGTTACGCGCGAGTAGCTTCTTGTGCCGCTCGGGGCGGTACGCGCCGGAACCTTTGGAGGAACAGATGGCCGAATTCAACGCCGCGGACCTCGGGTCGATCGGTCCCGCGGAGTTCGCCCAACTCGTGAAGAGCACCCCGGACGCGAAGATCAAGGAGGTGCTGCAGAGCGACCAGCGCGGCAAGATCCTGGACGAGATCTTCTCTCGCATGCCCAGCCTGTTCCGGGCCGATCGCGCCGGCTCCACCAACGCGGTGCTGCACTGGAACATCGGCGACCGGCCGGACGGGGGCACCGACACGTACGAGCTGGTCATCGCGGACGGAGCCTGCACCCTGTCGCCCACCCCGCAGCACGACCCCAAGCTGTCGCTGAGCCTCGGCGCCGTCGAGTTCCTCAAGGTGATCACCGGCACCGCCAACCCGGTGATGATGTTCATGACCGGCAAGTTGAAGGCAAAGGGCGACCTGGGCCTGGCGGCCAACATCGCCAACCTCTTCGACATCCCGAAGGGGTAGCCGTGCCCGAGTTCTCGCTTGACCTGAGCGAGGAGCAGCGGGACCTTCGCGATTGGGTGCACGGCTTCGCCGAGCAGGTCGTGCGCCCGGCCGCCGCCGAGTGGGACGCCCGGGAGGAGACTCCCTGGCCGCTGATCCAGGAGGCGGCGAAGATCGGTCTGTACGGCTTCGAGTTCATCGCCAACACCTGGGCCGACCCGACCGGCCTGTCCCTGTGCCTCGCCAACGAGGAACTGTTCTGGGGCGATGCCGGCATCGGGCTGAGCATCTCCGGCACCAGCCTCGCGGTCGCGGCGATCTACGGCTCCGGTACCCCGGAGCAGCTCGTCGAGTGGGTACCGCAGTGCTTCGGCGACGCCGACTCGCCGGCGGTTGCGGCGTTCTGCAGCACCGAGCCGGAGGCGGGCTCCGACGTGAGCGCGATGCGTACCCGGGCCCGGTACGACGAGGCGCGCGACGAATGGGTGCTCTCCGGCCAGAAGGCGTACGCCACGAACGGCGGGATCGCGCGGGTACACGTGGTGACCGCCTCGGTCGACCCGGAGCTGGGCTCCCGCGGGCAGGCCGCCTTCGTGGTACCGCCGGACACCGAAGGGCTGCAGGCGACCAAGAAGCTCCGGAAACTGGGGCTGCGCGCCTCGCACACGGCTGACGTGTTCCTCGACGAGGTACGGGTACCGGGGCGTTGCCTGCTGGGCGGCAAGGAGCGGCTGGACGAGCGGCTGGCGCGCGCCCGGTCGGGTGAGCGTGGCGCGGTACAGGCCGCGATGCGTACCTTCGAGCTGTCCCGGCCGACGGTCGGGTCGCAGGCGCTGGGCATCGCCCGGGCGGCGTACGAGTACGCGCTGGAGTACGCGAAGACGCGGGTACAGTTCGGCCGGCCGATCATCGAGAACCAGGGGATCGCGTTCGCGCTCGCCGACATGCGTACCGAGATCGACGCCGCCCGGCTGCTGGTCTGGCGCGCGGCATGGATGGGGCGCAACAACCGGCGGTTCGAGGCCGGCGAGGGCTCGATGTCGAAGCTCAAGGCCGGCGAGGTCGCGGTGGCGGTAACCGAGAAGGCAGTACAGATCCTGGGCGGCGCGGGATTCCTCCGGGACCATCCGGTCGAGAGGTGGTATCGAGACGCGAAAATATATACCATCTTCGAGGGTACGTCCGAGATCCAGCGGCTAGTCATCTCGCGGGCGGTTTCGGGCGTGTACATCCGCTGAACCTGTGGCTCCGGGTCGGCGCCACCCGGCGCCGCGCGGCGATCCGGACCCGCCGCACCCTGAGGTCTGATGTGGACGTTCCGTTCGTTGTCACCACGCTGGCCCGCCGTGGCCTGCTCAACCCCGGCGGACCGGCCAAAGTCCTCCGGCAAGTCGACGAGCTGCGCCGGTGGGGCTTTGGTCTCGCCGGCGAACTGCGCGGCACCGCGGCCCGCAGTCCGAACCAGATCGCCGTCATCGACGAGGCCGGCTCCTACACGTACCGGCAGATGCTCACCCGCGCCGAACGCCTCGCCGCCGGCCTGCGCGGTGAACTCGGCATCGGCGCCAATCCGGAAGACCGCATCGGCCTGCTGTGCCGCAACCACGTCGGGCTCATCGTCGGCATGGTCGCCACCAGCCTGCTCGGCGTCGACGGTGTCCTCGTCAACACCGGCCTGTCCCCCGCGCAACTGGCCACGGTCGCGGCGGAGCAGCGGCTGCGAGCACTGATCCACGACGTGGAGTTCCGGGAGCACGCGACCGTGCTGCCACGCCGGATCGAGCGTGTCGACGAGGCACGGGTACCCCTGCTGGTGCGGAATGCGCCGCCCGGCCGGGTACGGCCGCCGGAGCGCGAGGGGCGCACGATCGTCCTCACCTCGGGTACCACCGGCACGCCCAAGGGCGCCCGGCGCCGCAACCCCGGCGGCCTGGCGCCGCTGGCCAGCATCATCTCCCGCATCCCGATGGCGCGGGGCGAACGCATGCTGATCGCGGCACCCATCTTCCACACCTGGGGATATGCGGCACTACAGATGGCGCTGGCTTTGCGCGGCACGATCGTGCTGCAGCGCCGCTTCGAGCCGCGCCCCACGCTCACCGCTTTGACGCAGCACGGGTGCGGGACTCTGATCGCCGTACCGGTGATGCTGCAACGGCTGCTTGAGGTGGCCGGCGAATCAGCGCGCCCGCCGCGGCTGCGCATCGTCGCGGTCAGCGGCTCGGCGCTGCCCGGCGCGCTCGCCACCCGGTTCATGGACGTGTACGGGGACGTGCTGTACAACCTGTACGGCTCGACCGAGGCGTCCTGGGCCAGCATCGCCACCCCGACCGAGCTGCGCCGCGCGCCGAGCACCGCGGGGCGGCCGCCACACGGTACCCGCCTGGCCATCCTCGGCGACGACGACCAGCCCGTACCGCAGGGGCGCCCCGGACGCATCTTCGTCGCCAACGACATGATCTTCGAGGGCTACACCGACGGCGCGAGTACCGACCTCCACAGTGGACTCCTGGCAACCGGGGACCTCGGCCACTTCGACGACGACGGACTGCTCTTCGTGGACGGGCGCGCGGACGACATGATCATCTCCGGTGGCGAGAACGTGTTTCCGTCCGAAGTGGAGGATCTGCTCGCGCGCCTGCCGCAGGTACGGGAGGTGGCGGTGGTGGGCGTACCGGACCAGGAGTTCGGGCAACGGCTCGCGGCCTGGATCGCGCTGCGGCCGGGCGAGCGGTTGGACGCCGACGCGGTACGCGAGTACGTGCGGCGCAACCTCGCCCGGTTCTCGGTACCGCGGGACGTCCGGTTTGTGGCCGCCTTGCCCCGCAACGCGACCGGCAAGGTGGTGCCGCGCCTCCTACCGTGGTAGCGCTCCTACCGCGGTTGGGCTATGTCCCGCCGGTACTGGGCGCCGTCGAAGGAGACTCCGTCGACGAGGCGGTACGCCGCGGCTCGCGCCTCATCGAGCGTGGCTCCGGTAGCGGTGGCACAGAGCACCCGACCGCCCGCGGTCACGATCGCACCGTCATCGCGGGCGCGGGTACCGGCATGCAGCACGCCGGGCTGGTCGGCGCCGGTGATGACGTCGCCGCCCCGGGGCGTACCCGGATAGCCCTGCGCCGCCAGTACCACCGTGACCGCGGCACCGGGGCGCCACCGCAGCGGCGGGTGTTCGGCCAGCCGCCCGGTCGCCGCCGCCAGCAGCAGCCCGGCGAGCGGCGTCTCCAGCAGCGCCAGCACCACCTGGGCCTCCGGATCGCCGAAGCGGCAGTTGAACTCGATCACCTTGGGACCGTCGGGGGTCAGCGCCAGCCCGACGTAGAGCAGCCCCGCGAAGGGCGTACCCCGGTCGCGCATAGTCGCGAGAGTGGGGCGCACGACGCGGTCGAGTACGTCGTCCACAAGGGACGGTGGTGCCCACGGCAGCGGCGCGTACGCCCCCATCCCGCCGGTGTTCGGGCCGGTGTCCCCGTCGCCGATCCGCTTGAAGTCCTGTGCCGGCAGCAGCGGCACGGCCGTGTTCCCGTCGCAGACAACGAACAGCGACACCTCGGGACCGGACAGGTACTCCTCGACAACGACGCGGCCACAGCGGGCGCCGTGCGAAAGGGCCGCCTGGCGGTCCTCGGTGACGACGACGCCCTTGCCGGCGGCGAGCCCGTCGTCCTTGACGACGTAGGGCGAACCGAACTCGTCGAGGGCGGCGCCGATTTCGTCCACTGTGGAGCATGCCCGGGAGCGCGCGGTCGGTACGCCGGCCGCGGCCATCACCGACTTCGCGAACGCCTTGGACCCCTCCAGTTGGGCGGCCGCGGCGGACGGGCCGAAGCAGGTGATGCCCTTGCCCCGGATGGCGTCGGCGGCACCCGCCACCAGTGGCGCCTCAGGTCCGACCACGACCAGGTCGACGGCGAGCTCGACGGCGAGCCCGGCCAGAGCGTCCACATCGGACAGATCGGCGGGCAGCACCTCGGCGACTTGGGCAATGCCCGGGTTGCCCGGCGCGCAGTACAGGGTCTCGGTCGCGAGCGCCGTGGCCAGCGCGTGCTCGCGCCCGCCGGAGCCGAGCAGCAGTACCTTCACCGGGTTTCCAGCAAGTCGTGCAGCACGACGTTCTCCTCGCGGCCCGGACCAACGCCCACGACGCTCACCCGCGCACCGCACAGCTCCTCGATGCGCCGCACGTACCGCTGCGCGTTGACCGGCAGGTCGTCGAGGGTACGGGCCTTGGAGATGTCCTCCCACCAGCCGTCCATCTCCTCGTAGACCGGCTTGGCGTGGTGGAACGCGGTCTGCGTCATCGGCATGTCCGACACCACGCGCCCGTCCACCTCGTACCCGACGCAGATCGGTACCTTCTCCATGCCCGACATCACGTCGAGCTTCGTGATCACCAGGTCGGTGATCCCGTTCACCCGAACGGCGTACCTGCCGACCACCGCGTCGAACCAGCCGCAGCGCCGCTCCCGCCCGGTGGTCGTCCCGTACTCCGCGCCGACCTTCAGCAGGTGCATGCCGTTGTCGTCGAAGAGCTCGGTGGGGAACGGGCCGGAGCCCACCCGCGTCGTGTACGCCTTGATCACGCCAATCACCTGGGAGATCCGGGTGGGCGGGATGCCCGAGCCCACGCACGCCCCGCCGGACGGCGGGTTGGACGAGGTCACGAACGGGTACGTACCGTGGTCCACGTCGAGCAGGGTCGCCTGCGCGCCCTCCAGCAGGACGGTATCGCCGCGCTCCAGCGCCTGCGCGAGTACCAGCCGGGTGTCCGCGATGTACGGGCGCATCCGCTCCGCGTGGCCGAGGTACTCCTCCACCACCGCGGATACGTCCAGCGCCTTGCGGTTGTACACCTTCACCAGGACCTGGTTCTTCTCCCGCAGCACCATCTCCAGCTTCTTGGTGAGGATGCCCGGGTCGAGCAGGTCCTGCACCCGGATGCCGACGCGGGCGACCTTGTCGCCGTAGGCCGGCCCGATGCCGCGCCCGGTCGTACCGATGCGCGAGGAGCCCAGGTAGCGCTCCACGACGCGGTCCAGCGCCCGGTGGTGCGGCATGATCAGGTGCGCGTCGGCCGACACGAGCAGGCGTTCGGTGGAGACTCCACGCTCGGCGAGCCCGTCGATCTCATCGAACAGCACCTTCGGGTCGATCACGACACCGTTGCCGATAACGGGTGTACAGCCCGGTGTGAGGACGCCGGACGGGAGTAGGTGGAGTGCGTACTTGCTGCCATCCGGGGTCACCACGGTGTGCCCGGCGTTGTTGCCGCCCTGGTAGCGGACCACGTAGCCGACCCGGCCGCCGAGTAGGTCGGTAACCTTGCCTTTGCCTTCGTCGCCCCACTGGGCGCCGATCAGCACGATCGCTGGCATTCTGCTTCCTCCAGGGCCTGCGGTCCAGAAGTGCCGGTTAACCCCGGGATGCCAGGCTAACAGGAGGGCTGGTCATGTCTGACGTCGTGGTGCTCGCGTTCGCCGAGCCGCCACCGCTGGGGGCTACCTGCCAGGCGCCGGCTCCGCGCGCCGCCGTGCTCGCCGTCCGCGACGCGCTCACCGCCGAGGGCGCCCGGGTCGAGCTGGTCACCGTCGATTCCGACGCGGAAATCGACGCGGTACTCGCCGGCTTCGACGCGCCGCCGCGCCCCGACGGGCTGCGCTGGCCGGGTACGGGCGGGCCACGGCTGGTCGTGGCGACCGCCGTCGACGGGCAGCTGCGGGCCGTCCTGCGCCGGATGGTGCGCCGGTACGCGCCGCCGCCCAGCGCTCGCCCCGCCGACCTGCAGGCCGCCCGTACCGTGCCCGACCTGCCCCCGATCGGCATCCTGCCGCTGGACCGTGCCTCGGCGGAGACTGGCGATCTGGCGCGCCGCCTCGATCTGCCCCGCGACCCGGCTGAGGTCGCCAAGGCGGTACTGCACGGCCAGGTGCACCGCCTGGACCTGCTGCGCAACGACGGTGGCTCGGTGACCGCGCACGGCGTGCTGCTGGCCGAGTCCACACCCTGGTCGGCGCTGGTCGAGGTGGACGACGTGGTGCTCACCGAGCCGGGTGAGCCGGTACTGGCCTGCGCGATCGGCAACGCGGACGGGTACGGGACGGTTGACGGGCTGCCCCTGGTCGCTGGCGCCGATCCCACCGACGGGCTGGTCACCGTGGCGGTAGCCATACCAGTGGTCACTCGTTCAGTTCTGGGAAGGCAGCGGGTACGGGTCGAGGTGCGCCGGGTACGCGGCCGGGCGGTCTCGATCGCACCCCGGCAGGACGTGGCGTACCTGGACGACGGGGTCAGCGGCACGCTCAACCGAAAGCGAAGTTGGTGGATCGAGCCCGGTGCCTGGGGGGTATTCCGCCCGTAGCATGGCCGGGGGGAGGTGGACGTGACCTTGGAGGATCCGATCTGGCCGCCGGACGAGGTCGAGGCGAGCCCGCGCGATACGCGGCCGGACCCGCCTGCCCCGGACGCCGGCACGCCGCCCGGGGTCAGGTCACCGGACCGGCCGCCCGGGCAGTGGCCGCCGCCGGGCAACGGTTCCGCGCCCCAGCCACCACCCGCGCAGCCTGGACCGCACTCCCCGGCGCCACCCTCCTCCGGGCCGAACTCCCCGTGGGCGCAGCCGCCACCGCCACCTCGACGGCCCGGCCCGGCGCCGGCGCAGCGCCCGAGCCAACCGGCGGCGCCCACGCCAAGCACGCCGCCGCACCCCGAACCGCCCTGGACCCCGGACCCCTTCATCCCGACCGCCGAGGAGTTCGCCCGGCGCCGTACCGTCCGGCCGCCCGAGCCACTGGCGCAGATGGGGCTGCGCGGGGCGCTGCGGAAGAGCACCTTCGGCTTGATCAAGGTGGCGCCCGGCGGCCACGAGCGCGAAGTCACCCAGGACATCGAGACAATCCGGCGTAACTTCGGCGGGCTGCGGCAGGTGACCGTGGTCAACCCGAAGGGCGGGGCCGGCAAGACCGTCGCGGTACTGATGCTCGCGATGACGTTCGGGCAAAAGCGCGGCGGATACGTGCTCGCCTGGGACAACAACGAGACCCAGGGCACCCTCGGCATGCGCGCCCAGCAGGACTTCCACGCCCGTACCGTGCGGGACCTGCTGCGCGACCTGGAGCACTTCCGGGGCGCGGGCGGCCGGGTCGGCGACCTCTCGCAGTACGTGCGGGCGCAGGGCGAGGGCATGTTCGACGTGCTCGCGAGCGACGAGTCGGCGACCGCCGGGGAGATGCTGACCCACCTCGCGTTCGCGGACATCCGCGAGGTGGTCAGCCGGTTCTACAAGCTGATCATTGTGGATACCGGCAACAATGTGCGCGCGCAGAACTGGCAGGCGGCGATCGACGCGACGGATCAGCTGGTACTGACGATGTCGGCGCGCAACGACTCGGCCGAGACGGCCGCCCGGATGCTCGACCACCTGGAGCAGTCGGGCCGGCACCGGCTGGTACGCCAGGCGATCACGGTGGTATCGATGCCGCCCAGCCGCAAGGACATCGACCTGCCCGCGATCCAGCGCCACTTCGCCGCGCGTACCCGTGGGGTGCTGCTCGCGCCGTACGAGCGGCTGATCGACTCGGGCGAGCCCATCCGGTACGGCCTGCTCACCTCGGCCACCCGCGATGCCTGGCTGCGGGTCGCCGCCGCGGTCGCCGAAGGCCTGTAGGCCTGCCCTTCCCGACCGCCCCTTCCCGACCGCGCCGCCCCGGCCCGCGCCACCCTGATCAAGGCATCGGCCCCCAAGATCGCCGCAATTTCATTGAAGTTGCGGTGTTGGGCGGGCCGGAAGGCCGCAATTTCAATGAAATTGCGGGGATCTTGGGTCAGGCGGTCAGGCGGTCAGGCGGTCAGCCGGTTAGGGCGTCGGCGGCGGCTGGGTCGCAGTCGCGCAGGAATTGGGCGCAGCGGGCCGCCTCGTCCGACTCGCCGATCTGGTCGGCGGCGAGCGCGAGCAGGTGCAGGCAGCGCAGGAAGCCCTGGTTCGGCTCGTGCGCCCACGGCACCGGGCCGCTGCCCTTCCAGCCGTTGCGGCGCAACTGGTCCAGCCCCCGGTGGTACCCGGTGCGGGCGTACGCGTACGCAGTCACCGGGTGGCCGTCCCGCAGTGCCCGGCGCGCGAGGGCCGCCCACGCCGCGCTGAAGGTTGGGTGCGCCGCCGCGACCTGCTCCTCGGTACCGGGAGCGGCTTCGCGCAGCGCCGCGTCGGCCGCCTCATCCAGGGGAAGGAGCGTGCCGGGCGGCTCGGGCAGCAGGTTACGCATGCGGACCATCTAACCGTGCCGTTCGACAGAACGGTCGACTGAAAAGCTGAGTCCTTGCTCACGCGACCGGTGGTGTTGATCGCGGTGCCAACCGAGTAAAAAGAGAAGTCCGGAGCCTCCCCAGGACCCGGTATGGAGAGCCCGGTGGTCCAGGCCGCCGGGCTCTCGCCTTTTGCCGGGCCGGTGCAGGATGTCTGTGTGCCCACCCCGCCTCCCATGTCGGTCATCGAGCCCGCCGACTCATCCCCCGACGAGATCGAGTCCCGTTCCGAACTCGACCAGCACCTCGCCGCCGGCAGCCTGGCCGGACTCGTCGTGCAGGGGCTCCACCTGGACAGCCGGCCGCCCGACCTCTCCGGCGTAGACGTCACCGATACCCTCTTCGTCGGCTGCCGCTTCGCCGGGAGGGACGTCGAGGTGGACCTGGTACGCCGCGGCGCTCACGTGATACCCGAGTTCCCCTCGGTGCCGTACCCGACCTCGCCGTCCAGCCTGTACACCCCGCAGGACCTGGCGGCCGGCTTCCCGACCGGCGGCTTCACCGGCATGTACGACACCGTGGTGTACGAGCACTTCAAGGCGACAGGTGGCGCGCTGCCGGCCGTACGCGAATCGCTCGCGCAGCGCCTGCACGACCACGGCATCGACGACGGGCTGACCGACCTGACCACCGGCTGGCTCGCCGACCACCCGGCCACCTCGATCGTCGGCGTGATGGGTGGCCACGCCCAGCCCCGCGGATCGGTCGCGTACCGGCTGGCGACCAGCCTCGGGTGGCGCCTGGCCCGGGCCGGCCGGGTGGTGCTGACCGGCGGCGGCCCCGGCGTGATGGAGGCGGCGAACCTGGGCGCGTACCTGTCCAGCCAGCCGGCCGAGGCGCTCACCGAGGCGGTCGACCTGCTGGCACACGCGCCGGACTTCCACGACCACGATGCGTACACGGCCGCAGCACTGCGCGTACGCACCGAGTACCCGCCCGCCGGTGGGCTGGACTGGGCGCGCCGCGGCGGCCTGTCGATACCGACCTGGCTGTACGGGCACGAGCCGGCCAACCTGTTCGCCGCCTGGATCGCGAAGTACTTCTCCAACGCCATCCGCGAGGACACGATCCTGCGGCTGGCGCGCGGCGGCATCGTCTTCGCACCCGGGCGCGCCGGTACCGTCCAGGAGATCTTCCAGGCGGCGACGAAGACGTTCTACGTCACCGACGGCGCCAGCGGCCCGTACGTCTTCCTCGACGCGCACTTCTGGAAGGGTGACCTACCAGCGCCCGACCTGCTGCGTACGCTGCTGTCGGCGACGCCGGGCGGCGATCTGTCCGGCCTCGTCCACGTGACGGACTCCGTGGACGAGGCCCTGGACCTACTGCTTGAGTGAGGCGAGTCAGTTCTTGAGCGAGGTCCCCGCCGAGCGGAGGTCCTCGCACGCCACCACGACGCGCTTGGCCATGCCCTCCTCGGCCGACTTGCCCCAGGTGCGCGGGTCGTACGCCTTCTTGTTGCCGACCTCGCCGTCGACCTTGAGCACGCCGTCGTAGTTGCTGAACATGTGCGCGGCGACCGGGCGGGTGAAGGCGTACTGCGTGTCGGTGTCGACGTTCATCTTCACCACGCCGTAGTCCAGGGCCTCCCGGATCTCGGTCAGCAGGGAGCCCGAACCGCCGTGGAAGACCAGGTCAAGGGGCTTCTCCTTGCCGTACTTCTGGCCGACCGCGTCCTGGATCTGCTTGAGGATCTCCGGGCGCAGCTTGACGTTGCCCGGCTTGTACACGCCGTGCACGTTGCCGAACGTCATCGCCGCGAGGTATCGGCCCTTTTCGCCGAGGCCGAGCGCGGCGACGGTGGCCAGGCCGTCCTCCGGCGTGCTGTACAGCTTCTCGTCGATCGCGCCGACGACGCCGTCCTCCTCGCCACCGACGACCCCGACCTCGATCTCCAGGATCACGTGCGCGGCGGCGGCGTCCCGCAGCAGCTCCTCGGCGATCTGCAGGTTCTCGGCGACCGGTACCGCCGAGCCGTCCCACATGTGGGACTGGAACAGCGGGTGCTCGCCGCGGCTGACCCGCTCCTGGGAGATCGCGAGCAGCGGCCGGACGAACTTGTCGAGCTTGTCCTTCGGGCAGTGGTCGGTGTGTAGCGCGATGTTGACCGGGTACTTCTTCGCCACCTCGTGCGCGTACGCGGCGAGCGCGCAGGCGCCGGTGACCATGTCCTTCACGGTCGGCCCGGAAAGGTACTCGCCACCGCCGGTGGACACCTGGACGATGCCGTCGCTCTCCGCCTCGGCGAAGCCGCGCAGGGCCGCGTTCAGGGTCTGCGACGAGGTGATATTGATCGCCGGGTACGCGAACGCGCCGGCCTTGGCGCGGTCGATCATCTCGGCGTAGACCTCGGGCGAAGCGATCGGCATCTGGTGCTCCTCAGTATCAGCGTCCTCGTCCGGCAGTATCGCGCACGCCCTCCGGGCGGTCTAATCGCGGGGTCTCATCCTGGGGTAGACCTGCGGCCCGGGTGGGTACAGCCATAGCCTGGACGGTGACGACCGAAGGAGGCGACGACGTGGAGCCCGACGAGCAGTTCATCGAGCCCGACGCGCACCTGACGCCGGACGAGCGCGACCTGGAAGCACCCGCGGCCGACGCCGTCGAGCAGGCGACTCCGGCCAACCCGGCGGAGCAGACGGTCGAGATGCGCCGCGGCCTCGAGGTCGACGAGTGGGACGCGGTGGAGCAGGCGCGCGTGGTGGAACTGGACGACGACTACCGCTGACCTGACTACCACTCATTTTTCGAAAGAGAACGCGCCGTAGCCGACAACGCGGCTGGTGTCGCGCGTCGTGTCGGCTGAGGTCGACAGGTGCAGCGCATGCGGCCGGAGGCCGGCTTGGCGCGCCCAGAACAGCAGGCCGCGCAGGGCAAAAACACCACAGGCATCGCGTACGCCGATCCGCTCCGGCGCGAGCGCCATGACCGCCTCTGCCGTGCACGCGTCCTGCTCGCGCGCCACCGCTTCGGTCTGGTAGTGCGACAGGTCGGTGCTGCACAGCACAACGGAGTCGGTACCGGCCGCCTCGACGAGTACCGCCGCCACGTCCTCCACAGTGGAGGGTCCAGCCGCGATCGGTAGCACGGGAGCCACCGCCACACGTTGCAGGAACGGCAGCTGTACCTCCAGCGAGTGCTCAGGCGCGAACGGCTCGTCGTCCGCGACGGCGAGCCCGGCGGCGACGAGCCGGTGCGCCCCGTCCAGGTCGATCGGTACGTCGCCGAGCGGAGTACGCCAGAACGGGGCCACCGGTACCGCGCAGCCGTGCAGCCGCGCGTAGTGCGCCGGTCCGATGAGGACGATCCGCTCGGGGCGTTGGCCGCGCAGGCGTGCGTACGCGTGCGCGGCCGTACGCCCCGAGTACTGGTACCCGGCGTGCGGCACCACGTACGCCCGTGCCCTTATCGCGTCGCCGCTCGGCACGGACGTGACGAGACCGTCCACCAGTTGGGCGAGTGCCACGGGATCGGCGGGGTAGAACCGGCCGGCCACGGCGGGCATCCGTACCCGCGACATCACAGCCGTACCGGTTGCCGCTTGTTGCCCCAGTCCCCGACCGGCCCCTCGTACACGCCGGGCAGCTGATATCCACAGTGGACACACGTACCGCTGTCGGACAGGTCGTACCGCAGCATCACGTACCAGTCGCGTACCACCACGTCCTGACCGCACGAGGGGCACGATGTGGTCTGCCCGCCCGGATCGTGGATGTTCCCGGTGTACACGTACCGCAGCCCGTGCTCGCGGGCGATGCGCCGGGCCCGGCCCAGCGTCTGCGGAGGCGTACGGGGAACGTCGCGCATCTTGAAGTCGGGGTGGAACGCGGAGAAGTGCAGCGGTACGTCCACGCCGAGGTGCTCGGCGATCCACGCGCACGCCTCGGCGATCTCCTCGGACGAGTCGTTGTGCCCGGGAATGAGCAGTGTGGTGATTTCGAACCACACGCTCGTCTCGTGTCGCAGATACTCCAACGTCTCCAGCACCACCGGCAGCCGGGAGAACGTGACCTTTTCGTAGAACGCGTCGGTGAACGCCTTGAGGTCGATGTTGGCCGCGTCCATGTGCGCGTAGAACTCCCGGCGCGCGGGCGGATTCATGTACCCGGCGGAGACCGCGATCGCCTTTACGCCGCGCTCCCGGCAGGCGTCCGCGACGTCCATCGCGTACTCCATGAAGATGACCGGATCGTTGTAGGTGAACGCGACCGACCGGCAGCCCAGCCGTACCGCCGCGTCGGCGAGCTCCTCGGGTGACGCGGCCGAGGAGAGGGTGTCGATCTCGCGGGACTTGGAGATGTCCCAGTTCTGGCAGAACCGGCAGGCGAGGTTGCAGCCGGCGGTACCGAAGGACAGTACGGGCGTACCGGGGAGGAAATGGTTGAGTGGCTTCTTCTCGACGGGATCGATGCAGAAGCCGGAGGAGCGCCCGTAGGAGGCGAGTACCACCTGGTCGTCCACCCGGCCACGGACGAAGCACAAGCCACGCTGCCCCTCGCGCAGCTTGCAGGCGCGCGGGCAGACGTCGCACTGCACCCGGCCGTCGTCCAGGACGTGCCAGTAGGTGGTCGGGACGATCCCCGGGTCGCGCACCGTCCCAAGGTAACGCCGTCGCCGTCGCCGTCAATGGAGCACGTTCGCGGCGCCGGACTGCACGGCGCCCTACCCCGACGGCGACCGCGCGGGATGCCCCGGGTCGGTGTGATTGCTCACGACGTG
>JBPYFB010000358.1:0-3805 GCA_051986465.1 Rugosimonospora sp.
CCAACAACATGGTGGTGAACAACGTCTCCACCCACGAGGGCGGCGGCATCGCGCTGGACGACTCGGTGGACGTGCGGATCGTCAACAACACGGTGATGGGCAACATCACCACGGCCACCGCGGCCACGAGCGACGGCCGGCCGGCCCCCGCCGGGCTGTCCACGACGGCCAACAGCGACCAGTTGCAGGCCACCCTGCCGGCGAACGCGCCGACCTTCAGCAACCCCAAGCTGTTCAACAACGTCTTCTGGAACAATCGGGCGGGCAGCTGGAACGGCCTGTTCGTGAGCGGCATAGGCGCACCGGACGCGCCAGCCGGTGACCCGCTGAACTACTGGGACATGGGCTCCGGCGACGCGACCGGCACCCTGGCGCCGACCAACTCGGTGCTACAGACCACGACGGGTACCGCGCTGTCGGGTACCAACGTGGTCGGGCTGGATCCGAGGGTACGCAACCCGTTCACGGCCACCGTGACGATCGAGACGTCGCGGGCGTTCCCCTCGTTCCGGCAGGCGGTCATCGTGGTGCAGCCGGTACCGCTGACCCAGATGGGCGACTACCACCTTGTGGGTACCGCCTCGCCCGCGAACAACCTGGGCGTCGGGTCGAGAACCTTCGGCACGGTCACGGTCACGGCACCACGCAGCGACTTCGACGGCCAGCCGCGCAGCTTCACGGCGCCGGACGCGGGCGCGGACGAGATCTCCTGAGCTGGTGGCGGCCGGGGCCCCCAGAAGTACCCCCGGCCGCCACCCAACACCTCACTCTCCAAGGAGGACACCGTGTCCCACAGGCGCATCAGCAGGCGCGGCCTGCTCGCCGGCGCGACGGGGTTGGCGACGTGGGCGCTGCTGCCCGAGGGTGGCTCGACGGCCGGGCCGCCGCGCCCGGTGCTCGCGGCGCCGATGGCGGTGCCGAACCCGACCGCCGAGGTACACCTGGCCGCGACCGACGGCTGGGTGTCCATGCCGGACTCCGCGCCGCCGCTGCCGCCGTTCTGGCCGGACCCGCTGGCGCCGGCCGGTAGCAACATCTACGTGTTCGGGTTCCGGGACGTCACCGGGTTCGCCGCGGCGGACGTGACGGCCCAGCGCGGCAAGGCTCAGATCAGCGCCCCGCTGCTCGGCTTCGACCAGGAGACTGACATCAAGATAACGCTGACGAACCTGGGTCTGTCGCAGCGGCCGGACCTCGTCGACGGGCACACCGTGCACTGGCACGGCTTCCGCAACGCGATACCGCTGTTCGACGGGGTACCGGAACTGTCCATCTCGGTGCCGATCGGGCGGGACTTCACGTACTTCTACCGCCCGCATGACGCCGGGACGTACATGTACCACTGCCACTTCGAGGACGTCGAACACGTGCAGATGGGCATGACCGGCGTCGTGTACGTGCGGCCGGTCCAGAACAAGGGAACGGCGGACCTGGCGCCCGGCAGGTACGCGTACAACGACGGCGACGGCTCGACCCGCTACGACCGGGAGTTCGCGTTCATCCTCACCGAGTTGTGGGCGGAGGCGCACTACCGCGACGCGCACATCCAGACCACCGACTGGACCGACTACGAGCCGACGTTCTTCGCGCTCAACGGGCGGGCGTACCCCGACACCCTGGACCCGCCCGGCGACCCGATGAGCGCCGCGGCCGGCCGGCTGCGCTATCAACCCATCTCGTCGCTCATCACCGCGAACGCCGGTGAGAAGGTGTTGCTGCGCCTGGCGAACCTGGGCTACCTCAACCACGCGCTGACCGTCGACGGCATCGACCTACTGGTCGTCGGCAAGGACGCGGCCCTGCTGCGCGGGCGCGACGGCAGCGCGGAGTTCCAGGTGACCAACACCGTGGAGATCGGGCCGGGGGAGCGCCGGGACGTCATCTTCACCGCACCGGACGCCGGCACGTACCTGCTGTACGCGCGCGACTATCCGGCGCTGACCAACGCGGGCGGCGCCGGCGCGGGCGGACAGATGACGGAGATCCGGGTATCGCCACCGGGCACGCTCGGCCCGCAGACCCGAGCGAACACCTGACCGGCCGCCGGAAGGAGAACTTCGATGTTTCGCCTCACCCGCATCCCTCGGCCCGGTCCCCGGCTGCGCCCGGCGGTGCCGGCGCTGCTGGCCGCGGCGCTCGTGGCCGTGGTGGCGGTACCCGGTGGCCGGGGCTCGGCCGCGAGCCCGCCCGCCGGCCTGGAGTGCCTCACCGCGCCCGGCAACGCGTTCACGCTGACCGCGACGAGTGGCTATGTGTCCACTCCGGCCGGCAACTCCATCTACATGTGGAGCTACGGTCCGAGCGGCGCGTTCCAACTTCCCGGCCCGACGCTGTGCGTGGACTCCGGCGTGAAGGTCACCGTCGTGCTGCACAACAGCCTGCCCGAGGCGACCTCGCTGGTGTTCCCCGGACAGGCGCAGGTGCTGGCGAACGGCCAGCCGGTCCAGCCGGAGACCGACGCGACCGGCAACCTCACCTCGCTGGCGACGTCGGCGGCGGCGGGCGGGGCGGTCACCTATACGTTCACCGCGGGCGCACCCGGCACCTACCTGTACGAGTCGGGTACGGACGTGCAGAAGCAGGCGCAGATGGGCCTCTTCGGCGCCCTCGTCGTGCGCCCGGCCGGCCATCACGACTGGGAGAACAACCGGCCCGACTCGGCGTTCGACACCGGGCACGAGTACCTGTACATGCTGAGCGAGGTGGATCCGGACCTGCATCTCGCGGTGGAGCGCCGGCGCGCGTACGACTTCACGAGGTTCAAGGCACGGTACTTCATGATCAACGGCCGGAGCATGCCGGACACGATCGCGCCCAATCATGCCGAGTGGCTGCCCAGCCAGCCCTACGGCGCGCTGATCCACATTAGACCGTACGACGCGGTGACCAACCCGAACCCGGCGCTCATCCGGTACCTCAACGCCGGCTCGGTGAGCTACCCGTTCCACCCGCACGGCAGCGACGAACAGCTCATCGCGCGCGATGGGCACCCCGCGCAGGGGCCGGGTGGGCAGGACCTGTCCTTCTCCAACTTCCTGCTCGACGTCGCGCCCGGGCAGACCGTGGACACGCTGATGATGTGGAAGGACGCGGAGCACTGGGATCCGGCCACCAACCCGATTCCGGTACCGCTGCCCACGCTCCAGGACCAGATCGTCGGGCCCGGTACCGAGACGTGGTTCGCGGAGAACCCGTACCTGGGCACCAGCCCGGGCGAGCTGCCCGCCGGCGTGGTGCAGAAAAACCAGTGCGGCGAGTACTACCACGTGGCGCACAGCCACGCCTTGGAACAGGCCACGAACTACGGCGCGAGCTTCGGCGGGATGATGACGCTCATCCGCATCGACCCGCCCGCCGGCTGCCCCGCTCAGTGACCGGGAAGGGATCGCGACGATGAAGCCCTCGCGCATACTCGCTCTGCTGCTCGCGCCGCTGCTCGCCGCAGGTGCGCTGGCCGCGCCGGCACTCGGGCGGGCGCCCGCGGCCACGCCGGCCGCCGTGCCGTCCGGCCCACCCGGCCCGCCCCAGGGCCCGCTACCCCAGACCGGCTGTGCACTGAGCGGTACCACCGCCACGTGTGACCTGTGGGCGAAGACCGGGACGGTCGTGCTGCCCGGCGCCGCGGCGCCGGTGCCGATCTGGGGCTTCGCCGCCACCGACACTGCCGCGGCGACGCTGCCCGGTCCGGTGCTCGTCGTGGATCAGGGCGACCAGGTCACCATCACCATCCACAATGGACTCTCCAGCGCGCTGGCGCTCGCCGTACCGGCGGTCACCGGGTTCGCGCCGGATACCACCGGCGCGG
>JBPYFB010000359.1:0-4645 GCA_051986465.1 Rugosimonospora sp.
CGCTGCGCAACGCCATGATTAACCACATCAACGGTGTGATGGCGCACTACAAGGGCAAGCTGGCCTACTGGGATGTGGTCAACGAGGCGTTCAACGAGGACGGCAGCCGCCGGCAGTCCAACCTGCAGGCAACCGGGAACGACTGGATCGAGGTGGCCTTCAAGACCGCCCGCGCCGCGGACCCGTCGGTGAAGCTGTGCTACAACGACTACAACATCGAGAACTGGACCTACGCCAAGACACAGGGCGTGTACAACATGGTCAAGGACTTCAAGAGCCGTGGAGTCCCCATCGACTGCGTTGGCCTCCAGACTCACTTCACGGGCGGCAGCTCGTTGCCGAGTAACTTCCAGACGACACTGTCCAGCTTCGCGGCCCTGGGTGTCGATGTCGCGCTGACCGAGGCCGACGTCACCAACGCCTCGACCACGCAGTACGCCGGGCTGACCCAGGCCTGTGTCAACGTGGCGCGCTGCGTCGGCATCACCGTGTGGGGCGTACGGGACAGCGACTCCTGGCGCTCCAGCGAAAGCCCGCTGCTGTTTGACGGCAGCGGCAACAAGAAGCCGGCCTACACCTCCGTCCTCAACGCGCTCAACGCCGCCGGCCCCGCCACATCGGCGTCACCGACCTCCGCGGGCCCCACAACCGCACCGCCCACGTCGCCGAGCAGCACCCCACCGCCCAGTGGTACCGGCCGGATCCTGGGCAGCCAGTCGGGCCGCTGCATCGACGTGCCGAACGTCTCGCACAACAACGGCACGCGGGTGCAGCTGTGGGACTGCAACGGCCAGTCCAACCAGACCTGGACCTACAACTCGAACAAGCAGTTGGTCGTGTACGGCAACATGTGCCTGGACGCTGCGGGCTCCGGCAACGGCGCCGGCATCCAGATCTACAGTTGCTGGAGCGGCGCCAACCAGCAGTGGAACCTGAACTCCAACGGGACCATCACGGGTGTCCAGTCCGGGCGGTGCCTGGATGTCTGGAGCACCAACAACGGGCAGCAGGTACAGCTGTACGACTGCAACGGTCAAGCCAACCAGCAGTTCCGCCTTACGTCCTAGTCCGTGCCCGTGAGCTCGCCGGCAACCCCCGCCAATCGGGCGAGCGCCGCCGGCGCAGCAGCGGATGAGCAGCGGGGTCAGGTGACGCGGTTGCGCGCCGCCTGACCCCGCGCTCAGTATGTGGCCGCGGGGAAACGCGTAACCGGCTCGCGGGCGTGGCACGCGTGCGCCCATCACCGAGGTAGGGAAGGCTCCACCAGATGACGTCTGTATTCCATGTCGCGACCAGTGGATCGGACGACGCCGACGGCGCGGCCGAGCGGCCATTCCGGACCATCAACCGGGCGGCCAACGCCGCACAGCCCGGCGACACCGTGCTCGTGCACGCGGGGGAGTACCGGGAGTGGGTCAAGCCACGCCGCGGCGGCCTCAGCGACTCGCGCCGCATCACGTACGAGGCCGCGGCCGGTGAGCACGTGGTGATCAAGGGCTCGGAGCGGGTCACCGGCTGGGAGCCGGTCGGCGGGACGGTCTGGCAGGCGGTTGTTGACAACGCCCTGTTCGGCTCGTTCAACCCGTTCGCGGAGGAGGTCGCCGGCGACTGGATCGTCTACGGCAAGGGCGCTGCGCGCAAGCACCTCGGCGATGTCTACCTCAACGGGCGCAGCTTCTATGAGGTGGCCAGCCGTGCCGAGGTCACCGACCCGCAACGGCGTACCGAGGTGGTCGACAACTGGACCGGGATGACCGACCCGGTCCGCGATCCCGAGCAGACCCAGCTCGTCTGGTATGCCGAAGTCCGTGCGCAGACGACGATCTGGGCCAACTTCCAGGGCGCGGACCCCAACACGGAGCTTGTTGAGATCAATGTCCGGCGCTCGGTCTTCTACCCGGAACAGCCGCACCTGGACTACATCACCGTCCGCGGCTTCGAGCTGGCGCACGCGGCGAGCCCCTGGGCGCCGCCGACCGCCGACCAGCCCGGTCTGATCGGGCCCAACTGGGCCAAGGGTTGGATCATCGAGGACAACGTCATCCACGACGCGAAGTGTTCGGCGATCTCGATCGGCAAGGAGGGCTCGACCGGGCACAACAACTCGTGGCTGCGTGGTGACAAGCCGGGGTACCAGTACCAGCTGGAGTCGGTCTTCGCGGCTCGCCAGATCGGCTGGGACCGGGAGCACATCGGGTCGCACGTGATCCGCCGCAACACCATCTTCGACTGCGGGCAGAACGGGATCGTGGGTCATCTGGGGTGTGCGTTCTCCACGATCGAGGACAACCACATCTACAACATCGCGCTCAAGCGCGAGTTCTACGGGTACGAGATCGGTGGTATCAAGCTGCACGCGGCCATCGACGTGGTGATCCGGCACAACCGGATCCACGACTGCTCGCTCGGTACCTGGCTGGACTGGCAGACGCAGGGCACCCGGATCTCCCGCAACGTCTACTACGCCAACAACCGCGACCTGTTCGTGGAGGTCAGTCACGGCCCATATCTGGTCGAGCACAACGTTTTCGGCTCACCGGCCGCGCTGGAGCTGTGGAGCCAGGGCGGCGCGTTCGTCAACAACCTGATCTGCGGCACGCTGCGCCGGGAACCGGTGATGGACCGGGCGACGCCGTACCACCGGCCGCACAGCACCCAGGTCGCCGGGTATGCGGTGATCTTCGGTGGCGACGACAGGTGGGTGGGGAATCTCTTCATCGGCGGCGACCCGCGGCAGGCCTACGCGCCGCACGCGGAAGGCGAAGCCCCGGCGTACGGCGGCACCGTCGGCTACGACGGCCACCCGACATCGTTCAAGGAGTACCTGTCCCGTCTCGACGACCAGCCACCCAGCGACCACATGAAATTCCTCGACGTGAAACAGCCCGTGTACGCCCGGGCAAACGCCTACGCCGCACCGGCGCGCGCGTTCGACGGCGAGCGTGCACCCTGGGTACTGGGTGCCGCGACAGCGAGGGTGGTCGAGGAGGGTGCGGCGGTCTGGCTCGTCGCCGACCTGCCGGCCGCGTTCGACCAGGCTCGCATCGGTGTCGTCAGCGGCCTGGACCTGGAACGGGTCCGCTGCGCCGACGCCGAGTTCGAGGAGCCCGACGGCACCCCCGCCGTCATGGATATCGACCTTACGGGTGAGGTGCGGCAACCGGGACGGCAAGCCGCCGTCGGTCCGATCGCCGGCCTCGCGTCCGGAGCGAGCCGAACGCGCATCTTCTGAACGTACCTATCCGGCGTCCATGGCGGCGCGGAGGAAGGTGATCGCGTCGTCGACGAGGGGGTTGAGGTCGGTACCCACGAAGCAGTGGTCGGCGCCCGGCACGATGGTCACCTGTACCGGGGCTCCCAGCTCGACGAGCCGCTCGTACAGCTGGATGCTCTGTCCGGCCGGGATGACGCGGTCGTCGGTACCGTGTACGAGTAGCAGTGGTGGCGCGTCAGCCGAGGCGTAGCTGATCGGGCTCGCTTGCCGGGCGAGATCGGGATGGTCCTGGACGGAGCCGCCGATAAGCCGGCCCGCGGGGGAGTCCGGGGCGTCGTGGTCGAAAACGCCGTCGGCGCGCGCCTGGGACTGCATGGTCAGCAGATCGCTGGGGCTGTACCAGATGACGCCCGCCTGCACCGCGTCGGAGCCCTCCAGGATGCCGACGGTGCCGCTCAGTTGCGGGTCGTCGCCGCTCATTGCCAGGATGGCCGCCAGTTGGCCACCGGCCGACTCGCCCCACACCGTGAAGCGGCCCGGGTCCAGGCCCAGTTCGGGGGCGTGGTGGCGCAGCCAGCGCACGGCCGCCTTCACGTCATGGATCTGGGCGGGGAACCTCGCCTCGCCCGTGAGGCGGTAGGTGACGCGGGCGAGGGCGAAGCCGGCGGCGAGGATCCGCTCGCCGATGCGGGCGCCGCGCAGCGGCTCGCCGTCGCGTTTGTTGGTGCCCTCCAGGAATGCGCCGCCGTGGATCCAGACCACCAGGGGGTACGCCCGGTCGGCGGGCTCGGGCCGGAACAAGTCGAGCATGAGGGGCCGGTAGCCGTAGATCTCACCGACGATCACGTCGGCCCAGACGAGGTGCTCGCCGTCACACCGGGGGGCTGGCGGTTGGTAGCGCCCTGGGTCGTTGAGCTCGGACGTGGTGGTGGTGTCGGGCAGGGTCACAGGATCCTCACTTGTCTGCGTACGGAGGTCCACCGTACGTGGACCGCCGCGAGACGAGGCCGGGCGGTGGGCTTTTGGCCCAACGCCACGGCCAGATCCGCAACGGTGCCAATGAACCCGCCTGCCTACCACAGCCGGGCGGTGGCCAGCTCGGCGCCTTTCGCGAGCGACTCCAGCTTCGCCCACGCGATCTGCGGGTGTACCCGGCCGCCCAGCCCGCAGTCGGTACCGGCCATCACGTTTTCCCGGCCGACCGCTTCGGCGTACCGGACGATCCGGTCGGCCACGACCTCGGGATGCTCCACGAGGTTGGTCGCGTGGCTCACCACACCCGGTACGACGATCTTCCCGTCCGGCAGCTTCACCTCACGCCATACCCGCCACTCGTGCTCGTGCCGCACGTTGCCGGCCTCGAACAGGTAGGCACCGGCGTTGATGGACAGCATCACGTCGACGATGTCGGCCATCGGAAGGTCGGTGACG
>JBPYFB010000360.1:0-20874 GCA_051986465.1 Rugosimonospora sp.
GCTGGCGGCGGACGGGATGTCCGTGGTGATCCATTCGCGGTCGAGCCAGGTGGCGGGGACCGCGTTGGCCGCGGAACTCGGTGGGACGTATCAGCAGGCGGACCTCTCCGACGACGCGGCCGCGACTGGGTTGGTCCGGCGGGTGCTGGCCGACTATGGGCGTCTGGACGTACTGGTGAATAACGCGGGTATCAGTTGGCCCGTTGCGCACGCGGATCTGGATGCGCTGAGTGCTGCCGACTGGCGGCGTCTGCTTGACGTCAACCTGATCGCGCCCTGGCTGCTTTGTACGGCGGCGCTACCCGCGCTGCGGGAGTCGAACGGATGCATCGTGAACGTGACGAGTCACGCCGGCGTCCGCCCGAAGGGCAGCTCGATCGCGTACGCCGCCAGCAAGGCAGCACTCAACCACGTCACGAAGCTACTGGCCGCGGCCCTCGGCCCTGACGTTCGGGTCAACGCCGTCGCCCCGGGACTGGTCGACACGCCGCTGACCACCGACTGGACCGACGCTCACGCGTTGTGGAACACGGCCAGCCCCATGCGTCGCCCAGCCCAACCCTCGGACGTCGCCGACCTCATCTCCGCCGTGATCGGCAATTGCTACCTCACCGGTGAGGTGATCCTCCTGGACGGCGGCCTGAACCTTCGCTGACACGCACTAGGCGCCGCGGGCGAACAGGGCGAGGCGTACCCGGTTGGGGCTGTCGGTCTTGGTCATCAGGCTGGTGATGTGGGTCTTGACCGTGGTGACGCCGATGTGGAGCCGCTCGGCGATTTCCGCGTTGGACAGTCCCTCGCCCACGAGGTTCAGCACGTCCTGTTCACGTGTGGTCAGTCCCTGGGCCGGCCGCGGCGTCTCGGCGCGGGCGTGTACCGCGCGCTGGACGAGGCGCACCAGCACCTCCTGACTGAACGGGCTGTCCCCTGCGGCGGCCCGGCGGATGCCGTCCAGCAGGACGGCGGGGGGCGCGTCCTTGAGCAGGAACCCGCAGGCGCCGGCGGTCAGGGCCGGATAGAGGTGGTCGTCGTCGCCGAATGTGGTCAGCACGAGGACTCGGGTGGCGGGGCGGTCGGCGATGATGCGGCTGGTCGCGGTGATCCCGTCCACGCCGGGCATGCGCAGGTCCATGACAACGACGTCGGGACAGAGCCGGGCGGCGAGGGAGATCGCTTCGCGGCCGTTGTCGGCTTCCCCGACGACCTCGATGTTCGGCTCCGCGTCGCAGAGCATGCGCAGGCCCGTACGGATGAGGTGCTGGTCGTCGACCAGCAGTACCCGGATCACCCCACCTCCAGCGCGGGGGGTACGGACACCAAGGCCGGGAGGACCGTACGGACTCGCCAACCCGCACTGGTCGGGCCTGCTTCCAACTGACCGCCGAGGACTTCGACGCGCTCGCGCATACCGGTGATGCCGTGACCGCCGCCGAACGGCACCGCCGCCGGTACCCGTCCGCGGCCGTTGTCCGAGACCTCCCAACGCACCGCACCGTCGACCACGGAAACCGACAGGCGCGCCAGCGCGGATGCGCCGGCATGCTTGGCCACGTTGGTCAGCGCCTCCTGGGTCAGCCGCAGCACCGCCAGGCCCCGCACCGCGTCGAGCGAACCGACCGCCGGATCGATGTCGGCCTCCACCGTGATACCCGCCTGGCGCGCCCGATCGACGGCCGCGCCGAGTGCCGCGGGAACTGCCGACGGCTCGATCGCGGTCAGCGCCGCGTCACCGTGTACCCCATCCGGGTTGCGCAGCACCGCGACCAGCCGGCGCAGATCCGCCAGGGCCGCGGTGCCGGTGGTGTGCACATCGTCGAAGGCCGCGCCTACCCGCGGATCCAGGTCCGTAAGCACATGCCGGGCAACGCCCACCCGCAGCACCATCGACGCTACGTGATGCGCGACCACGTCGTGCAGTTCCCGAGCGATGGCGGTGCGCTCGTCGGCGCGCGCGACACGGCTCTCCGACTCGCGTCGACGCTGCTCCTCCATCACCCGCTCCTCGGCTTGCCGGGCGATTTCCCGGTTCGCCCGGACGACCAGACCGAGCAGCAGCGGCACGCCGACCACCACACCCAGTCCGAAGATGGTCGAGACGAACTGCCGGAACGGATCGCCGATCGAAGTGATCAGGTCGACCACGGCCAGCAGCCCGGCGGACAGCCAGATGGTCAATGGCCGGCGCGCCCACATGGTCAGCTCGAGCAGCCCCCAGCTCGCGCCCACCTGATTGATCATTGTGTCGTCGATGAACTGGATCGCGATTGCCAGCAACGCGGTCTGTACCAACAGGTTGACCAGTGGCCGGCGATAGAAGACCAGGACGACGGCGAACGCGACCACCGCGAGCACCAGCTGCGTGGTCGTCGGCGAATGCCCGGCACGGGTACCGAAGGCCAGATATCCGATGCCGCTGAGATCGAGCAGCACCAGCCGTATGAACGTGTCCGGTGCATCGAACAGGCGTCGTCCTACCCAGCCCATCGGGTCAGCCTAGGCGCTGCGGCTCGGGGGCGACAGCGACGGTCCGCTGCGTCCACCCGGTCCGGACCGCCAGGTAGGCGGCCAGGCCGAGCGGCCCGAGCAGGATCGTCAATACCAGTACCGGAGCCATGACCAGCGCCGGTACCTTCCGTTCCCGGCTGTCGAGCCACGCCCAACGGCCGGCGAACAGATCGAACGCGATCAGGTGCGCCCATGCCGCCGCGGCGCCGTTCGCGGTGCCGAGCAGGTCGCGCACGCCCCGCATGGTTGGTGACGTCACGACCGGCAGCACGTCGCCGAGCGCCGGGATGACCAGTACCGCGTAGATCACCAGGACCGGCAGCACGATCAGCGGCGACTTGATGATCCGCGCGCTCCAGGACCAGTGCGGCAGGAGGATCATCAGCGCCCAGAAGGGCGCGGCCACCGCGAACGTCAGCGTGAACAGCGTCCCGGTCATGCGGCCAGCATCATTTCCAGGCGGCGCCGACGCGCCACGACGACGCCGACGACGGCGGTCGCGAACGCGACCAGCGCCGCCGCCCATGCGGTCAGCGTGAGCGCGTCTGGACGCAGCAGTGGCTGCCCGCGCAGGGCCTGCCAAGTCAACATCATTGTGAGTACGCCGTAAGCCACGCCCGCGACTACGAGCAGCCGCGCCCTCGTACGCTCGTCCAGCCGCGTCCCGAGGAACCGGTTCAGCAGGATCGCCAGGATCGGCAGCGCCTGCAACGCGTGCAGTCCCACGAAGTGCCCGATCCGCAGATCTCCGCCCGTGGTGCTCCAGCCGACCAGCGGCAGTCCCGGCCCGCCGTCCGGTACGCCCACACTGTGCGCCCCGCCGATCCCCTTGATCCCCGGCTCCTGGCTGGGCAGCACCATCGGTACCGCCGCCAGCATGCCGAGCAGGGACAGCCCGAGCCCCAGCCGGACCGCGTACGCGGCGACCCGGTCCCCGATCGGCCGGCGCAGCAGCACAACCCCGATGATCAGATGTGCGGTGAACAGCGCCATGACCGCCGCGCCCATCAGGTACCACAGGGCGGCGTTCAGCGGCGTGGTCTCGTTGTAGTGGCTGGTCGTGCCGCGCAGCACCTGTACGACGATCACCACGATCTCCACCACCGACATCGCCAGGATGACCGCGGCGGCCCACTCCGCGACCCGGCTACGCCGCGGCAGCAGCGACAGCATCCAGGCGAGGGTGGCGCCGTACAGCACGAAGGACACCGAGAACTTGAACGGCTTGAGCCAGATCGGCACACCGGTGAGCACCCGCGAATCGGCGAAGATGCCGACTGCGGAGACGACGGCGAGTACCGCCATCGCCGCGACAAAAACCATCAATGGGCGGTGCCAACGTCCCGCCCCGCGCAACGCAGTAGTCATGCCTGTAGATGCTGGTGAACCCGCCCCCGGAATGCGCCCGACCACAAGCCCCGGTTGCGCCCCGCGGTCGGAGCGCCGTCTCCTCCCTAGGGAGGAGATCCGTAATGCTGTGCACATGAGTAGTCCTGTCATCGCCGCCGGACGGCGACACTCGTTGGGGCTGCGTACCGACGGCACCGTGGTCGCGGCCGGCACGGGAGCCTCTGGTGAGTGTCGAGTCGAGGACTGGCGCCACATGGTCGCCGTGGCGGCGGGAAACGTGCATACCGCATCGAACACCGGGCGATCCCACAGCGTCGGCCTGCGCGCGGACGGCACCGTGATTGCGACGGGCTGGAACGGCGACGGGCAGTGTGACGTCGCGTCGTGGCGCGACGTCACGCTTGTCGCCGCGGGCTGGCGCCGCACCTTGGGGCTCGTTGGTGACGGCACCGTGCTGGCCGCCGGACGGCGTCGGGAGGGAGCATGTGACGTGAGCCAGTGGCGTGAGATTGTGGCGTTGGCTTGTGGCGACTGGCATTCGGTGGGCCTGCGAGCCGACGGGACCACCGTTGCCGTGGGGATCGGTCGCCGCGGGCAGTGCGCGGTCGACACGTGGCGTGACGTTACCGCCGTCGCCGCCGGCTACCTTCACACGGTCGGTCTCACCAAGGACGGACGCGTATTTGCGGTCGGGGATCGATCGACGGGCGCCTGTGACGTCGGTGCTTGGCGGGACGTCGTGGCAGTGGCGGCTGGGAGCTACCACACCGTCGCAGTCACCGCGACTGGCCGAGTCGTGGCCGCGGGAAGCAGGGATTCGGGCCAGTGCGACGTAGCCGACTGGCGCCAGATCGTCTCGGTGGCGGCCGGATCCACCCACACCCTCGGGCTACGTACGGACGGAACTGTTGTCGCCACCGGTACCAATGAACATGGTCAGTGCGACGTCACCGGCTGGGACGCGATCCGGTCGCCCACCTAGAACTTTCGCGGAGGCACGCTCGGCACCCGCATGCCGCTGTCCCGCGTCCCGCCGCGGGGGTCCACCTACCATCCTTCAGAGACAGACTTTGCGCAGGGTCCGAGAAATGGGAGGCAGCGCCGTGGAGTTGCGGCAGGTTCCGGCGGCCGAACCGCAGGTACGGGACTTCTTGCGGCAACACGGGAGTGCGGCGGTGGCCCGCCGCGGGGAGTTGGTCGACGCGCTGGCCCGCCCGGCGGTCGTCGCCTTCGACGCCGGCGCCGTGGCCGGCGTCCTGACCTACGACGTGGTTGGCGACAGTTGCGAGATCCTTACCCTGCACGCCGCGCGGCAGTGGTCGGGAGTGGGCTCGGCGCTGGTGGCCATGGTCGCCCGGCTGGCTGCCGCGGCCGGTTGCCGGCGTCTGTGGGTGCTCACCACCAACGACAACGTTGACGCACTGCGGTTCTACCAACGCCGGGGCTTTCGACTCAGTGATATCCGGTACGGGGCGGTCGACCAGGCACGTCGGACCCTCAAGCCGCAGATATCGATGACAGGCAACTATGGCATCCCGATCCGGGATGAAATCGAGCTCGCCCAGGACCTACCGCTGTCCCCGACCAACTAACCGCCGTGCTGCACGATGATGAGGCTGGCCATGCCGCAGGTACCCGCACGCACCGGGGCAGCGGCCGGCTGAAAAGTCACGGCTCCCTTACGCGCGGTCTCGCACTCGCGCGCCGAAGCCGTACCGGCGAGATCCCGCGCGACCACGGTGGCAACGCGAAGGCGAAGTTCCGCCGATGTGCTCGCTAACATCCATCGATGCGATGGCCTTGACGTGAACGCGTGCACGGCTCCATAGTGTTCGTCAGTCGAATCGACAGGACCCCAGCCCCGAGCAAACCCAGCCTTAACCACGTCCGCGGCCAAATGTTAGCGCTAACACACAAGCTCATCAATAAAATGCGGCAACGCGCGTCCGCCAAGGAATGCGAACACAGCCGCGTTGCCTCGGGCACCCCGCCGACAGCTCCCAGCCGAGCGGGCCCGAGCATAGGAGTAGGAGTATTCGAGTGAAAAGGAAAAGAATCATCAGAGCCAGCTCGTTAGGCCTCGCTGTCGTCCTGGCGCTGGCTTCGCTGGTGGCAGTATCGACCTCCGGTGCCTCCGCCGCGAGCGGGAATCTACTGACGAACGCCGGCATGGAGAGTGGCACGACTGGTTGGTCTGTCTTCGGCGCTGGGACGTTGGCGTCGAACACGAGCGTGGTCCATGGTGGCACGCACTCCCTGCTGGACACGGGCCGCACGGCATCGTGGAACGGGCCCGCCCAGAACGTGACATCCGTGCTGGCCAACGGCGCCAGCTTCACGGCCAGCGTATGGGTCAGGACGCAGAGCGGAACGCCGACCGGCAAAGTCACGCTCGCGGTGACCGCCAACGGGACGACGAACTACACCAGCCTGGCGCAGGGCGCGGTGAACTCGTCCGGTTGGACGCAGCTGACCGGCACCGCAACCGTGTCGTGGACCGGGACGTTGTCGTCCGCGACGTTGTATGTGGAGACGGCCGCGGGCACCGACAGCTTCTACATCGACGATGCATCGCTCATCAACAATTCGACGAGCAGCGGAGGGTGCACCCTCCCCTCCACGTACCGTTGGACGTCAACCGGCGCACTCGCGACCCCGAAATCTGGCTGGGTCTCACTCAAGGACTTCACCAACGTCGTCTACAACGGCCAACACCTCGTCTATGCGACGACTCACGACACGGGATCGACGTGGGGCTCGATGAACTTCGGCCTCTTCAGCAACTGGTCCAACATGGCCACGGCGGCCCAGAACACGATGTCCTCGTCCACCGTTGCACCGACACTCTTCTTCTTCGCGCCGAAGAACATCTGGGTACTTGCCTACCAGTGGGGCGCGACCGCTTTCGTCTACCGGACGTCGAGCGACCCCACCAACGCGAACGGATGGTCGTCCCCGAACGCGCTGTTCTCCGGAAGCATCTCCGGGTCGAGCACCGGCCCGATCGACCAGACACTGATCGGCGACAGCTCGAACATGTACCTCTTCTTCGCCGGGGACAACGGAAAGATCTACCGGGCCAGCATGCCGATCGGCAACTTCCCAGGTAGCTTCGGTAGTTCATCAACGGTCGTCTTGAGCGACTCGACGAACAACCTGTTCGAGGCCGTTCAGGTCTACAAAGTCCAGGGCCAGAACCAATACCTCATGCTCGTCGAGGCGATCGGCGCCAACGGGAGATACTTCCGCTCGTTCACCGCATCCAGCCTCTCCGGTTCCTGGACACCGCAAGCCGCAACCGAGAGCAACCCCTTCGCCGGCAAGGCCAACAGCGGCGCCACCTGGACCAATGACATCAGCCACGGCGACCTGGTCCGCAACAACTCCGACCAGACCATGACCGTCGACCCGTGCAATCTGCAGTTGTTGTATCAGGGACGCGCTACCAACTCCGGCGGCGACTACGGCCTGCTGCCGTACCGGCCGGGCCTGCTGACGCTACAGCGCTAGACCGGGTGAGGATCCTGCTTGACGGGGCCGTGGCACGATCCCGGCCCCGTCAAGCCGACCTGCACCTGCCCGGCTCCCGGAGACTTGTCCTACACCGACCTCCGCTCCCCGTTGCCGGAGGCCATCGACACACTGGGTGGCCACTGGCCGGCTCGACGCGGTACTGGGCGCCGTCGCCTCACCGGCGCCAGCGGGCGTGCATACTGCGTGGTCAATGGGGCGCCCCGGCGCTGAAAATCACTCTTCAGAGTGACACTTTCGAAATCTGGCCGTAACAACCCATAGTAGTCAGGCACTCTTGGCGATCGAAGCCGTTTTGTCCGGTTCGCGGCTGTCCGGACACGTGGGTCGGCCGTCGATGTCACGGGGTGCAAATGACAACAATCTCGTCCGCTGCCGAGCCTTCGGCACCACTAGTTTCGGCTTCCGGTTCGGCCGAGGTGACGGTCGCCGTGATCGGCCTCGGCTACGTCGGCCTGCCCACCGCGCTTGGCCTGGCCGCCGCCGGCGCGGCCGTCATCGGCATCGATATCAGTCGACAGCGGATCGACGCGATCCGCGGTAGCGAGGTGGACCTGCTCCAGGCCGACCGGGAGCGCCTGCGGGCGGTGCTCAGT
Source organism: Rugosimonospora sp. (assembly GCA_051986465.1). Taxonomy (GTDB): domain Bacteria; phylum Actinomycetota; class Actinomycetes; order Mycobacteriales; family Micromonosporaceae; genus DATEJJ01. The sequence goes on from JBPYFB010000360.1 coordinate 7,983, forward strand.
CGCGAGGACTTCGTGCTGACCACCGACGCCTCCCGTATCGCCGATGCCGACTCGGTCATCGTGTGCGTGCCGACTCCCGTGGACCGCAGCCGTGCTCCCGACCTGCGTGCGCTGGCCGGCGCCTGCGAGACGGTGGTGGCGCACGCCCGCGCGGGTCAGACCATCGTGCTCACCTCGACAACCTACGTCGGGTCCACCCGGGACCTGCTCGCCGAGCCGCTCATCCGGCGCGGCCTGCGTCCCGGCGTCGATATCCACGTCGCCTTCGCACCAGAGCGGATCGACCCCGGGAACTCGGTCTTTCCCCAGCAGAGCACGCCGAGAATCGTCGGCGGCTGCACACCGGGCTGCACCGTCGCCGCATCGAAGATGCTGTCCAGGCTCACCACGGAAATCCACGAGGTCTCCTCGGCGGAGGCGGCCGAGATGTCCAAGTTGCTGGAGAACACGTTCCGGGCCGTGAACATCGCCCTGGCCAACGAGTTCGCCGATGCCTCCCGGTGCCTGGGCGTCGACGTCACCGAGGTCATCAGGGCGGCATCGACCAAGCCGTACGGCTTCATGCCGTTCTTTCCCGGGCCGGGCGTCGGCGGTCACTGCATTCCCTGCGACCCGCATTATCTGCTGTGGCAACTGCGCGCGCAGCGGGTCGCCACACCACTGATCGACACAGCCATGACCGCTATCGCGGCCCGGCCGCGCCACGTGGTCACGCGGGTCCGGGAGATGCTCGGCGACCACGGCAAGCCGCTCGCCCGCTCGCGGGTGATCGTGGTCGGAGTCACCTACAAGCCCGGCGTGTCAGACGTTCGGGAGTCCCCGGCATTGGAGATCATGTCCGTACTCATCGCCGGCGGCGCCACCGTCTCGTACTTCGACCCGTTCGTCGAATCGCTCGCCGGCTTCACCCGGTGCGTCGACCCGGCGGCCGAAGACTGGGACCTGGTCGTGGTGCACACCATGCACCCGTATACCGACCTGAGCTGGATCGAGGCCCAGTCTGCCGTGCTGGACGCCACCTACCGCCTGCCCACGCTCGACGCGGTTGAGAGGATCTGATGGAGTCGGCGGCGCTGGCACCCGAGCGCACGGCTGGACACGGATCGCGATCCCGGCTCGACCCGAGGCTCCGTCGCCCCATCCGGACCATCGGGACCCTGGTGGTACTGATGCCCATGGTGGTACTCCTCGCCTGGCGCTTGCCGAACGTCGCCTACGGCACCCTGCTGACGGTGTACGGCCTCGCAGTGCTCACCGCGACCACCACGATGCTGTATCTCGCCTACGCCCGGTACGAGGATCCGGCGCTGTCCGGCGTCCGGCACGCCGCCGCCGACGCCACGTTCCCCCGGCTGGGCCCGCGGCCGAAGGTGAGCTTTCTGGTCGCGGCCAAGGACGAGGTCGACGGTATCGCCGCGTGCGTACGGTCGATGGTGGCCAGCGACTACGAACCGATGGAAGTCATCGTGATCGATGACGGGTCCTCCGACGGCACGACCGAGGTGATACGCCGCCTCGCCGAGCTGGATGGCGTAACGGCGGTCATTCTGCCCACCAACGTCGGCAAGAAGAACGCACTCGTCGAGGGGGCTCGCATCGCCGATGGTGAGATCCTCGCCTTCACCGATTCCGACTGCATCATCGAACCGGACGCGCTCCGCCGCTGCGTGCAGGCCCTGGTGCGGTGCCCCAGCCTCGGGGCGGTAAGCGGGCACGCACGGGCGTCCAACGCGGACGAGACGCTGTTGACCCGGATCCAGGATGTCTGGTACGAGGGCCAGTTCCGCATCGCCAAGGGCGCCGAGTCCTCCTTCGGTACCGTCACCTGTGTTTCCGGGCCGCTGGCCGTCTTCCGCCGCGAGGCGATCTACAACTACCTGCCCGCATGGGCGGGCGACCGGTTCCTCGGCGGCGAATTCCGGTTCGCCACCGACCGCCAGCTCACCGGTTACGTTCTCGGACAGGCGTGGCGTGGCCGGCACCTCAAGCGCCGGTACGCCTCGTCGCCGTTCGTCAGCGAGGTGGACTGGCCCGAGCGCGTCTGGCGGGTCGGCTACGTACACAGCGCCCGGGTGTGGACCAGGGTCCCCGCCCGGATCCGGCCATTCCTACGCCAGCAGGTGCGATGGAAGAAGAGCTTCGTCCGCAACATGTTCTTCAACGGCCGGTTCATGTGGCGCCGCGGCCCTGGACCGGCCGCCCTCTATTACGGCCACGTGCTCTGGGTCCTGGCCGCACCGGTGATGGCGGCCTGGCACCTGGTCTGGGTCCCGCTGCACGGCATGTGGTGGTTCGCCGCGCTGTATCTGTGTGGCGTCACGCTCAAGGGAGGCATCTGGGGTGTCGCCGCCAGGCTCGACAAGCCCGGATCGACCAGTTGGCACCTGCGGCCGCTGATGAGCCTGTTGTCCACTCTGGTCCTCGCCTGGCTGCTGCCGTACTCGTTGCTGACCATGCGACGCGGCGTCTGGTCGAGGAGCGCGCGGTGAGGGCCTTCCGGCGCCGGCTCGGCATCGCGGCGTTCGTGCTCGCCATCGCCGTGCTGTACGTCCTGGTGCTCACCCGGGGGCGTTTCCTGCGATGACCGTACGGATCTCCATCACGAAAGTGGTGCTGTGGCTCGCCGCTGCCGTGCTGGTGGCCACGCCCTTCGGCGTCTCGTGGCGGCTGCACATGCGCGACAACGTACCCGCACAGACGCGCATCAAGGCGAGCACCGCAGTCAGCTCGCAACTGGCGGCGTGGCGGGCGAGCGGCGCGCTCCTGCCGGCCCGAACCGCACCGGTCGTGCTCGCCTACCACGACATCCGCCCGGATCAATCAGACCAGTACGTTGTCCCGCCTGCTCAGTTCGACCTTCAGATGACGGCGCTGGCCGCCGCCGGGTACCACACCATCACCACCGCGCAGTACGTCGATTTCCTGCACGGCGGGCAGCTCCCACCGCGGTCGGTCTATCTGACCTTCGACGATGGGACCAGCGGCCTGTGGAAGTACGCGGATCAGATCCTCGCCCGGCACCGGATGCACGGCGCCTCCTACCTGATCAGCGGCCGCGTCGGTACCCACAAGCCCTACTACCTGACCTGGAAGGAGATCAGCCGGATGGCCGACTCCGGACGGTGGGACTTCCAGGCACACACCCATGACCTGCACACCAGGGCAGCGGTCGGCCCGCAGGCCGTACTGGGCTCGGTGCTGACCAATCGCCTGTACAACTCAGCCACCGGGCTCGAGAGCCTCGACGCCTTCCGCAGCCGGGTCGAGGGCGACTTCGCCGCGCTGTTCGCGGACTTCGCCGCGCATCACTTGCCCCGCCCGCAACTGTTCGCCTACCCGTTCTCCGAGTTGGGCTTCGCGGAAGCCGACAGCGCGGCCGCGACGATCACCCAACAAATGATCGAGTCGCAGTTCGTGGCCGCCCTGACGAACAAGGCGAGGAGCCCATCCCCATCCAGCCGCCGGTCCGCCGCGGCGAACGAGATCGCCCGGATCGAGATCCAAAAAACGACGACGGTCGATCAACTGATGGCCGAGGTGACGGAGTGGACTCAGATACCGCCGCAGCAGACCGGTACCTTCAACAGGCCATCGTTGTGGCGCGACAAGGCCAATGAACCGATGACCACGCTCGAGGCGTTCACCGGCCAGTACGCCAACAGCGGCTACGTCTACGCGACCTACGCGCCGTACTCCTCGGCCGACTGGACCAACTACCGGGTGAATACCACCGTCTCGCGCCTGACCGGACCCGGCGCCCACGTGGGGCTCTTCCTCCGCGTCAACGGCACCAGGCCGATCGAGGTCCAGGTCTCCGCCCACGAGGTTCTCATGCGCAACGGTGCCACGGTCGTCGGGCACGCGAACCTCCCGGTGGCCGCGTCGCACCGGGTCACCGTGACGGTCGCGTCCTCGTACACCGGCGTGACGGTGGATGGCACGGTGACACTCAAGGTGCCCAGCCAGCCGGGGGCGGCCACCACGGGCGGCATCGGGGTCGGCACGTTCGTGTCACCCCCCGCGACGCAGCGCCCGATACTCACGGCGCCGGTGATAGCGCCGCTGCCTTAGCCGTCCGGCGGATCGGCGGCGCTAACCCGTGCCGACCGGCACGGCGCTGCCGCGCGGCGTCAAAAAGGTCCCGTTGGCGGTGGTCACGTCGCACAGCCCGTCGTGGTTGACGTCCGAAAGTGTATGCGCGCCAAGGGTTCCCTGGGACGACTGGTTCAGGTAGACCCAGTGACCGACGAGGCTGGAAAAGTACCACCAGGTCACTCCCGTGGCCCAAAAGCGGTCGTTGATGCCGTCGCCGTCGAAGTCACATGTCGCGGTTGCGTCCGCGTGCCAGGCAAACCCGACTTGCCCCTGGTAAAGGCCGTAGAGGTTGCCCCCGTCGTCATGCAATCCGGTCGCGGTCTGGGTCAATGCCGAACCTTTGCTCTGGGCAAACACGTTGTTGTGCACCGACATTCCACGCGGGTCTGACGGAGTGCCGCGCAACTGGATCGCATCCGAACCGGCGCCAACGATCGTGTTCCAGCCGACGTCCATGTAATCCCCGGCCCGACCGCAGTTCCAGTGTTCGCCGCTGCCGCAGGTATCTTGGCCGTGCATGTCGATCGGATGGTTGTAGATGGTGACCCCGGCCTTGACGCTGTCGACGCCGGGCAGAAGGAAGAGGTTGCGGTACAACAGGTATCCGTCGCCGTCACTGCCGTGGCCGGTCACCGCGTGCCGGTCGCGGTCAAACACATTCCGCTCGATCAGCGCGAATCCGCCCTGGTTGACGCTGACCCCGTAACCTCCGGCCTGGCCCGAACCGGATGAGTCCGACCCGCAGTACCCCGGGTGCTGGTTGTCGTGGATGTAGTTGTCGTGCACCCAGACCGCCCCAGCGTTGGCCCTGTTGATTCTGTTGTTCCGGTCGTAGACAGTCACCGCGGCGCCGCGCCAGCGGTACATCTCGTCGTGGTCGATCTCGACGTGCAGGCTGGACATCACGGAGATCAGGTCGGCATCCGGTTCGATTCCGGCGGAGCTACAGGGGTCAGCGCTTTCACCGCCGTCGAACCGGATCCCGGTGATCCGCACATTGTCGCTACCCTCGTGCAAGGTGCCGATGTCCAGCAAGCTCCTGGGAAAGGTCTTGGTGAACAGCCGGGGACCCCGCGGATACCGGGTGCGCACACCGATGATCTGGACACCCGGCGCCACGTGGATGTGGTCCATATGGCTCAGATCCAGGTCGACGCCTCCGGCGATGCGCACAATCGCGTTGGGTAGGCCGACGGCGTTCGCGAACAAGGCTTTCTGACTGTTCTTGGTGATCTCAGCCATCGGCCTGCCGTTTACTTCGGACAGCCCGATGGTGACAGACGCGGCTCCGAAGTCGACGGACCGGCCGCCGATGGTTACCTCGACGAAGTATGTGCCGCTGCTCTGCGGCCAGAGCGTTGTCGAACCGCTCGACCCGCGCCGGCCGGTGTCCACGAGCGCGCCGGTCAGTGTGTCGTGAAACAACAGGCGGACGACCGTGGCCGCACAGCCAGGACCCGGATAATAGCGCCATCTGACAATCGTGGACTGGCCCAACACGATTGACGCTGGTGACGCCCGAAGCGAGGCGTGGGAGGTGCTCGCGCACGGGTCGGCACCAGCGTCGATCCGAGGGATTGCCTGCGCCGGTATCGTCGCAGCCACGACCGCGGCGATCAGGCCGCCCCCGAGCTTGAGCAGCGATACCCTCGTCCTCCTGTGTGTCAACCCTCCTCCATCTCTCGTCGGTGACGCATGCGATCACGGTCCTCGGGCAATGGCGGACCGGCCTGGGTACGCGTCCGCCACCAGAGCCTCTGAGCCGGACAATAGATCGGTCGCCTCCCGCCCATCGGGCGAATGCTCGAATCAGACCGAATCCGTATGTTGCCGCCGCCACCTGGACGGTCGGGCCTTACATGTTAGATCGCCACCGCGGCGCAACAGGCGCCACGCTCTGACCCTCGCCTGAGCACCTTTCGGGTGAAATCGCGTTCCGGCTCGGCCGTGCCGTTGACAAGCCCCGTAGCCTCGGCAAGTCGGTCACCGTCGAATGAGGAAACTGATGAAGTCGCGGAATATGGCTGCCTCGCTCGGGCGGACTGGTCGGCGTGCCGGGCTTGTCCTCGGCGCGATCGTGCTCGGCGTCGGAATGAGTGTCGCAATGGGCGTGACGATGGCGTCGGCCGCCGCAGCCAGTCACCCGCCCGTCGTCGTCTCGCTGACGTTCGACGACACCCTCGCCGACCAGATGCAGGCCGACACGATGATGGCCAACCACGGCATGCACGGCACGTTCTACATCAACTCAAGTCGGCTCGGTTCGACCGACTACATGACCACATCCGACGCGCTGTCGCTGCAGGCACACGGCAACGAGGTCGGGGGGCACACCGTCACCCATGCCAACCTGCCCACCCTGACCACCGACGAGGCTAAGCGGCAGGTCTGCAACGACCGGGTGGGCCTGCTCGGCGTCGGGCTGAGGGTGACGGATTTCGCCTACCCCTTCGGAGCCGAGAACTCGACGGACGAGAAGATCGTGCGCGACTGCGGGTACAACTCCGCACGCGGCATCGGCGACATCGTTTCGCCGGGTACCTGCGACGGATGCCCCTTCGCCGAGACGATTCCACCGCTGAACGCATACGCCCTCGACACGCCCGACTCGATCAAGGACAACAACACCCTCCAGGACATGGAGAACTATGTCCTGCAAGCCGAGCAGCACAGCGGTGGCTGGGTCATCCTTGTCATGCACCACATCTGCGACGACTGCAACCTGTACAGCGTCCCCGCCGCACAGCTTGACGCATTCCTGTCCTGGCTCGCGCCTCGTGCTTCAACCGGCACGACCGTCAAGACAGTCAATGAGGTCATCGGCGGATCGCTGAGCCCGGGCGTGAACGGCCCGCAGCCACCGCCACCGCCGTCGACGACGAATCTGTTGCGTAACCCCTCGATGGAGAGCATCAACTCCAGCGACGGTATCCCGACGTGCTGGCAGCGGGGCGGCTACGGCACGAACAGCTTCACGTGGTCGAACACATCCGACGCACAGAGCGGATCCACTGCCGAGCGGGTCCAGATCAGCAGCTATACCGATGGCGACCGGAAGATAATCTCGCCGCAGGACCTGGGCGCCTGTGCGCCTGCCACTGAGGTCGGTCATACCTACCGCGTGCAGGGCTGGTACAAGACCAACGGTACGGCCCGACTCGTGGCCTACTACCGAAATAGCCTGGGCGCCTGGATCTTCTTTGCGCAGGGCCCGGCCCTGACCACCTCTTCCAGCTATGTGCAGGCGTCGTGGACGACACCCGCGCTGCCGGCCGGGTCAAGCGCGCTGTCGGTCGGGTTCTCCCTGCGCTCGGTCGGGTATCTGCAGGCCGACAACATGCGGCTCAACGACTCCAATCAGAACGGGGACAATGTCCCGCCGACCGCGGCGATCACCTCGCCGGCGAACGGGGCCACGGTCACCGGCACCACAACCATCGTCGCTGGGGTGAGCGACAATGTGGGTATCGCGCGCGTGTGGTTCTACCTCGACGGCACGGCACTCGGCAGCCGCATCGTGACGCCGTACCAGTGGCACTGGGATACCACAACCACGACCAAGGGGACGCACTCGCTGTACATCATCGCCATCGACACGAACGGCAACCAGACGCAATCGGCCACGATCACCGTGACGGTGACATGACCTAGCCCGACGCAAGGCGGTCGCGTTGTCGTCAACCGAGCAGACGCCGGCGAAGCGGAAGTTAGCTCGGTAGCGCGCGACCTCGTACCCCCACCGCCCCGCTGCGCGGCCCTCATGGGTCAGGATGGCGGCATGAAATGGGCACGCGCCGTGCATCACACCGAGTCGCTCGCGCAGACGTGCGCGGAAATGGTCACCCGGCCGTCCTCGATCTTCCCGCTACGCGTGATCCAGCTGTGGGCCGTCGGCGACATCCTTGGCCCGCCACGAGACCTCGATACCGTCACGGTTGCGCTCTGCGTGGACCTTCCCGTCGATGAGGTTGCCTGGTGGACCGAGCCGCCCGGAGCGCAACACTGGTCCAACGCCACCCGCCTGGCCAAGAACCCGGTCCTGCCCTGGTGGCGATCTGCGCACGGCCCGGTATGGAATCACCGCATCGATCGGCCCGCCCTCGTTTGGGACGAGGCCAACGGAGTCAGGGAAGACACGGTGGCCGCGCTGCGCGAGGGACGCGGTGAGTCTGTCCGCATGGCCTCCCCCACGCCCGACGAGGTGCGAACGCGGTTGCGCGCAGAGCTGATGGTCAGCCTGCGCGCTCTTCGCACCTGCACCCAGGCGTACGAGGAACGGCGTTGGAGCCCGGGCAAGCTCGAACCGGTCGCCGACGCCTTGTGGCGGGCCAGCGACGGCTATCTGGACGTGCGCGACGCGGTCGGTCGCGACGAGCCCCTGCACTAGCGGCCTCGTGGTGGTGTCCACTCTGGATCCCGGCCGATGAAGCCCAGCATCCTGGTCTGCGCGTCCGCGTCGTCCTTCACCGGGACCCGGGGACCGTATTGCCCAGAGGACCGGATGAGCTGGTCCATCGGCTCCATCCCGGCCAGCATATGGGCGCAGAAGTCCGGGTCGAGGCGGTCGTCCTGGCCGGTGGCTCGGGCGAGGTCCCAGGTGTGCATGAACACGTCGGCGGTGTAGAACTGGTCGATCGCCCGGTCCAGCGGCAGCTCGCCAATGTGCGGGTTGGCGAGGCGACGGTCGGCGGTGGCCGGGTCGTCGAGCAGCGCCTGCACGGCGTCAAAGTGCGCCCGCCACGCGCCGACCGGGTCGTCGTCGACCGACGGGCCGCACGGCAGCTCCACGCCGGAGCCGTCGCGCAGGAACGGTGGCAGCCACTCCACGAGATGGCGCACCACATCGCGGGCGGTCCACGCCGCCACCGGTGACGGCACGTCCCACGACCGGGTGCCGCGGACCCGGTCCGTGAACCCGTGGCCGATCTCCCGGTGCCGCTCGGCGGGACGGTCAGACAGTGCCATTGGCGATCAGCTCCTCCAGCTTGGTGTAGCCCTCATTGACCCCGACCTCCATGCCACTCTTGAGCCACGCGTCTCGACTCTCGAAACTGTCCACAAGGGACTGAGTGCGCAGCCGGGTGCGGCCGTCGCCGAGGTCCTCGAACCACAGCGTCGCCAGGGCCACGCCGTCGGGGTCGCCCTCGTAGGTGAACGTCTGCACGATGCGGTCCGGCCGGATCTCGTGGAAGCAGCCGCGAAACGCGTACTCCTCGCCGTCGCGCGAGGAGACGTACCGGAAACTGCCACCGGAGCGCGCGTCCCACTGGTCGATGCGCGTCTGCAGGGAGTTCGGCCCGTTCCACTGCACGAACAGCCTCGGGTCGGTGTGCGCCCGGAGCAGTTGTTCGGGTGTGGCCGCGAAGTCGCGGGTCAGGCGAATGATCGGCACCTTCGGATCGGCTTCGATCGTGGTCTCGGCCATGGTGTTCACGCCGCACTTCCCTTCTGCTCGTCGCAGTCGTCGGCCGGTTGCTCGTTCATCGCCGCCAGGACCGCGTCGAGGCGGCGGTAGCGCTCCTCCGCCTGGCGCCGGTAGCGCTCGATCCACTTGTCCATCAGGTCGAAGACCTCCGCCTCCAGCCGCACCGGCCGAGGCTGCGGCCCCGTCGGCCGGCTGACCACCCCGGCATCCTCGAGCACCTTGAGGTGCTTGTAGACCGCCTGGAGCGACATCTGGTACGGCTCCGCGAGCTGGTTGACGGTCGCGTCGCCGGCCGCGAGCCGGCTCACCATGTCGCGCCGGGTCGGATCCGCGAGCGCCGCGAACACCCGGGTCAGCGCGTCTGCGGCCATCGCCACCTCACACTTTCAACCCCTCGGTTGAAAATGACCGTAGCCCGCGCTGCGAGCCGTGTCAACTATCGAGTTGAAAGCGCAGGCCAACCGCCGGTCGATGGTACATCGACGTAATCGGCGCGGCGTTTGCGGTGTGCGCCGGATCAGGTCCACACAGTCCGCGCAGGCTCGACCCGTCCATTGGCCGCTCCGCCCACGGCGAGTCCACATCCGTCCACTATGGATACGAGAGGGCAGTCAGCAGCTCAGGACGTGGAACCCGGAGCCGATGCGCGCAGAATGTGGTTGATGTGGATGGCCAGTCGTCGTGGCGGGTAGACGCCTTGGTGCAACAGCAGCCGGTAGTACAGCGGCGCGTAGAGGTGGTCAATGAGCATGTCGAGATCGGCGTCGGCGGCTACCTGGCCATCCCGCTGAGCCTTGCGCAGGCGTTGCCGGCACTGGTCGATACGGGGCTGCACGCGATCGCCGGGCCCCACGGGCACGGCGCGGACCTGCTCGGATTGGTCAAGGCGGTTCGGTACCAGCCGTTGAACATCACCATTTTCGGTATCGGGCTGATCCTCATCGCGGCATCCACGATCGTCGCGGCGGTCGCGGTGTGGCGCTCAGGCCCGCTGCCCAAGTGGTCCGCGGTGGTCTTCGCGGTCGCCTTCGCGCTGTACCTGCCGCAGTTCTTCGGGCCGGCCGCCGTCCGCATCGGACACGGTGTTCTGGTCGCGGTCGGCTCACTGCTGCCCGCCATGACGTTGTGGCGGGCGGTCACGCCGGAGGACCAGCGTTAGCCGCGGATTGGTCCGCTGGATCGTGGAGAGTTCGTACCCCACGAGGAACGAACTCTCCACGGTCCACACGTTGCCGCGCAGCCCGCGACCAGACGGGCATCCGCGACGGGCACGGCCGACCCCGCCTCGGCTGTCGCGGCGCGGCCGGGCCGGTGCGCGGTGCCGCCATCCGGCTGCTCCGGGCGCGTTGCTCAGCCTGCAGTGTTGTCACAGGCGGGTGTCTCGTCGTAGCGGTGTGACGAACACGGCACCAACTCGGTGCTGATTGACGGGAGGACAAGGGGCTTGGTCAGTACACCGCGGTGTAAGAGTGGTGGCATGATCCGAGAATCCTGGCTGGCGGCGACCTTGCCGGTGCTCGAGTTGGCGACCATGTCAGTCGAGGCGGTCCGCTCGGCCGCCGTCGCCGCCGGAGCCAGCGGGTCGATCACCACCACAACACTCGATCTGGAGCGGCTCGCGGGCGCCTTCGGCAGCGACAAGCTGTTCCGAGACCGCGGGCGCGCGGCCAACGTCTTCGCCCCGCTGTCGGGCTTTTTCGAGTCCGCCGATGGGTGGGTCCGCACGCACGCCAACTACCCTCACCACGCGAGGCGGCTGGCTGCGGTCCTCGGTTTGGTCGATCCCGACCGGGCCGCTGTCGCCGACGCGATCCGGGCCCGGTCCGCTGCCGATCTGGAGATGGCCGCCGCCGAGGTCGGCGCGATCCTGGTCCGTGTCCGGGCCGAGGAGGAGTGGCGCGTGAGCGAGCCCGGCCGGGCCGCGGCCGAGGGCCCACTGGTCGGGATCACCGCCCGCGATGACGCACGTGACCTGGCGTTGCCCGGCGGGAATCAGCCACTCGCCGGAGTACGCGTGCTCGACCTGCCCCGCGTTCTCGCCGGACCGGTCTGCACGCGCACCCTCGCCCTGCTCGGCGCCGAGGTGCTGCGGGTCGACCCGCCAGACCCAGCCGAGATCCTCTGGCAGCACCTCGACACAGGGCAGGGCAAGCGGTCGGCGCTGCTGGACCTACGGACCGACCGGGACCTCGCGCAGCGGCTCCTCGACGAGGCGGATGTGATGGTGTCCGGCTATCGGCCGGGCGCGATTGAGGCGTTCGGACTGCAGGCGCCGGCCGGGCTCGTGTACGCGCGGGTCAACGCCTGGGGCGATCGAGGGCCGTGGGCCGGCCGACGTGGGTTCGACTCAATCGTGCAGGCGGCCAGCGGAATTGCACTGATCGAAAGCGCCGACGGCGCCACGCCGGGAGCGCTGCCTGTGCAGGCACTCGACCACGCATCGGGCTACCTTCTCGCGGCTGGGGTCATTGACGCGTTGGCAGCGCGGGCGGGTGACGGCCGCGGTCGCAACGTCGTCGCCGCGCTCGCCCGGACCGCGAGCTGGCTGCTCGACGCACCGGGACGCACGCCGAACCACGTTCCCGCAGCCGTAGCCACCGCGACGGTGACCCACGGGGACCGGACCACGGCAAGGCCCGCGATCCCTGGCTTCGATGACTACCCGTTTCCCGCACATACGTGGGGTACGGACAGCGCGAACTGGCGTTCCTGACTCTGCGGCGGCCACTGTCTACAGCCGCTACTTCGCGGTCGGTGAAGCGAACTCACCGAAGTTACGGGCCAGCGTCCAGCGTTGGCCCGCGTCCCAAGCCGGACACCGCCGGACCGGCGCGAGGTCATGCCAGGATTGACCGCGTCAAGCAGCCGTCGGCGTACGGCTATCAGGCTTGCGCGCGAGGCCCGCGAGCATGGTGTGGTAGCTGTCGTTCTGCTCGATCGCCTCGTCCGGTACCGGCCGCCATTCGGCCAGCGGCACCAGGCCGGGCTCGACCAGCTCGAAGTCACCGAAGTAGGCGGAGATCTGATCCCTGCTGCGCCACCGGCCGGTACCCAGGGTCTCGTTGAACACCCGCTGCGCCTGGTGTACCTGCGCGGAGATCTGCGGGTGCTCGTCGCCCGGATCCCAGAAGTGGATGATCGCGAGGTAGCTGCCCGGGGTCAGCGCCTCGCGTAGCACCTGGGCGATCCGCTCGGGCTGCTCCTGGTCGTTGACGTGGTGCAGGATCGACAGCAGCAGCAGGCCCACCGGCCGGCTGAAGTCGATGTACTCGCGCACCACCGGATGGTTGAGAATTTCCTCGGGATCCCGGATGTCGGCCTCGATGACCGTGGTCGTGTCCTCGTCGGCGAGCAGTGCCCGGCCGTGCGCGA
>JBPYFB010000361.1:0-10403 GCA_051986465.1 Rugosimonospora sp.
CGCCGCCGTACGCCGGTTGCGTCGGGACGTAGGGGTTCTGCTGGTATCCGCCGGGGTTCGGGTACTCGCCAGGGCTCTGCGGGTACCCGCCGGGGCTGGTCGGGTATGCCGGCTGCCCGGTCACCGGATCGATGTAGGTGGGGCTGCCGCTCGGGTCGCTCCACCCGCCGGGCTGCTGAGGATAGGTCATCGGGCATCTCCGTCTACGGGGGTGCCGCCAGGGTACCGGGCGCGCGCACCGATTGTGTGCCGCGGCGCACGTACGCCATCCCGTCCAGGATCGTTGCCGCTCTTGCGGTAACCCGGCAGGATGAAGCCACGCAGCGTGGCCTACTCGTGAGGATTCGATGACTAACGGTGCCCGGCCGGACGACGGCCCTGACATCTCGCCCGCGATCGTGACCCTCTCCGACCGGCTCGACGGCCGCGTCGCGCTCGTCACCGGGGCGGGCAGCCCGGATGGCATCGGGTACGCGACGGCCCGCCGGCTCACCGCGCTCGGCGCGCAGGTCGCGATCGTCTCGACCACCCGCCGCATCCACGAACGCGCCGGCGAACTGGGCGTCACCGGGTTCGTCGCGGATCTGACCGTTGAGGCGGAGGTGGGCGCGCTCGCCGATGCCATCGGCGACCAGTTGGGCCCGGTGGACGTCGTGGTCAACAACGCCGGCCTGGCGAGCAAGGCGAGCCCCGAGGTGCTGCGCCCGGTGGCCCAGTTGACGGTGGACGAGTGGCGGGCCGAGATCGACCGCAACCTGACGACCGCGTTCCTCGTCAGCCGGGTGTTCGTGGGCGGGATGGCGGAGCGCGGCTGGGGTCGCGTGGTCAACCTCGCCGCGACCGCCGGCCCGGTCAACGCGCTGCCCACGGAGGCGGCGTACGCGGCCGCGAAGGCGGGCGTTGTCGGCCTCACCCGGGCCCTGGCCATGGAGCTGGTGGCGGACGGGATCACCGTCAACGCGGTCGCGCCCGGCATCATCCACACCGGCGCGTCCACGTTCGTGGAGCTGAAGCAGGGGCTGGGCAGCCCGATGCGGCGCCCGGGCACACCTGACGAGGTCGCCGCCACGATCGCCTTCCTGTGCTCGCCCGGCGCCTCGTACATCACCGGCCAGATGCTCGTCGTCGACGGCGGCAACAGCGTCCGCGAAGCCGATTACAGGTGAATACGTTCACAGCTCGTGGTGCCACGCGGTAGTCGGGGTGATACTGCACGGGACAGCTTAATTACTCCTCAGTAACCTGGAGCGGCCATGCCCCGACTCGCCTCGACGCCCGGCCTGACCGATGTCCAGCAAGCGATCTTGTCGACGGTACGCGAGTTCGTGGACAAGGAGATCATCCCGCACGCCCAGAAACTGGAGCACGACGACGCGTACCCGACCGGCATCGTCGACGGCATGCGCGAGATGGGACTGTTCGGGCTGACCATCCCGGAGGAGTACGGCGGGCTCGGCGAGTCCCTGCTCACCTACGCGCTCGTCGTCGAGCAGCTGTCGCGGGGCTGGATGTCGATCTCCGGCATCGTCAACACCCACTTCATCGTCGCGTACCTGGTGGGCCAGCACGGCAGCCCGGCGCAGAAGGCCGCACTGCTGCCCCGGATGGCGACCGGCGAGGTGCGCGGTGCCTTCTCCATGTCCGAGCCCGGCTGCGGCTCCGACGTCGCCGCGATCCGCACCCGCGCGGTACCGGACGGCCCGAACTATGTCCTCAATGGACAGAAGATGTGGCTGACCAACGGTGCGTACTCCAGCGTGGTCGCCACGCTCGTCAAGACCGACCTCGGCGCCGACTCGGTGTACGGCAACATGACCACGTTCCTGCTGGAGAAGGCGCCCGGCTTCGGGGAGACCGCGCCCGGGCTGACGATCCCCGGGCGCATCGACAAGATGGGGTACAAGGGCGTCGAGACGACCGAGCTGGTACTGACTGACCACTCAGTAAGCGCGGACGCGATTCTCGGCGGCCCCGAGGCCGGCCTGGGGCGCGGCTTCTACCAGATGATGGACGGGATCGAGGTCGGCCGGGTCAATGTGGCGGCCCGCGCGTGCGGCATCTCGATCCGGGCCTTCGAGCTTGCGATCGGGTACGCACAGCAGCGGCACACCTTCGGCGTACCGCTGCACAAGCACCAGGCGATCGCGTTCAAGCTGGCCGAGATGGGCACGAAGATCGAGGCGTCGCATGCGCTGATGGTGAACGCCGCCCGGCTCAAGGACTCCGGACAGCGCAACGACGTCGAGGCGGGGATGGCGAAGCTGCTCGCCTCCGAGTACTGCGCCGAGGTGGTACAGGAGGCGTTCCGCATCCACGGCGGGTACGGCTACTCCGCGGAGTTCGAGATCGAACGGCTCATGCGCGAGGCGCCGTTCCTGCTCATCGGCGAGGGTACGTCCGAGATCCAGAAGACGATCATCTCGCGCGGCCTGCTCAAGGAGTATCGCGTTTAGACAGTCCAGTTACCGCGCGCTCCACCGCGATGCAGTGGTCCTCGACGTAGTCGAGCCCGCCGGCCTCGGCGATCTGGCGTGCCTGTGCCGACGCGATGCCCTGCTGGAGCCAGAGCGACTTGGCGCCGACCGCCACCGCCTGGCGCGCCACCTCCGGCGCGTCGTCGCTGGGCCGGAAGACGTTGACCATGTCCACCGGCTCGGGGATGTCGGCGAGCGTCGGGTAGCAGGTCTGGCCCCAGATCTCGGTCGCGTGCGGGTTGACCGGGATCACCCGCCAGCCGTGCCGCAGCATCTGCTGCGGGATCCGGTACGCCTCCTTCTCGGGGTGGCGTGAGGCACCCACCACGGCGATGGTTGTCGAATCCCGCAGGATCTCCTCGGCTGTCTTCACGCATCGACTGTAAACCCTGGCGGTTAAAGGAGAGTGAGCTGCACCGACTGCTCGGTCGGCTCGGCCGGCGGGGGTACCTGCCGCGCCTGCCCAGGCTGGGCGCCCGCGATCCCGTACCGCCGCGCCGCCGCCCGTACCCGCTCGGTCAGCTCCCGCTGGTACGTCGCGGGCGAGTACGCGCCGCGCCCGAACAGCGCCCGGTACAGGGGCAGCAGGTCAGGCCGGTTGGCGGACAGCCAGTTGAGGTACCACTCGCGCGCGCCGGTGCGCAGGTGCAGCGGCAGCGGGGTGGCGCTGACCGCACCCGAGGCGGCGATGGCCTGGACGGTCGCGTCGATCGACTCGTCGCCGTCGGTCAGCCCGGGCAGGATCGGCGCCATCAGCACCCCGACCTCGAAGCCCGCGTCGGTGAGCTGGCGCACCGCGTCCAGGCGCCGCCGCGGGGAGGGCGTGCCGGGCTCGACCGAGCGCCACAGCTCCTCGTCGACGAAGCCGACGGACATGCTCAACCCGACCGAGGTGACCTCCGCGGCCTGGCGCAACAGGTCCAGGTCGCGCAGGATCAGCGTGCCCTTGGTGAGGATGGAGAACGGGTTGGCGAACTCGCGCAGCGCGGCGAGGATGTCGCGCATCAGCCGGTACCTGCCCTCGGCCCGCTGGTAGCAGTCGACGTTGGTACCCATCGCGATGTGCTCGCCCTTCCATCGCGGCGCGGCCAGCTCCTTGCGCAGCAGCGCACCGGCGTTGAGCTTCACGATGACCCGGGTGTCGAAGTCGTGCCCGGCGTCCAGATCCAGGTAGGTGTGCGTGTTGCGGGCGAAGCAGTTGTGGCTGATCACGCCGTTCGCGATGTAGTCGCCGGTACCGGTGCTGATGTCGTAGAGGGTGATCTCCTCGTCCAGCGGCTCGACCGCCCGTACGGCCACCGGCCCCTGCGTGGTGATCAGCCGGTCTCCGACGGCGAGCGGGGTGCGCCCGTCGACGCCGGTACCCTCGCCGCTGACGTGCTTCCAGCCCTCCTCGGTGAGGAAGCGGTGATCGGCGCTGCTGACGAGGTGGGTACCGCCGGCGAGGGTCACCCGGTACCCGGGGCGCACGCTCGCCCAGTGGTCGCGCACCTCGGTCATCACGTACCGCCGCCGCCCGGCCACCGCTACGGTCCCGTAGATGGCGTCGCCGACCCGCAGCTCCGCCATCGGCTTGCTGGCGCCGTTGGCCATGAGGATCGGCGTATCCCCGGCGAGGCAGTACGTGCACGCGTGCGAGCAGCCCCGGTACGGGTTGATCGTCCATTGGAACGGCACGCGCGACTGCGCCGGTACTTTGTTGATGATCGATTTCGCGTGGATCTCGTAGAACGTCATCCCCGCGAAGCCGGGCGTGTCGAACGTCCTGGCCACTGCACTTGGGAGCGCGAGCGGCAAGGGTGGCGCCGCCCGCGCCCGCTCAGTGCTGGTGTTGTCGTCGGTCCCGAGGGCCTCCCACCGCATGCCTCACATTAGCACAGGTGTTCGAGACCGTGGGGTACCCGCGCTCAGGAGGCTTGCGCGCCGACCTGCTTGCGTACCTCGTCCATGTCGAGCCCCTTGACCTGCTCGATCAGCGACTCAAGCGCGCTGGCCGGCAGGGCGCCGGGCTGCTCGAAGACGATGACGCCGTCGCGGATCGCCATGATCGTGGGGATCGAGCGGATCTGGAACTGCTCGGCGAGCTCCTGTTCGGCGTCGGTGTCCACCTTGCCGAAGACGATGTCGGCGTGCTCCTCGGACGCCTTCTCGTAGGTCGGGGCGAACGCCCGACACGGACCGCACCACGCGGCCCAGAAGTCGACGAGCACGATGCCCTCGCCGCCGGCCACATCGTTGAAGTTGGCCGCGGACAATGTCTGCGTAGCCATCTTGTCTCCGATCAGTAAAAGAAGCCTGCCGCGACCACAACAGATCCGGCTACCTGGGCATTCCCAGGACGTGAGGGGGGCACACCGCCCAGTGACCTTCACCACCGCGCCACATGATCGTCATCCCGCCGTTACCCTGAGTTGCCTCTTGTGATCACGGTTGCATAAATGTGACGTGCATCTCTGTTTATCCTCCCTACGGGCCCTCACAATTAGTGACATCAGAGCGTGGGCGGCGGGCGCCGGGGAGGGCCCCGCCGTTCATTGCGTCCGGGGTACGGCATAGTGCGTTCATGCAGTTCGGTCGGTACTTCGAGGAGTTCGAGATCGGCGCCGTCTACCGGCACTGGCCGGGCAAGACGGTGACCGAGTCAGACGATCATCTCTTCTGCCTCATCACGATGAACCACCACCCCCTGCACCTGGACGCGCACTACGCCGCGACCGCCACCGACTTCGGCAAGAACGTCGTGGTGGGCAACCTCATCTACTCGCTCCTGCTGGGCATGTCCGTACCCGACGTCAGCGGGCGGGCCATCGCCAACCTCGAGGTGGAGTCGCTGCGGCACGTCGCGCCGACCTTCCACGGCGACACGATCTACGGCGAGACGACCGTACTGGACAAGATCGAGTCCTCTTCCAAACCCGACCGGGGCGTGGTCACCGTGGAGACACGTGGGTACAAGCAGGATGGGACTCTCGTCTGCGTGTTCCGCCGGCGGGTGATGGTACCCAAGAAGGAGTTCGCTGGCCCGGAACACCCCAGTTTTCCGCCGCTCCACCCGGCCTGACCTGCGCTTCCTGGTTCCGCTCACAGCCGTTGCGCATATGCTGGCCCTGGGAGGTCACCATGGCGTACCAACCCTCATCCAAGATGCGTACGGAGACGTCCTTCCGCCCGGAGGAGTGGGAGCTGCTCGTCAGGCTGCCCGGCCGGCTCGTGGTCGCCGCCACCCTCACCGGTCCGGATCAAGCCGGCCGCGGCGTCGCGCCCGGTCTGGTCGGCATCGGCGCCATCGCCGCCGGCCGGGCATCGGTGAGCCGGCTGGTCCGGGACATCGTCACCGCGATTTACGACGAGGGCGAGGGCGAGGAGGAGATCTCGAGCCCGGTCCCGGTGATCGCCATCGGTGAGGCGCTGATCGCCTGCCGGTCGGCGGCGGCGATACTGGCCGAGCGGATGGGGCGCGAGGATGCCGACGCGTACCAGCACTGGCTCGAGTCGATCGCGGCCCGGGTGTGCCACGCGGCGAACTCCGCCGGCCTGTTCGGCCCGACCGGCCAGCCGATGAACGCCGCCCAGCGCCAGTTCCTCGCGGCGCTGTCGGACGCCTTCGAGGGCTGATCGGGATCGCGTCGCGCTACCCTCTGCAGCTTGTGGACGAGGTAGGCGTTGGCGTGGGTCCCTTCGTCGGGCCGTGGCCGGAGGACCCGCGGTACGACCCCGAACTGCTCGCCGAGGGCGACCGGCGCAACGTGACGGACCGGTACCGCTACTGGCGGCACGAGGCGATCGTCGCCGACCTGGACCGGCGCCGGCACCCGTTCCACGTGGCGATCGAGAACTGGCAGCACGACCTCAACATCGGCACCGTCGTCCGCAACGCGAACGCCTTCCTCGCCGCCGAGGTGCACGTTGTGGGCAGGCGGCGGTGGAACCGGCGCGGCGCGATGGTCACCGACCGGTACCAGCACGTCCGCTACCACGAGTCTGTCGAGCAGTTCGTCGCGTGGGCCGATGGCGCCGCGCTGCCCGTACTCGGCATCGACAACCTGCCCGGCGCCGAGCTGCTGGACAGCGCCCCGCTGCCGGTGCGCTGCGCGCTGCTGTTCGGGCAGGAGGGGCCTGGCCTTTCCGAGGCGGCCCGAGCCGCGTGTAGCCGCGTGCTGTTCATCCCGCAGTACGGCTCGACCCGCTCGATCAACGCCGGTGTGGCGAGCGGCATCGCGATGTACTCGTGGGTCCGGCAGCATGCGACACCACCGGCGCCAGGTAACTAATCGGCCGCAACTTGACGGAGGCCGGTCGGTGGCGGAGGGTAAAGGCGTGGGGTTAGCCCTCAGTTGTCCGAGGTGTGGCGGTACGGTGCGCCCGCCGGACCTGATGTCCTCCGAGTGGCGCTGCGACGTCTGCGGCCCGGTACGCCCGCTGCATGTCGCGAAACACATCGGCCCGGAGATCATCGATACGGCGCTGACCCAGGTCGCTCCGATGCCCTTGTGGTGCCCGTGGCCGCTACCCACCGGCTGGATGGTCACCGGCGTGGGCTGGGCCGGAGACGAGCGGGACGGTGCCGACGCCACCGTGCTGGCGTGCAGCGGCCCGGCGCCGCTGGCCGGCGGCCCCGCCGACATGGTCCTCATCGCGGAGAAGCCCGGCGTGGGGCTCGGCAACCGCTTCGCCGGCCTACCCGGTATCGATCCCGGCCCTTACCTGCAAGAGGCGCTGGAACACACGGCCGCGCACGCCAAGGTCAAGGCCGCCGGCTGGCCCACCCCGATGTGGGCGGTGAGCTCCAAAGAGGACCGCAGCGCGTACGTCGGCGAGGCCAAGGGCGTCTGGCTGTACGCGATCTGCTGGCCCGCCTCGACGGGGTACCTGACGGCCGAGGACATGGTGCTGGACGACCTGACCGACTGGGTACCGCCCGAGCTGCCGTACGGGGCGCCCTCGCCATACCTGCACGGCGCCGCGTAGCGAGTTGATCACGGTACGGAAATCTGTACCGCGAGAATTGGTATTCACTCACGTTTCATTTCGCGTCTCTTCTACAAAGGCCCTGGTCGACCGCGAAGATGTACGATTTGCCCCTCTTATACGGTCAGGCTCGGTCGATGCGAGTACGACACGCCGGACAAGCAGCGCTCCGTTCGATAAACCTACTTTCGCAGGTCACGGCCGGTATCTTACGGACGAGAAGGGCAACTGATACGCTAAGTACGCCGGCGACGACGAGTCCGGCGCTTACCGGGAGGGGAAGGCCACAGATGGTCAAGAAAATCCTCACCTGGGGTCTGGTCGCGTTCCTGATTTTCTTCGTCGCGTACCGACCCAACAACGCCGCGGCCGTGTTCCGGCAGCTAGGTGCGTCGCTCTATGACGTGGCTACCGGCATCGGGCAGTTCTTCTCGAGTCTGGTCGCCTAACGACCGATGAGCACAGACGATCCCCGTACCCCTTCCGACCCCGACCGGCCGAGACGCCCCGGCGATCAGGGTCGGAACGCGTCTGGGCGGGGCCCGGGCAACAACGACGACACCACGGAGTTTCCCCCGCAGATCGACGACGATGAGATCGCCGGGCTGCGCTTCGGTCCGAGCGGCATGCCGGTCGGGCCGCGCGGCGTACAGCCGCTGGAGGACGAGCCGAGCGGCCTGGTCTCGCGATACCTCTTCCCGACCGAGAAGTTCCGCGGCGAGTGGAAGAAGCACTGGATCCACCTGGCCAAGGAGTTCGTCATCGGTCTGCTGGCGACGCTCCTCATGGGCTGGCTCACCGGATACCTGGGCAGCCGCAACCAGAACGGGCTGGTCAGCGTGGTCGTAGTGGCGTGGCTCCTCGTACTGGGTTACGTCGGCTGGCGCATGCTCGACTGGTGGTACGACAGGTTCATCCTCACAAACAAGCGGATCATGACGGTGAAAGGGCTCGTCACCCGTACCGTGGGCATGATGCCGCTGGTACGCGTGACAGACATGAAGTACGACCAGTCGGCCCTGGGGCGCCTGCTCAACTACGGGACCTTCGTTGTTGAATCGGCAGGTCAGGACCAGGCGCTGCGCACGGTCAAGCCGCTACCCAACCCCAACGAGCTCTACCTGCGCATCGTCGAGGAGATGTACGAGCCGGAGGCGGTGGAGGCGCGGCTGTCGCGTGCGGCCGAGGAAGGCGACGCCTGAGCCGCTTCGCAGCCATGCGCATCGACCTCCATACCCACTCCAGTGCGAGCGACGGGACACTGACCCCGCAGCGGCTCATGCTGGCCGCGGCCGAGGCGGGACTGGACGCCGTCGCGCTCACCGATCACGACACCACCGCGGGGTGGGCGCCGGCATCCCAGGCGCTGCCCGACGGTCTGACTCTCGTACCCGGGGTCGAACTGTCCTGCCGCTGGTACGGCACGAAGCCGAGCATCGGCCTGCACCTGCTCGCGTACCTGGTCGACCCGGGGCACGCCGGGCTCGCGGGCGAGCTGGCGCGGGTACGGCTCTCGCGTGAGCGGCGGGCGGAACGCATGATCGACCTGCTGCGCGCCGACGGGCTGGACGTCACGTGGGACGAGGTCCGCGGGTACGCGGCCGGGGGCACCGTCGGGCGGCCGCACGTGGCCCAGGCGCTGATCCGGCGCGGGCTGGTGAATTCGGTCAGCGAGGCGTTCGCGCCGGACTGGCTGGGCCGCCGGTACCGGCTGCCCAAGGCGGACATGGACGTCTTCGCGGCGCTGAAACTGGTACTGGACGCGGGCGGGGTGGCCGTCTTCGCGCATCCGAGGGCCACCCGGCGCGGCCGGATCGTGCCGGACGAGCTGATCGTCGAGCTGGCCGGCGCCGGGCTGTTCGGGCTGGAGGCGGAGCACGAGGACCACTCGCCTGCGGAGCGCGCGCACGTACGGGCGCTGGCCGCGCGGCTCGGGCTGGTCAGCACCGGCTCCAGCGACTTCCACGGGGCGAACAAGCAGATACCGCTCGGCGCCCACCTGACCAGCCCGGACGTGTACGAGCAGATCCTCGCGGCCGGTACCGGCTCGCCACCTGTACGGCGGGGCGCGGCGTGAAAATGTTCCTCACGGCGTTCGTCACGCTGCTCGTGATCACGGATCCGCCGGGCGGCGTCCCGATCTTCCTCGCGCTCACCCGCACGATGCCGGCACGGGAGCGCCACCGAGCCGCCTGGCAGGCCGTCGCGCTCGCAGGCGGCGTGATCGTGGTGTTCGCCATCGGTGGCCAGACGCTCCTGCGGTACCTGCACATCTCGCTGGCTGCCCTGCAGGGCGCGGGTGGCCTGCTGCTTGTACTCGTCGCGCTGGAGCTGCTGACTGGCCGTACCGACAAGCCGAACGAGCAGGCCACCTCGAACGTGGCCCTGGTACCGCTGGGTACCCCGCTGCTGGCCGGGCCGGGCGCGATCGTGGCGACCATGCTGTTCGTACGCCAGGCGCGCGGCGTGCTCGACTACCTCGCGATCGGCCTCGCGATCGCGCTGGTACTGCTCGTCGTCTGGGTGGTGCTGCGCTTCTCCGGGATCGTCGTGAAGCTGCTGAGGCCCGCGGGCATCGAGGTGGTCACCCGGATCGCCGGGCTCCTGCTCGCGGCGATCGCGGTTCAGCTGATCGCCGACTCAATCGCGGCGTTCGTCACGTCTTATCTGCATTCGCCTCATTGAGCGCGCGCAGCCGGCGCCGGCGAGCGCGCGCCATCCGCCAGCGGGTCCACCAGCCCCGGCGACGCGGCTGGTACGGCGTGGCCGCCCTTGCGCGCTTGGGCCGGGTCATCGTCTCCGGGTCGTCGGGCTTGGCCCGGACAACGGCGAGGCCCTGATCGAGGTCGATGCCGGCGCCGTTGGCCACGTCGATCCGGCGGCGCTTGCTCGCCTCGACGTGCTCGGTCTGCTTGTGCTTCGACGGCCGAAAGAGTCCATCGATCTCGGCGAGCCCAGCAG
>JBPYFB010000362.1:0-10564 GCA_051986465.1 Rugosimonospora sp.
CGTCGGTGCACGGACCGTCCGCGATGACCTGGCCGGCCTCGACCCGGTCACCCTCGAACACCACCGGCTTCTGGTTGACGCAGGAGCCGGCGTTGGAGCGGCGGAACTTGTGCAGCAGGTACGTGCGCCGGTGCCCGTCGTCCTGGTGCACGGTCACGTAGTCGGCGCACAGGTCCTCGACCACGCCACCGACCTCGGCGACGACCACGTCACCGGCGTCGACCGCGGCGCGGTACTCCATGCCCGTACCGACCAGCGGCGACTCGCTCTTGATCAGCGGTACCGCCTGGCGCTGCATATTCGCGCCCATCAGGGCCCGGTTCGCGTCGTCGTGCTCGAGGAACGGGATCATGGCGGTCGCGACCGACACCATCTGGCGCGGCGAGACGTCCATGTAGTCCACGGCACCCGGTGCCACGGCCTCGAACTCGCCGCCCTTGCGGCGCACGTACACCCGCTCCTCCGCGAAGTGCCCGTCACTCATCAGCGGCGCGTTGGCCTGCGCGATGACGTGCCGGTCCTCCTCGTCGGCGGTCAGGTAGTCGATCTGATCGGTGGCCCGCCCCTCGACGACCTTCCGGTACGGCGTCTCGATGAACCCGAACGGGTTGACCCGGGCGAACGTGGACAGCGCCCCGATCAGACCGATGTTCGGACCCTCCGGCGTCTCGATCGGGCACATCCGCCCGTAGTGCGACGGGTGGACGTCACGCACCTCGAAGCCGGCCCGCTCGCGAGACAGACCACCGGGGCCGAGCGCCGAGAGGCGCCGGCGGTGGGTCAGGCCGGCCAGTGGGTTGGTCTGGTCCATGAACTGCGACAGCTGCGAGGTACCGAAGAACTCCTTGATCGCCGCCACCACGGGCCGGATGTTGATCAGAGTCTGCGGCGTGATCGCCTCGACGTCCTGAGTCGTCATCCGCTCCCGGACCACCCGCTCCATGCGGGACAGCCCGACCCGTACCTGGTTCTGGATCAGCTCGCCCACGGTACGCAGGCGACGGTTGCCGAAGTGGTCGATGTCGTCGGCCTCGTACCCCTCCTCGCCCGTGTGCAGGCGGCAGAGGTACTCGACGGTCGCGACGATGTCGTCCTCGGTGAGAACCCCGGTCGTGATGGGTACATCAACTTCGAGCTTCTTGTTGAACTTGTACCGGCCGACCTTCGCGACGTCGTACCGCTTCGGGTTGAAGAACAGGTTGTCCAGGAGCGTCTGCGCGTTCTCCCGCGTCGGCGGCTCACCCGGCCGCAGCTTGCGGTAGATGTCGAGCAGCGCCTCGTCCTGGCCGGCGATGTGGTCCTTCTCCAGCGTGGTCATCATCAGCTCGGACCAGCCGAACCGTTCCCGGATTCGCTCATTGGTCCAGCCGATCGCCTTGAGCAGGACGGTCACTGCCTGGCGGCGCTTGCGGTCGATACGTACGCCGACCGTGTCGCGCTTGTCGATGTCGAACTCCAGCCAGGCACCCCGGCTCGGGATGACCTTGACGCTGGAAAGGTCACGGTCAGAGGTCTTGTCCGGCTGCTTGTCGAAGTACACGCCCGGAGACCGGACGAGCTGGCTGACCACGACGCGCTCGGTGCCGTTGATGATGAAGGTCCCCTTGGGGGTCATCATCGGGAAGTCGCCCATGAACACCGTCTGGCTCTTGATCTCGCCAGTGGTGTGGTTGGTGAACTCCGCGGTCACGAACAGCGGGGCGCAGTAGGTCAGATCCTTCTCCTTGCACTCCTCGATCGAGGCCTTGACCTCGTCGAAGCGCGGCGCGGAGAAGGAAAGGGACATCGTGCCGGAGAAATCCTCAATGGGACTGATTTCGTCGAGGATCTCCGCGAGTCCCGAACGGGCATGCGGATCGTCGGCCGAGCGCGTGGCCCACGCCTCGTTGCCAACCAGCCAGTCGAAGGACTCGGTCTGGATGGCGAGGAGGTTGGGTACCTCAAGGTGTTCGGTGATCCTGCCGAAGGAGATACGGCGGGGGGCGAAAGCGCTCGACGTGCGATTGGTCTTCGCAGGGCGGGAAGCTGGCAAGATGCGTCCTTCCGAGGACCGGTTGTGCAGAACGGCCGTTACGCGTGCACTCCGAAAGGCCCGCTCCAAATTGCCCGAAACGGACAATCTAGACGGGGGTTAGTCGGAAGGCAGCGCAAACTAGCAGTGTAGCCGAAAGGCTAACCGCTGTCTAGCCATCACCGCACGGTTGCCCGAACGGGCCTCTCGGGGGGCAGATCCCGAGGCCACGTGCAGCGGTGGAGCGCACTCGCGGAAGCGTTGCGCAATCAGCGTGCACGGCGCCGACCGGCCCCGTCAAGGGCTTGGACGTGGGTGGGACACGCGTCGTGGTCTTCTCGACGCGGTGACCTCTCGATCTCGGTACAAAAAGTACGGAGCGGCCGGGGTCGACCCCGGCCGCTCCCGCGCGTACGTGAAACTACTTCAGGCTGACCTTGGCGCCCTCGGCCTCGAGCTTGGCCTTGGCCTTGTCGGCGTTCTCCTTGTTGGCCTTCTCCAGCACCGGCTTCGGCGCGGCCTCGACGAGGTCCTTCGCCTCCTTCAGGCCCAGGCCGGTCAGCTCGCGCACGACCTTGATGACCTGGATCTTCTTGCCGCCGTCGGCCTCCAGAATGACGTCGAACTCGTCCTTCTCCTCCTCGACGGGGGCGGCAGCTGCCCCACCGCCGGTGGCGGCGGCGACTGCGACCGGCGCGGCGGCGGTGACGTCGAAGGTCTCTTCGAACTGCTTGACGAACTCGGAGAGCTCGATGAGCGTCATCTCCTTGAACACATCGAGCAGTTCCTGGTTGCTCAACTTCGCCATGGTGTCGGCGTCCTCTCTACGTTGTGGTCTCTCAGGCCTCGGCCGACGCCTCGGCTTGCACGTCTTGCTCGGCTTGCTCGGCGGCGGGAGCGCCGCCCTCTGCCGCTCGCTTCTCCTGGAGCGCGGCGACGGCACGGGCCGTCTTCGACAGCGGCGCCTGGAACAGCGCGGCCGCCTTGCTCAGGTTCGCCTTCATCGCACCGGCGAGCTTGGCCAGCAGCACCTCGCGCGACTCGAGTTCGGCGAGCCTGTTCACCTCGGCGGCCGTGATCGGCCGGCCCTCGAACACGCCGCCCTTGATGATCAGCGCCGGGTGGGTCTTCGCGAACTCGCGCAGGCCCTTCGCCGCCTCCACCGGGTCCCCGGAGACAAACGCGAGGGCGGTGGGGCCGGTGAACAGCCCGTCGAGCCCGTCGATGCCCGCCTGCGTCGCGGCCCGCTTGGCCAGCGTGTTCTTGGCCACGGCGTAGGTGGTCTCCTGCCCGAGCGAGCGCCGCAGCTCGGTGATCTGCGACACAGTCAGGCCCCGGTACTCGGTCAGCATCGTCGCGTTCGCGCCGCGGAAATGCTCCGTCAGCTCGGCGACGACGGCGGCCTTGTCGAGCCGAATCTTTTCCGCCATGCCCCTCCTTTCTCAATCGCCATACCGCGGGCCACCCGGCACGACGACAAGAAAACGCCCCGGCGCAGGGGCGCACGGGGCGGGAGCGGGCCGGCGGACCGGCGCTGCGCGTTCCGTAACAACCCTGCGCGGGCCGGCCACTCGCGTGGCGCCTTCGACCGCACCCGGTGGGCGCGGTGACCAGCGGTCTTTGGGATGGTTGAACCAGTTACGAAGAATAGCTTGCCAGTAACAGCTTTCCCAAATCAGGCCCGGCGGCGACGCAGCCAGCCGTACCCGAAGGCGATCACGGCCGCCCAGACGACCGCCCAGAGCGTGAGCGGCGCGACGAGTCCCACCTTTATCGGGTTCGCGGCGAGCGTATGCGCGGTGGTCAGCAGCGGCGGGGCGATCCACCGTAGCGGCGACTGCGGTAGCCCGAGCACGATCGCGAGCACGACGGCACCGGCGAGTACCGCCGCCGCGCGCCCCGCGGTCGTCGTGATGACCCGGCTGGAGAGCGCGCCGAGTGCGATCGCCGGCGGTACCGCCACCAGGTGGGCCCAGACGCCGAGCAGCAGCGCCTCGAGGAGTCCCGGGCCGCCGGGACTGAGCGCCACACCGCCGAACAGCCATGGCAGCAGCAGCGCCAGCAGCACCACCGGCACCGTGGCGGCCGCGGCGGCGATCAGCCCGGCCAGCGCCTCGCGCCGCCAGGAGCCAAGCGCGACGACCGCCAGCTGCCGCTGGGTGTCCGGCTCGACGTCCAGAAGGATCTTGGTCTGCCACGCGAGGACGGGAAAGAGCACAATCGCCGATACGCCGTACGCCTCGGCGGGCGAGGCCGCGCCTCCGCCATAGATGACGGAGAGCACGACGAGGCCGCCCAGCAGCGGCGCGATCGCCCGTCCGGTGCGTACCAGGCCGGCCAGGCGGATCCGAATCAGTGGGCTCACGGTCGCTACTCCACCTCGGCAGTCTCGCGGGCGGCGAAGCGCTCGTCCCGTACCCGTACGATGTCGTGTCCCTCGGCTCGCAGCTTGGCCAGCGCGTCCGGCCCATCCGCCGCGGATACCTCGATCTCGATGAGCCACGGTGCCGCCGCACCGTCGGACGCTACGGTCACCGCCGCGTCCTCGACCGTCCACTGGGTGGCACCCGGCAGCCGCGCGGTCTCGCCGCGGTGGTCGCTGACGAGCACCGAACCGCCCCGGCGGACGACCTCGGTGACGATCTCCGGCACCTGGTCGCGAGTCGAGCTGTCCAGCCCTTCCCAAGGCTCGTCGAGGATGAGCAGATCCGGCGCGACGAGCAGGGCCTGCGCCAGGCCGACCTTCTGCGCGGTGCCCTTGGACAGCTCGTTCAGCCGGGACTGCCGGAACGGGGAGAGCCCGAGGCGGTGCGTCCAGACCTGTACGGCGCTGCTCGCCTCGGTCTCGGGCAGGCCGGCGATGGCGGCCATGGCGTGCAGGTACCTGTCGACGGTGAACGGCTGTTCGGCCGGGAAGTGCTCGGGTACCCACCCCACCCAACCGGGCCGGTCCAGGACGCGACCCTTGATCGGATGCAGTACCCCGGCGGCGAGTTGGAGCAGTGTGGATTTGCCGGCGCCGTTGTGACCCTGTACCACGACGATCTCACCGGGCTCTATTTCCGCGGTGACATCCCGCAACACCCAGTTGTCGCGGCGGCCGTACCGGAAGGAGACCGCGGAGAATCGCATGCCGACATGCTGCCATAGAACGAAACCGGGCTAAACCCTTCACTTCTTGATATGGCCTGCTCACCGATCGCATCCGGCCAAAAAGAATGGCGGGGCCGCCCTTTTCAGGGCAACCCCGCCAACGCGTGGCTCGTCGATTACTCGCCGGAGTCGTGCAAGTTGCGGGTGGCGTTGGGGTCGATCGGGATACCGGGACCCATGGTCGTCGTGACGAAGACCTTCCGCAGGTACTTGCCCTTCGCGGCCGACGGCTTGGCGCGCAGTACCTCGTCGAGTACCGCCGCGTAGTTGTCGACCAACTGGTCCTCGGTGAACGAGGCCTTGCCGATAATCAGGTGCAGGTTCGAGTGCTTGTCCACCCGGAACGTGATCTTGCCGCCCTTGATGTCCTGAACCGCCTTGGCGACGTCCATCGTGACCGTACCCGTCTTGGGGTTCGGCATCAGACCGCGCGGGCCCAGGATCCGCGCGATCCGGCCGATCTTGGCCATCTGGTCGGGAGTGGCGATCGCGGCGTCGAACTCGAGCCAGCCGCCCTGGATACGGGCGACCAGTTCATCCGTACCCACGGCGTCCGCGCCGGCGGCCTCGGCCTCCTCGGCCTTCTGCCCGGCGGCGAACGCGATGACCCGCACCGTCTTACCGGTGCCGTGCGGCAGGTTGACCGTGCCGCGGACCATCTGGTCCGCCTTGCGTGGGTCGACGCCCAGCCGCATCGCGACCTCGACAGTGGGGTCGAACTTCACGGTCGTGGTCTGCTTGGCGAGCTTGATCGCGTCGACGGGCGAGTAGAGCTTGTTCCGGTCGACGAGCTCGGCGACCTTGCGGTAGTTCTTGCTGTGCTGCATGTCCTCGTATCTCCTGTGGTGTCTGGCGGGCGCCTCGCGCCCTCCCACGAACCGCTGGTCAGTCCCGGATGGTGATGCCCATGGACCGGGCGGTACCGGAAATGATCTTCTCGGCGGCCTCGACGTCGTTGGCGTTGAGGTCGGCCATCTTCTTCTCGGCGATCTCGCGCAGCTGCGCCTTGCTGATCGAACCGACCTTGTCCCGCTGCGGTACGCCGGAGCCCTTCGGCACGCCGGCAGCCTTGGTCAGCAGCCGGGCCGCGGGCGGCGTCTTCAGCACGAACGTGAACGAGCGGTCCTCGTACACGCTGATCTGAGCCGGCACGATGTCACCGCGCTGCGACTCGGTCTCGGCGTTGTACCGCTTGACGAACTCCATGATGTTCACGCCGTGCTGGCCGAGCGCTGGGCCGACCGGCGGCGCCGGCGTGGCCTGGCCCGCCGGCAGCTGAAGCGTGAAGGTCTTGACGAGCTTCTTCTTCGGAGGCATTGCTTCTTTCTTCCTGGGCTCGGAATGGGGTTATATCTTGGCAACCTGGTTGAAGTTGAGCTCAACCGGAGTTTCCCGGCCGAAGATTGAAACAAGCACCTTCAACTTCTGCTGGTCAACATTGATCTCGCTGATCGTCGCCGGCAACGAGGCGAAGGCCCCGTCGGTGACCGTCACCGAGTCGCCGACCTCGAAGTCGAGGACCTTGACCTCGGGCTTCGCCTTCTTCTCCGGGACCACCGCGGGCGCGAGCCACTTGATGACCTCGTCGAGGGAGAGCGGTGCCGGACGGTCGGCGCGGTCGGTCGCGCCCACGAAGCCGGTCACTCCCGGCGTGTTGCGCACACAGGAGTACGACTCCGGGGTCAGCTCCATGCGGACCAGGATGTATCCGGGGAAGACCTTGTTCTGGACCTGCAGGCGCTTGCCGTTCTTGACCTCGACCTCTTCCCGGGTCGGCACCTCGACCTGGTAGATGTACTCCTCCATGTCGAGGCTGGAGATCCGCGTCTCCAGATTGGTCTTCACCTTGTTCTCATACCCGGCGTACGAGTGCACCACGAACCAGTCGCCCGGGGCGAAGCGCAGCGACTGCCGCAGCGCCGCTACCGGGTCCTCGCCCTCGTCCAGGTCAACCGTGGCGATGCTGCTCGGTGCGCTGACGGCCTCTTCCGACGCGTCGGTGCGCGGCGTCGGCTCGGCTTCCCTCGCCTCATCGGCGGTACCGGGCATCTCGTCGTACTCAGGCACGCTAGCTCTCTTCCCTGCCACTCAGGTGCTTACTTCTTGCCGCCGAACACGTACAGCACGCCCTTGGCGAATCCGAGGTCCAGCAGGCCCACGATGGTCAGGATGATCGCCACGAACACGATCACCACCGCCGTGTAGGTGATCAGCTCCTTCCGCGTCGGCCAGATGACCTTGCGGAGCTCCGCAACTACCTCACGGACAAACCTACTCAGACGCCCGAAAATTCCGACCCGTTCCGGCTGATCGGTATCCGTGGCGACCCTCGCCTTGGACGGCTTGTCGGGCAGGTCCTTGCCGACCTTGGTCAAGGACTTGCCGTTGCGCCGCTCCAGCAGCTTGTCGGCAGAATCGCCGTCCAGGTCGCTATCGAGGTCGTCGACGTCGTCAAGGGCGTCATCGGAGACAGAGTCGTCGAGAACCTCGTCGAGGTCCTCGTCCACGGCATCCTCGCCGCGCCGCTTGCTCTCGGCCACTTCGCCCTCTTCCGTTGCGTGTCGCAGGGGTGTTGAGGTCACGCGCTGCGGTCATCGCACCACGCCGCTCCTGGCGTTTAGTCGTGTGCGCTACAGGTCGGCGTCGTCGGCCGGCCAGTGGCGCCACGCACCCGCCGGGAGCCTGCAGGGGCGACAGGACTCGAACCTGCAACCTGCGGTTTTGGAGACCGCTGCGCTACCAATTGCGCCACACCCCTACGTGAGCCAGGTCACCCCGTCCGACGTACCCAGGGGCATGCCAGAACAGGGGCGACTCACCCCACGGCCGACCAGTGTACGGGCAAGCCCCCGGTTTTCCCAATCGGTCTATCAAGACAGTCGTACCTTCGCGCGTACCGCCCCGAGTACCTTCTCACCGGCGCAGGTGGCGGTCGCATCGATGACCGCGTACCCGTCGCCGGTCACCTCCTTCACCACACCGGTCACGATCAGCTCTGTACCCGCGTCCGTGTCGGGTACGACCACTGGACGGGTGAACCGGACCCCGTACTCGAGTACCGCGTCGGGGCGGCCCGCCCAGGCGGTGACCGCCTGGCCGACCAGGGCCATCGTGTACATGCCGTGGGCGATCACGCCCGGCAGCCCGACCGAGGTCGCGAGCCGGTCGCTCCAGTGGATCGGGTTGAAGTCGCCGGAGGCGCCGGCGTATCGGACCAGGTCGGCCCGGGTCACCCGGAAGGTATGGGCGGGCAGTTGGGTACCGGCATGCATAGCTACGCCCCCCGTACCACGAGCCGGTTCCAAGCCGTGACGACTGGTTCGTCACCCTCGGCCAGAATCTCGGTACGGGTGGTCAGAAAGTCGTTCCCGGCCCGGGACATGATCTCCTCTACGGTGACCACGCAGGTCAGCCGGTCCCCGGCCCGTACCGGCCGGGTGTAGGCGAACCGCTGGTCGCCGTGGACTACCCGGCTGAAGTCCAGGCCCAGGCCCGGATCATCGACCAGCAGTTGGAGACCGGCGGCGGTGATCACGATCGGGAAGGTCGGCGGCGCGATCACGTCGGGGTGCCCGAGTGCCTTGGCCGCGTCCGGATCGTGGTATGCCGGATCCGCCGCACCGACTGCGACGGCGAACTCGCGGATCTTCTCGCGTGCGACCAGGTACGTCGCGGTGGGCGGGTAGGTACGGCCGACGTATGACTTGTCCAGTGCCATGTCGCGGAATCCCTACCGCGCCCCCGGGGAACTATCGGGTCTCGCGGTGTGCGGTGTGCTTGCCGCAGCGGGGGCAGAACTTCTTCAGCTCAATGCGGTCCGGGTCGTTGCGGCGGTTCTTGCGCGTGATGTAGTTGCGCTCCTTGCACTCCACACACGCCATTGTGATCTTCGGACGTACGTCGGTCGCCTTAGCCACGGCGGAGTGCCTTCCTCGCAGGTTGATGAATGCTCAACGATCTATCATAGCGCGCCATCGCGCGTACCCCGTAGCGGTGGCCGGACTTGAACCGGCGACACAGCGATTATGAGCCGCTTGCTCTGCCAACTGAGCTACACCGCCGCGCCGGAAGAACCCCTCCGGTAGAGCCCCCTTACGGAATCGAACCGTAGACCTTCTCCTTACCATGGAGACGCTCTGCCGACTGAGCTAAGGGGGCGTGCCCGGGTAAGAGTACACGGCTGGCTGCGCGCCAGCGAACCGGGTTACGACATGTGGACGGCGCTCAAAACTACGGTACGGCGCGCAGCCGCCGTACCACGCCCATCGATGTGGGCTCGGGCTCGGTCTGCTGAGCGAACCACGCCTCCAGCCGTTCGAAGGGCAGCGGCCTGCTGAACAGGAAGCCCTGCCCAATATCGCAACCGATGTCCTCCAGCCGGGTCAGCATGATCTCGCTCTCCACGCCCTCGGCGACCACGGTCAGCCCGAAATGCCGGGACAGATCGACCACGGCCCGTACGATCGCGAGGTCACCGGGGTCGGTCGCCATTCCCTGAACGAAGCTCTGATCAATCTTGACTTCGTGTACGGGCAGGCGCCGCAGGTACGACAGCGACGAGTACCCTGTGCCGAAGTCGTCGACCGACAGCCGTACCCCCATCTCGTTCAGGCGGCGCAGCGTCGGCAACGGCCGGTCCGTCTCGGTGATCACCCCGTCCTCGGTGATCTCGAGGGTGAGCTGGCCCGGATCCACGCCGTAGGTGTCCAGCAGGCTCTTGACGCGCTGCGGGAAGCCGGGATCCATCAGCGTCCGCGGCGACAGGTTGACCGCGACGTTGAGCGGCCGGCTCGCGTCCGCCCACTGCCGGCAGCGGCGCAGCCCCTCGGTGAGCACGACGTCGGTGAGCCGGCTGAGCAGGCCGGTGTGCTCGGCGACGGCGACGAAGTCCTGCGGCGCGACCGAGCCGTGCCCCGGGTGCTCCCACCGCGCGAGGCACTCCACGCCCACCAGCTGGCGGGTACGCAGCGACACCTTGGGCTGGAAGTAGACCTCGAGTTCGTCGTTCTCCAGTGCCCGGCGCAGGTCGCCGGCGAGGCCGAGGCGCCGTGCCGACCTGGACTCCAGCCCCAGGTTGAACATCTGCACCGCGGACGACATCGACTTGGCCGCGTAGGTCGCGACGTCGGCGCGCTGCAGCAGCGTAGCCGGCTCGGAGCCGTGGTCCGGGTGGATCACGATGCCGACGGCGGCGTCCACGTCGAGGGTCAGCGAGCCGATCGGCATCGGATCCTGCAGTCCCTGCCGCAGTTCGACGGCGAGGTCCATGGCCGCCTCGGCGCTCGGCATGCGCAGCATCACCATGAACTCGTCGCCGCCCACCCGCGCTACCAGCGCGGCCGGCGCCGCCTGCGCGCGCAGCCGGCGGGCCACCTCGGCGAGCAGGGTGTCGCCCGCGGT
>JBPYFB010000363.1:0-8044 GCA_051986465.1 Rugosimonospora sp.
TGATCGTCCAAGGTGGACTGGTTCCGGTCGTCGCCCGGCGACTCGGCGTACCGATGCGGACCAGCGAGCCCGAGCCGTGGTCCCTCGGAGTGCGCTTCCGCCAGGAGCCGCGCGGCATCCACCGGTACATCGTGGCGCGCGGCTCGCCCGCGGACGGTGCGACCATCGCCGAACTGCCGCTCGGCGACGACTTCTGGATCAGCCTGATCAGCCGGGGCGGGGAGATGGTGCAGGTACGCGGCGACACCCGGCTGCACGCGGGCGACGAGGTCCTCGCGCTCGCCGAGGCCGACGATGCCGAGATTCCGGCCGCGCTGTTTCGTCGCGATCGGCATCCACCGCTCGCCTAGACTGTCGTCGCCGGCAGGATCGGGACGCAAAAGTGACACAAAGAGATCTATCAGGGTGGGCCCTCGCGTCTCCTATTCAACAAGGATGCGGGACGAGGTGAGGGATGGTCGCGGATAGGCAGGCGGACGCGCTGGTGGCCGAGTTGGCCACCCGCGCCCGAGGCGGCGACCAGCAGGCGCTGCGCGCGCTGGTGGTGGCCGAGGCGACCCGGTGGCTGGACGACGCCGACCGGCAGCCACTCTCGCTGTGGTGGCTCACCGCGGCTGGCGCGCTCCGCCAGGCGGAACTGGCCGACGCGCTGGGACTGAGTCCGGCGCACGCCGCGCAGCGGATACAGCGCATGGAGGCCCGGCTGGAAGCGGCCCGGGTGGTCGTCCGCGCGCTGCGGGCCGACCCGCGCTGCCCCGCCCTGGAGCAGATGGCGACCGACTGGCCCGGTACGCCGGATTCCTGGTGGCGCGAGCGGTTCGCGCGGCACACCCGCGAGTGCCGCAGGTGCGGCCGCTACTGGTCGGAGCTTGTCCCGGCGCGGCGGCTGCTGGCCGGCCTGGCGGTGCGGGTGCCCGCCGCGATGCGCCGGACGGGTACCGCGGAGCCCGACGAACTGTTCCGGACCCGGCGGCGTGGCCTGGGCGTGCTGACCGCCCAACCGCTGGCGGTACTCGCGGCGAGCGCGGTCGCGATCATCGCGGGCGCCGGCATCGCGTACGCGGCCTACCCGCGCACCACGGCGCCGGTCCCCTACGCCACGGTCGCGCTGTCGTCGTCGCCGGCCGCCTCGCCGGTGCCGTCCGCCACCCGGCCGGCGCCCAGCGCCCGCAGCCAACCGTCGAGCGCCGCCCGCCCCGCGGCACCCAGGTACGGCAGCGTGGTGGATGCCGCCGACGCCGCCCCGCCGCCGAACCGGGCACCCGGCGCGCTCCCCAGGCGGCCGGAGAGTGGGGTACACGGCTCGCCGGGCCACCCGTACCTCCTCTTCCGCCGGGGCGACTCCACGCTGACCGGCACCGGCTACTTCGAGGTGCACTGGGACGTGTGGCACGCCGGCCGCGGCGGCCAGATCGCGATGCCGACCTGGACGGGGCTGTCGGGCAAGCTGTTCCACGTCGCGTCCGGCGGCGGGCAGCGGCTCGCGACGCCGGTGCCGCCCGGCGCGCAGCAAGTGTGGCGCAACGAGTTCTACTACCTCGACGGCAGCGTCACCCTGCACCTCAACACGGACGGCGGCGCCGGCTACGGGCTCGGCGTCATACCCCAAACGTGGGCAGCGGTCACCGCCGACATCACCGCCGCGCCGGACCCGGCCCGGGGCATTCTCCGGTACGGGCTGGTGCGCGACACCGGCACCGACGCCGCGCCCGTACCCCAGTACCTGACGCGTACCGACCCGGCCGATCCGGCGAGCGTGCCACAGCACTCAGCCGTGCGTTGACTCCACTGTGGACGCCTGCTCGGCTTCAACCAGGGACTCCACTGTGGACGGTATGGTGACCCGGAACGTGGCGCCCTCGCCAGGCGCGCTGTCGACCTCAACCGTCCCGTCATGCGCCGCCACGATGGCCGCTACGATCGACAGCCCCAGTCCGGTACCGGTGCCGCCCGCGCGCCGGCTGCGCGAGGGATCCGCCCGGTAGAAGCGCTCGAAGACCCGCTGCGCCTGGTCGGGTGAGAGACCCGGGCCGGTGTCGGTGACCTCCAGCACCGCCCGGCCCGGCCCGCGCGACAGGCGTACCTTGACCGACGCCCCCGGTGGCGTATGGGTCAGCGCGTTGGTCACGAGGTTGCCGATGACCTGGCGCAGCCGCGCCTCGTCACCGGTCACGTTCAGCGGCCCGGAACCGGGCAACTCCAGCAGCACCTCGCGCTCCGGGGCCACCGCGTGCGCGTTCTCGACCGCGTCGGCGGCGAGTACGGTCAGGTCCACCGGCTCCGTCGCGAGAGGCCGCCGCTCGTCCAGCCGGGCCAGCAGGAGCAGGTCCTCGACGAGCAGACCCATCCGCCCGGCCTCGTCCTCGATGCGCTGCACCATCCGCGCCGCGGCCTCCGGGTCCGCCGTGGCGCGCTGCCGGAACAGTTCGGCGAAGCCCCGGACCGTCGTCAGCGGCGTACGCAGTTCGTGCGAGGCGTCCGCGATGAACCGGCGCATCCGGTCCTCGGAGGAGCGTACCGCCGCGAACGCCCGCTCGATGCGCTCCACCATCTCGTTGAACGCCTGCCCGAGCCGGCCGACCTCGGTACGCGGGTCGCGCTCCGGTACCCGCCGGGTCAGGTCTCCGTACGCGACGGCGGCCGCGGCGCGCTCGATCTCCCCGAGTGGGCGCAGGCTCGCGCGTACCAGCCAGGTGCCCACGAGCGCCATGGCGAGGAGCACGATCAGCCCGACGTACAGCATCAGGGTCTCCAACTGGCCGACCGAACTGTCCACATCGGACATGTTCGCACCGACCACGACGTACCCCTGCTGCGGGAACGTCACCACACACGCCCGCCACCGGACGCGCGAACGGGTGGAGTTGACGGTGAAGATCCCGGTGCGGGACAGCGCCGACGGAACCACGCGGGGGACCGCGCCCGGCGCCGGCGGCAGTATCCACCCGAGCAGCGTGCCTTCCGTGTCGTACACCCCCACGATGTAGGGGCTGGGCAGTCCGGTGCGGGAACCGTTGTTCAGGTGCGCCAACTGGTCGATCTGGAGCCCGAACTGATCCGGCTGGGCGCAGACGTCCGACACGGT
Organism: Rugosimonospora sp.; assembly: GCA_051986465.1. Taxonomy (GTDB): domain Bacteria; phylum Actinomycetota; class Actinomycetes; order Mycobacteriales; family Micromonosporaceae; genus DATEJJ01. The sequence goes on from JBPYFB010000363.1 coordinate 3,086, forward strand.
GGCGTCCAGCCGGCCGACGAGGTACCGGCGCAGCGCCGCCACGCTCGCCACGCCCATCACCGTGAGCGCGCAGGTGACCAGCGCCAGTACGGACACCACGAGCTTCGCGCGCAGCGAGTACCGGTCCGCGACCACGCCTCATCATGAGGCAACAAGCCTGACTCGGCCTGTGTGGTTGCTGAGAATTCGCTGTGGACGGTGCTCGTGGTGTCCGGGGCGCTCAGCGGTCCGCGCCGAAGAGGGCGGCGTACCGGGAGAGGTAGAGCGGCCATCCTTCGGCTTCGCCGACGCCGTCACGCAGGGCCGGCCAACCGGCGCCGTGCCGGTCGAGGTGGCGGTGCTCCAGCTCGACCCGGGTGCGGGTCGGGGTCTCGGCGACGAACCTGACCTCGACCTCGCTGGTGTTGTCCGGATCGGTCTCGATCTGCCACTGCGGGCTGATGTCCCAACTGAACACGACCCGGTCCGGCGGTTCGAATTCGAGGACACGCGCCCAATGGCACTCGCTACCGTCAACGGCCCGGTCGTAGATGTGCCCGCCGACCTTCGGCTCGAACACGGTCTCGGCGATCGGCGACTGCAACAGGTTGTGCTCCGATGGCTTGACATCGCCGAACCGCTCGGTGAATACGGCGAAGGCCCGCTCGACCGGTGCGTCGACAACGATCTGCCGGCGCACGACCGTGGCGTCTGGCTGGGTCATGAGTTCTCCTCGTTCTGGTCCTGCTCGGCGATCTCCTGGAAGTTGGCCAGGGCCTTGTTCCAGTACGTATCGAGCTGATCACGCAGGGCGGCCACACCGGCCGGATTCAGCCGGTACACCCGGCGGGTGCCGACGGCGCTGTCGGTAACCAGTCCGGCCTGTTTGAGCACCTTCAGGTGCTGCGATACCGCCGGCCGGCTGATCGGCAGTTCGTCGGCGAGCTCGCCGACCGCCCTCGGCCGCTGCGCCAAGCACGCGACGATGGCGCGCCGGGTGGGATCTCCCAGCGCGTCCCAGCCATCGCCGGCTTGGTAAGTGTCCACGAACGGTAAGCTACGACTTACGCTCGCCGGAGTCAAGCCGAGCCACGAGCGGATACGGTATCGGTTCATGGAACCCAAGGAACGCGTGCGAGAGGTCATGAGTTCGATGTCGCGGGGCCAGGTCGGGCCGCTCTTCGATGTGATGGCCGAGAACGTCAGGTGGCGCTGGATGGGCGTCAACCAGTGGTCCCGGACGTTTGAGGGCAAGCGGCTCGTGGTGGAGACGCTGTTCGGCGGAGCCTGGGAAACGCTCAGCCCGTCGTCGAGCATTGCGGTACGCGGCATCTACGGCGATGGCGACTACGTGGTCGTGGAGCACTCGGGACGCAACGAGTTGGCCGACGGTCGCCGGTACGACAACAACTACTGCTGGGTCTTTCGATTCCAGGACGGACTCATCCAGGAGGTCCGCGAGTACATGGATACCCAGTTGGTCACCGAGACGTTCGGGCCTGAGCAGAGCGCATAACACGACTCACCAAATTACATTTACAATCTTCGCTAGATGTGTATCCACGGAGAGGTGGTTCCACGAATGCGAAGACTCATCACCACACTCGCCTTGGCACTGCTCACGCTCGGCACCGGCCTGCTGGGCACCGGTAACCCGGCCGGCGCGAACGGCACCCCGTTCCCAGCCGACATCCCGCTGCCCAACGGCTGGCTCCCCGAGGGCCTGACGATCGGCCACGGCACCACCTTCTACGTCGGCTCCCGCGCCAACGGCGCGATCTTCCGCGGCGACCTGGCCACCGGGCGCGGTGACGTGTTCATCCCGGGGACCCCGGGCACCGCAAAGACCGGCCTCAAGCTCGACCCGCAGAACCGGCTCTGGGCGGCCGGTGCGGGCGGCGGCGACGCGACCGTGTACGACGCGACCAGCGGTGCCGTGCTGGCGCACTACCCGCTCGCGAGCACCGCGCCGACCTTCATCAACGACATCGCGCTCACCCCGAGCGGGGTGTACCTCACCGACTCGCCGCAACCCGTGCTCCGCGTCGTACCGCTCGGGCCCGACGGGCGGCTGCCCGGCGCGGCGAGCACACTGGCGCTGTCCGGCCCGGCGGCGGACCCGGGCGCCTTCAACAACGGCATCGTGGCCACGCCCACCGGGCGGCTGATCGTCGTGCAGTCGACCGCGGGCCGCCTGGTCTCGGTGGACCCGCACACCGGCGCGAGCACGCTGGTCGACCTCGGCGGGTACTCGGTCAGCAACGGCGACGGGCTGGTCCTGCGCGGACAGACGCTCTACGTCATCCGCAACAGGAACAACCTCGTCGCCGTGCTGCACATGAGCGCCGACTTCGGTTCCGGCACCCTGCTGTGCGAGCTGACCAGCCCGCTGCTTCGGGTACCGTCCACAGGGGACCTGTTCGGGTCGCGCCTGTACGTCGTCAACGCCCGCTTCGACATCACGCCGACGCCGGATACCGACTTCGACGTGGTGCGGCTGCCCTAGTGCCCCTCGTGGAGCGGCGAGCTCACCCCCTCGTACGCGAGGTGCAGCAGCATGCCCTGGGCCGCGTGGCTGAGGTTGTGGCAGTGGTTCATCCACACGCCCGGGTTGTCCGCGCGGAACGCCACCTGCCACACTTCGCCGGGGCGCACGTCGAACGTGTCCATCCATAGTGGACTTCCGGTCACCGCATGGCCGTCGCGGGCGAGTACGAGAACGCGATGGCCGTGCAGGTGCCACGGGTGGGTCACCCGGCCCCGGTTCACGATGGTCATCCGCACCACGTCACCCTCCCGTACGACCATCGTGGGTATCGCCGGGAAGGCCCGCCCGTTGACCGTGTACTCGAAGCGGGGCACCCCGCCGCGTACCGTCAGGCCCTGGTCGAGGACGAGCGTGTAGTCCCGGTCGAAGCGGGTGTCCGCGTGCCACGGCTGGGCGGCCGGCGTCCCGTACCGGGTCAGGTCCAGCTCCGGCCAGCCGCCGGTGCTGTCCACTGTGGCCTGTGCCGAGCCCGGCGGGGCCAGCCGGAGGCCGCCGGTACGGTCGCCGTCGACGAGTAGCGCCACGCCTGCCGAGGGCATCGTGAACGCCACGTCGTACCGGCCGCCCGCGGCCAGCCGCAGCGCCACCCGGGTCAGCTCGCCGGGGCCGGACAGGTCCGTGCCGTCCACGGCGACCAGCCGGTACGCCACCCCGGCAAGCGTGAACCGGTGCGGCGTGCTGTCGGTGTTCACCAGGCGCAGCCGCACCGCGGTACCCGGTGCGACCGGGCGCGTCGCCAGGTCGTCGCGGTCGCCCAGCAGGGTCCGGCTGGCCAGTGTGTGTACGGGCAGCGCGAGGTCCAGCCCGCCCGCCACTGCCATACGCGGCTGGACGACCAGCGTGCCGTACAGCCCCATCCGTACGCCGACGTCGGACACCTCGTGCGTGTGGTACCAGTACGTGCCGGCCTGCCCGGCGCGGAACCGGTACACGAACTCCTGCCCGGGTGCGACCGCCGCCTGGGTGAGCCCGGGTACGCCGTCCTCGCCCGCCGGCACGTCGTACCCGTGCCAGTGCAGCGTCACGCCCTGCGCCACATCGGCGTTGCGCAGCCGCACCTCGACCAGGTCGCCCTGGGTCGCGGTGAGCGCCGGCCCGGGTACCTGCCCGTTGAAGGTCCACGCCGCGACCTTCTGTCCACTGGGGAGGGTCAGGGTGGCGCGCCGGGCGGTCAACGTGTAGCGCCGGACGGTACCGCCCGGGTCGGGTGTGTCCGGGCCACGCAGCGCGAGCACCGAGGTGGTACCCGCCGCCGCGGCGGGTGACGTGCCGGTACCGAGGTACGCCAGGCCCCAGCCGACCAGGCTGAGCCCGAGCGTCACCGCGACCGCCAGGCCCACCCGGCGACCGGAGCTCGGCACCATCACCCGTACCGTCACCAACGCGGCAGCCGTGACGAGGGCGACCGTCACCACGGCCGACGGTACCGTCGCCGGGTATCCCGCGAACAGCGTGAGGATCAGGCCGACGGCGGCCGCGTAGCCGCTCGTCAGCAACGGCACCACGACCCTGGGTTGGCCGGCGGCGGCCGCCCCGCCACGGCGCAGCAGCGCCGGTCCCGCGAGAATCGCCGCGGCCACCGCGGTCACCACCGCGAGCGGCAACGTCAGGGTCAGCTTCTCCTGCGCGAACCACCAGCCGGCTCCCGCGAGCGCCAGCACCGTCCATACTCGACAGACGGTGGCGAACATGCCCGCGGCGGCGAGCACCCGCGCGGCGCCGGTGCGGCCGATCGCCGCCGTCGCCCCCGCGCCCAGCCAGGTGGCCGCCGCCACAAACCCGACCAGCAGGTCGAGCGTCATCAATGCCCCCGTGTTCATTGGCTCAGCCCACCGGCGCGGTCGCCCGTTCGGGCCTCGGCGCCAACGCCAGGAGTCGGGCCTGGCGCATGAGCAGGCCGGCGAGGGCCATGATGGCCAACCCGTTCAACGCGTGCAGGCCGAGGATCGCGAGCCCGACCGGGGTGGTCTGGTCGCCCGTGTCGTTGAACGCGCGCCCGATCGTAACGATGAGCATCTGCACAACTACCAGGCCCAGCGGCGCGATGCTGAGCCCGATGAGCCGGCCCGGTGCCCGCGCCACCGCCGCCGCGATCGTCAGCAGCAGCGACAGCGCCGGGATGATGACTGAGCCGGTCATCTCGTGCAGAGCGAAGGATTTGTCGTTCTGCGGCTTGGCAAACGCGCCGACCGCCGCGAAATAGAACTGTGCCACGACCGCGAGCATCAACAGGCCGGCCAGCACGAGGTACACCCTGCGCACGGCGTACTCCTTTCAGGTTCGGTGTATTCACCGATCCTTTCCAGACCGCCGCGCCGAGTCGTCCCCCTGCCGATGACACCTGCGCTACCCCGCGCCGCGTACATTGCCCAACCGGCGTACGCCCCGCGAAGTAGAGCCCTACTCCCAGTGTTCCTGTGTCACCCGTTCGT
>JBPYFB010000364.1:0-16504 GCA_051986465.1 Rugosimonospora sp.
CCGGCGCCGCGAACGGCGAGCTGACCGGTGTCGAGCCGGGTCCGGACGGAACCACGTGGACGTGGCAGGAACGCGCGCCGATCGCGGCGGAGGTGGTGACGATCGCGGTCGGGAACTACGCGGTGTACCGCCACACCGGCCCGGGCGGCCTGCCGCTGCGCGACGTGGTACCGGCGGCCGACCTTCCCGCGCTGCGGCCGTTCCTCGACCGGACCGGCGAGCAGGTCGCCTGGTTGGGGTCGCACCTGGGCCGGTACCCGTTCGACACGTACGGGCTGTTGCTGGCTCCTGGTACGCCGGAGAGGATCTCGTTCTCCGAGGAGACCCAGACGCTTACCGTGTTCCCCGAATGGATTGCCGCGGGCGACTTTCCGGTGCAACTGACCGGCCCGGCCGAGGTACACGAGCTGTCGCATCAGTGGTTCGGTGACAGCGTGACGCCGCGGCGATGGAGCGACCTGTGGCTCAACGAGGGCCCGGCGACCTACTTCGCGGCCGCGTACGCGGCGCAGCACGGCGGGCTTTCGCTGGCCGAACAGGTTCACCGGTGGTATGTAGGCTCCGACAGCAACAGCCCGTTCGACCATCCGGAAAGCGACCAGCAACTGCGCGACCGGTACGGGCCGCCGGCAGCGCCACGCGCCGCGACCACGTTGTACTCGCAGAACGTCTACACGGGTGGCGCATTGGCTCTGTACGCGCTGCGGCAGCGCGTGGGTGAGTCGACCTTCGACGCCATCATGCGTACCTGGGTATCCGAGCACCGGGACGGCAACGCGGATACCACACAGTTCATCCACGCCGCGAGCCGGGTTGCCGGGCATGACTTGAGCGGGCTGCTCACCGCCTGGCTCTACGCACCAACCAGCCCGCCGCTGCCACAGTCCTGACCCGAACCTCAGCGCATAAGCCGCGGGCGCATAGAGTCTTTGAGCGAGCGACAGGTCTGCAGCGGAAGAGAGCCTGAGGCCAGCCACGGCTACGAGCTCAAGCGCGAGTACGACGCGCTGTACAAATCAAAGCGGCCTGGCGGATGTCGTCGAGGACTCACCCGTTGCCCCGTGGGCCTGGGGAAAGCGGTCAGGATCTGGGGCGGCTGTGGCTGTGTGGTGGTGCCGCATGGCAGGCGGCGAGTGCGCGGCGGGCCGCCTCGTCAAAATCCAGGCATGGGCCGGGCAGTACGTCGTGGATGGTGTGCTCGCGCGCGACGGTCTGCACGGTCATGGAGTCCACCAGGTTCCGGGCGGCGGCGGTGTCGACGTCGGTGACCCGCGTCAGCCACAGCGCCGACAGGCGGGGACTGAGCAGCGGGACGGTGACGTTGGGCAGCCTTCTGCCCTGCACGGCCGCGGTGCGTTGCAGCAGGCCGAGGTAGGGCAGCACGTCCGGGCCGGCGATGTCGTAGACCTGGTTGCGGGTCTCGTCGTGGTCGAGCACGCCGACGAGGTAGCGCACCGCGTCGTCGAGGGCGATCGGTTGGGTGCGGGTGGCGACCCAGCGGGGAGTGAGCAGGGCGGGTAGGTGGTCGACGAGCTGGCGGGTGATCTCCCAGACGATACTGCGGTGACCGATCACGACGGCGGCGCGCAGGACGGTCGCCGGTACCGGGCCGGCGGTCAGGCGCCGCTCCACCTCCCGGCGTGAGCGCAGGTGCGCGGAGAGCCGCGAGTCCTCGCCGAGGCCGCCCAGGTAGATGAGGCGGTCCACGCCGCGTTCGCCGCACGCGAGCGCGAACGCCTGTGCGCTCTGGGCGTCGGTATCGGCGTAGCCGGGGGATCCCAGTGAGTGCACCAGATAGTAGGCGTAGTCGACGCCCTCCAGAGCCGGCCCGATGGTCGCGGCGTCGGTGACGTCGCCGGCGACCGGGGTACCGGCGCCGTGGTAGCTGTCCGGGTGCCGGGTCATGGCCCGTACCTCGTAGCCGGTCGCGACCAGTGCGTCGACGAGGTGGGTACCGACGAAGCCGGAAGCCCCGGTCACCAGCACGGTCTTGGCCATACCCGATTCTGTACCGCCGGCGGCCCCCACCAGGTCATGTCACCGATTTCCGGTCGAAGCCAACCGGCGACGGCTGGCGCCCGGAAGGCTCAGACGTGGGGCTTGCCGGCACGCACGCCCTTATAGCTTCCTACGTATGTCCGGCGGGGGTAGGGGGTGAGGTAGCACCGCACGGCGCGGTCGCCCACCTGCCATCGCTCCTGGGAGCTGGTGATGGTGAAGTAATCCAGACCGGACCGCGGCACGGTGGTCGAGTTCGGGTATCCAAGATACTGGGCATCCACCTTTGCGCATCCGCTGTGGTCAATGGTCAGCCCGTCCTTGTAGTACGTCGACCATGGGATGTCCGGTACGAAGAACGCGCCGGCGAACTCGACCTGGTGCGGCTGGTTGCAGCCGGTCCGGGTCAGCGACGCCACTGCTTGGTCGCCCCAGGTTGCCTTCAAACAGCCGATAGCGGCCGGCCGGGTGCCGCGCAGCCCGTCCCGGATGAGCGCCGTATGGTTGACCGACCTCGACGCGGACAGGGGGTTGGCGGTTCCGGCCAGGTCGCATCGGAACCACCGCTGGCCGTCGCTCCACGCTGAGATCGACGGCACGACCAGGATGAGTTCGGCGGTGGTTGTATAGAAGTCGCCGCCGAAATAGCTGTCGGCCGAGCTTATGCACACCCGGTACGCGTCGCGCTCGGCGCTGGTGCCGGGAGTCGGTAGATCGGTGGGGCTAGCGGCGGCACCGGTGAACGACCCGGCATAAATTGCCTCCGTCACGTTCACGCCCGATTGGTACGAGCAGGGCACCTCGGCCTGGTGCCCATCGTCCTGTTGCAGGTACACCGGGATGCTCTCCTCATCGTCGAGGCGGTGGCATGTCCCGACGACGGGCGCCGCGGATGACGGTGCCGTCGAAGGTGTGGGGCTGGCCGTGGACGCGGCGTGTGGCTGCGTCTCACGCTGGCCAGGCGTGCACCCGACGAGCGCCAGCAGACAGCACAACAGGACTGGGGTAAGGCGGCGATGCATTGGGGGTCCTTTTTGCTCATACGAGGGGGATGCACGCGGCATGCTACAAGGTTCGGCTCGCCCGCACTGGCCGAGAATGGCACTGGCACACGGAGTCCAACCATTCGGTGCAGGCGACCTTTGCTCGGCGGCCCGCTGGCGCCCAGGCCCACGCACGAGGCCAGCGTGTAGTCCGGGTCGCTGCGGAGCTTGGTCAAGATCTGTAAGGTTTGCGGACGACTGGGCCACATCGAGCGGGAGCGAGGCAGTGGGCGTCCGGAACTACTTGATCGAAGGGGGCTCTGGCACCGGTAAGACGACGGTCGCCAACGAGTTGCAGCGACGCGGTTTTCACGTCATCCACGGGGACCGGGAGTTGGCCTACGACGGCGACCCGGAGACCGGCGAGCCAACCGACCCCGACCCGTGCAAACCCCGCATCTGGAACGTTGACCGGGTGAAGGCCATCGTCTCGGACCAGGGCGAGGCGGTGACGTTCTTCTGCGGGGGTTCCGGGAACGTTGCGAAGCACATCGACCTGTTCGACGGCGTCTTCATCCTCGAAGTCACCGATCTGGACGAGGTGATGAGGCGGATCGACGAGCGCGTGGCGGTCGATCCGAGCGACTGGGGCGGACGGCCGGAGGAACGAGAGATCATCGCACGGTTGCACCGGACGAAGGAGAGGATTCCGCAGGCGGGTACCCGGATCGATGCCGCCGCACCGATCGAGTGCGTCGTCGACGAGATCCTCCGCCTCGCCAACATGCCGTAGTGCGTGCCTGCACGCCGGAGACTGGGCTGCCGTACCAGAGTACTTTGCCGGAGTACACTCTCGTAGTATAGTCGCGGCGTGAATGTTCCGACGACGCTGCTGGGCCTCCTGGAACCGGAGGCCAGCCACGGTTACGAGCTCAAGCGCGAGTACGACTCGCTGTTCGCGGACAACGGCCGGCCGCTGTCCTTCGGTCAGCTGTACACGACCCTGTCCCGGCTGGAGCGCGACGGGCACATCACGGTGCATGGCTCGGAGCCGGGCGAGGGGCCCGAGCGGAAGCGGTACGCGATCACGCCGAGCGGTGTCACCCGGCTGGAGCGCTGGCTCGCCGAACCGGAGCGGCCCGAACCCGGACTGCAGGCGGTGTTGTTCGTCAAGGTGGTACTCGCGTTGCTGTCCGACCGGCCGGCCGCCGAGTACCTCGACGCGCAGCGCATCACGCACCTGGACCGGATGCGCGAACTGACCGCGATGCGCAAGACCGGCGCGCTGAGCCGGTCGTTGCTCGCGGACTTCGGGCTGTTCCATCTCGAAGCCGACCTGCGATGGATCGATCTGACCGCGGCCCGGCTCGACCAACTACGGAAAGAGATCACTCGATGAGTACCGGCATTCTCCGCGCGGACGGGGTGGGCAAGTCGTTCGGCCCCACCGTGGCCCTGCGCGAGGCGAGCATCGATGTGGCACCCGGTGAGATCGTCGCCGTGATGGGCCCGAGTGGGTCTGGCAAGTCGACGCTGCTGCACTGCCTGGCCGGCATCTACACGCCCGACTCGGGTGCGGTGTGGTACGACGGCCGGCGGCTGGACACCCTCGGCGACGGGGCCCGGACCAAGCTGCGGCGCACCGCGTTCGGGTTCGTGTTCCAGTTTGGACAGTTGGTACCGGAGCTGACCGCGTTGGACAACATCGCGCTGCCGCTGTTGCTGTCCGGGGTACGCCGTGGCGAGGCGTACGCGCGCGCGTCGGCGTGGTTTGCCCGCCTGGAACTCGACGGGCTGGAAGGCCGCCGTACCGGCGAACTCTCCGGCGGGCAGGCGCAGCGGGTCGCCGTCGGCCGCGCCCTGGTCAGCCAGCCGCGCGTGCTGTTCGCCGACGAGCCCACCGGATCGCTGGACTCACTCTCCGGCGAAAAGGTGATGGACCTGATGGTGGACGCGGCCCGGGCCGAACACACCGCCGTCGTCCTGGTGACGCACGACCCGCGGGTCGCGGCGCACGCGGACCGCCAGATCATCGTCCGCGACGGCAGCGTCGTCGCACCGGCGCCGGCGGTCAGTGTCTGATGATCCGGTTCGGACTGTATCTGACGCTGCGCAGTGGCCGCGAGGCGCTGACCCGGTTGCTGGTCACCTCGGCCGCGGTCGCCATCGGCGTGAGCCTGCTGCTGTGCGTGCTCGGCCTGTACCACGCGTATCAGGACACGCAACGGCAACCGTGCTGGGAGTGCACGCACCAGCAGGCCGATCCGCCGTCGTCGGCCACGCTGCTGTGGCGGTACCGGCTGGACTACTACGAGGGCAGGAAGATCGAACGACTCGATGTGGCCACGCTTGCCGCCTCGGCGCCGGTCGTACCGGGGCTGTCGCGCATGCCCGCGCCCGGCGAGTTCTACGCCTCGCCCGCGCTGGCCGCGTTGCTGGCCCGGGTACCAGCCGACGAACTGGGCGCCCGTTTCCCGGGTGCCCTGGCCGGTACGCTCGGTCGGGCGGCACTGTCCACTCCGGACGAACTGGCGATCGTCGTCGGGTACCCGCCGTCGGATCTCGCGCCCGGCAAGGGCGTCCTTCGAGTATCGGCGATCAACACCGCACCGCGCAGCCTTAGCACGTCGCAGTTCTACCGGTTCGGCTTCGGCGTCGGCGCGGTCGCCCTGCTGATACCGATGCTCCTGCTGATCGGTACCGCCACCCGCCTGGCCGCCGCGCGTCGCGAGGAGCGATACGCCGCACTGCGCCTCGTGGGCGCGACCCGGCGGCAGGTCAGCGTCATCGCCTCGGTGGACGCCGCGCTGGGCGGGTTGGTCGGGGCGCTGATCGGCGTGGCCGGGTACGCCGCGCTGCACCCGGCGCTCGCCCACCTGTCGCTGATCGGGAACCCGTTCTACGCCACGGATATCGCGCCCAGCGCAACGGACTACGCCGGCGCGCTGATCGGGGTACCGCTGGCCGCCGGCGCGGCATCGGTGTCGTCCCTGTACCGCGTGGGCATCTCTCCACTGGGCGTCAGCCGCCGAACCACGCCCCGGCCGCCGCGCGCGTGGCGGCTGGTCCTCCTCGGCGTCGGCCTGCCCTTGTTCTGCGTGCCGCTGCTGCTGAATGCCGCGGCCCAGCGGCAGAAACCGGGACCGGCCATGCTCAGCCTGACGGTAGTGATCATCGGCCTGGTGGTGGCCGGACCGTGGCTGACCATGCGCGCGGCCCGGCTCCTCGCCCGGTACGCCCGCAGCGGTCCTGCGGTGCTGGCCGCGCGCCGGCTCGCCGACAACCCGCGGGCCGCGTACCGGTCGGTCAGCGGCCTGGTACTGGCGGTCCTCGTCGGTACCGCCCTGTCCGCCATCGCCCACGCCGCCATCGACAGCCAACACACCACAGCCGACAACCAACTGCGTGGCGTGCTACGCGCCGCGTTCCTGGACAAGTCTGACTGCGACGGACCCTGCCGCCCGTCCCGGACTCCCGTGGCGGGTCTGCCGCCGGCGACCACCGCGACCCTGCTGCGGGAGCTGGCCGCGGTGCCCGGTACGCACCCGGTTCCGCTCTACCTCGACCACGGCGCCGACCTCATCAGCTGCGCCGACCTGCGCGCGGTGCCCGCGCTCGGCACCTGCCCGATCGGCGCCACGCACGTACTGATCGACACCAGTTCATTGTTCACCGACAACCTGGCCGCGCTGAACAGAACCCTGCCGCTGGTGACCGCGCAGACCCCAGCCGTAGCGGACGACCCGGCCGGGCGCGGCCTCGCCGTCGTACTGGTCACTGTGGACAGTCCGGCCGCTCTGGAACGCGCCCGCACCCTGCTCAGCCGGTACACCGTCCAGCTCGACGAATCCGGCGGGGCGCCGCAGACGTTCGGCGAAGTGGGAAACGCCCGGGAGGCGCTGTACCTGGAAGCCCAGCGGGCGGTGGTCATCGTAGCCGGGCTGACTCTGCTCATCGCCGGTTGCAGCCTCGCCGTGGCATTCAGTGGCAGCATCGTGGAACGCAGGCGGCCGTTCACGTTGCTGCGGCTGACCGGCACGCCGGTGCGCGCGCTGTACCGGGTGGTGCTGCTGGAGACCATCTTTCCGCTCGTAGCCGCGACGGCGCTGGCCGCGGTGGTGGGGTTCGTCGTATCGCTGCCCGTGACGCGAGCACTCGCGCCCGGGCACGGTACCGCGATCCCGGACGGGACCTACTACGTCACGCTCGGCTCCGGCATGCTGCTCGCGGTCGCCGTTCTCCTCGCCTGCCTGCCGATCCTGAACCGCATCACGGTCACCGACAACGTCCGCTTCGAATAAGCCGGCCGCCCACTACCGCAGCGGGCGGAAGAACCGGCGGGTGATGTACCGGCTGACCGCCGCGCCGATCGCCGCGCCCGCCACGTCCGCGTTGCGGGTGTGGATACCGCCCCAGATGCGCGCCTCGATGACCTCGGCGAGCGCCTGGGAGAAGCTGGTGAAGGAGCGGGTGGTACCCGAGTCGGCGCTGAACGCGCTGAACGCGATGTCGTCGCGCCGGAAGAAGTAGGTCAACGTCCCCGTGATCGCGGCGGTGCGTGCGGTGTGGCCCGAGGTGTAGTCGGGATGGGCCGGCGTGACGAGCAGCGGCAGCCAGCTCGGGTCGGCGTCGGTGTCGGGATTCCCGTCGGTGTCGGCGAGCTCGATCGCGGTCACCGGTCGCCAGCGCATCCACGCCTCCTTCTCGTCGAAGCAGGCGATCGAGGCGTCGGCCTCGGCGAGGTCGATCATCGCGAACATCCGTGCCGTCTGGAGCGCGTCCAGCCGCTGGGTGGTGGCGAGCTGGCGGCGGATCTCCCACGAGGTGAGGTGCCGGTCGTGCCACCAGAGCGCGGCCTGGGTCTGGTCGGTGGTGCGTACCGTGCTGTTCTTCGCGCCGATCGCCTTGACCTCGTTGATGTCCTGCGCGTAGGTGGCGCTGGTGAGCGCCGGCGGTCCGGCGGTGCGGAACATCGAGGCGCTGGGGATGAGGAACGGCTTGACATGCCCGACCCACGCGGTGTCCGAGGCGAAGCTGGGCGGGGTGGGGCGCCACTGGCCGGGTTGGGTACCCACGACCCAGGCTTCGCTGCCGAACGCGCCGTCACCCTGCCGCGCCGCGACCATGGCGGCGGCGGCCTGCTCGCCGACCGCGATGCCGCGCCGCTTCGACGGGCCCTCGGGAATGCCGGCCAGGTAATCGTCGTACTGCGTCTGGAGCGCCGCCTGCTGGCCGGGGTACAGGAAGAGCAAGGTTTGCTGGGCGGCGGTCGCGACCGCCGCGGCCTTCGACTCGTGCCCGTTGGCCCGCGGCGCCACGAGATAGGGCTGGTACGGAGTGCCCGCGATCGCGTTCACCGCGTCGTAGAGGGCGCCGTGGACGATCGCGAAGCTGCGCGACTGTACCTGCGGCTGTTCGCGGGCGACGTCCCAGATGAAGGCTTGGGCGTTGAGATCCCAAGTGATGACCGGGTTTTCGGCCGTCCCGCTGGGCGCCGAGCGTGCCGCTGACGGGAATGCCAGCGCCGCCGGTACGGCCGCGGCCGCCTTGAGGATGGTGCGACGTGTCCCGACCGGACCTACCATGATGCCCCCAAGAATCGATCTTCGTCGAAGTTAACGACCGTTCGAGAGGGTACACCCGAAGAATCAGAGCCAGCCCATAGACGCCGGCATTCGGGTGATGGCAAGGGTGTACGCAGGGTTCGCCGGCTGGCTCGCGAGTGGCGGATCAACCGGAATGACAATGATCCCGGTAGGCGCCGCGAGCGGCACCCACCGGGTTCATTGGCTGGCGGTCAGGCCCGGGTCAGGTTGACGTCACCCGTGCCTCCCCGCTGGGTGATGACCACACCGAACCAGCCGGTGACGGTCGGGGTGTAGGTCAGGGTCTCGGCCGCCCCCGCGCCGCCGCTCGTGCTCGATGCCACGGCCGCGCTCCGGCCGCGGACGAATGTCGTCGCGTCGTTCGGGTTGTCGCCCATCAGGAAGAGGTCGACGTTCTGCCCGGCGGCCGGGGTGATGGACAGCGTCACCGGAACACCCGCGCTGAGGAAGGTGTCCCGTACCGCCACGAGATCGTTCGGCATGCTCACGGTCATCGGCACTCCGGCGACCAGCGTGGCGCCGCCGCCCTGTGCGACTTCGATGTCGTATCCACCGATGCCACTGAAGTGGTTGACGCGTGGGTAGTAGTCACCGAACGTGCGGCGGTTGGAGTCGACGGCGACGAAGTCGGTTGTCTCAAGCCCGAAGACGCTGCCGCCCAGGAAGACCGTCTGGGCCCGGTCGTCGTACAGGCTCAGGTCCTCGTCGGTGCTGCTGAACGGGATCACCCCGACCACCGTCCAGTACGGCGTGGACGTGCTGAAGCTGAAGTTGTGCGGGGTGGGAATCGGGCGCTGTAGCAGCGTCCGATCGGCGAGCGGCTCGCGGAACCCGTAGTCGATTGTGTTCTGGTACAGCGATGCGAGCGCGCCCGTGTCGGAGACGTCGAAGCCGTCCCGGGCCCGATCGCTCCAGAAGCTCGCGAAGTTGTTGTCGATTGAGTGGTTGAGGACGAACCAGATGTTGGCGGTACCCTCGCTGGACCGGTCCCACAGGCCTTCGTTGGTAAAGTCGGCGATGTCGAGCAGCGCGCCGACAACCCGGGCCTCGTTGGTATCGCCGTTGGCGAAGTTGCTGCCCCAGGTCGGGCTCTCCAGGTCCACCGACTCGCCGGTGGGCCACCGGAAGAAGTTCGAGTGGTTTGCGGTGAGCGCGAACCAGTCCGCGAACCCCTCGACCCAGGCACAGCCGGCGTTGGTGGTGATTTCGAGGAAGTGCTCGACGCAGTTCGGATGGTCCGGGAAGGCGTCGTTGTAGAGGTCGTCCATGACGGCGTGCCCGATCTCGTGGGCCACCACGATCGGCGCGTTCGGGTCGTCCGGCTCCAGGTACACGGTGTTGTTGACGGTGTCGTACTGCGTTGTGGTGTGCGCGGAGTCCAGCGGCCAGTTGATGCGAACCTGCCGGCAGGCGGTCTCCTTCTGGTCCCAACACGAGGTGTTGGGCTTGGGAATCGACAGCCAGCTGTCGTCCCCCTCGTCGAAGGCGTGTACCGCGCGATAGTCGTCGGGGCTGCCCGGGATCATCGAGCCGAAGTCGACGGTACTGCCCGGTGCCGGATTGTGTACGACACCGGTGCTCCAGTTGTAGACGTTGGCACCGTTCTGCACCCGCCACATGCTGTTCTCCGCGACGAACGTCAGGTAGAGCTGGGTTGCCACCGACGAGTCGAAGCAGAAGTTGAAGCGGCCGCCAAAGTCGGTGACGCCGGCGAACAGCGTGCCGCGTGCGAGGTCCCGCACCTGCACCTGGAAGTTCGGCGGGTTGCGGAACACGCCGTCCTGGTCGAAGTATCCCCACTGCCCGGTCACGTGGCTGTCGCAGGCGAGTGGCGCGGCGTCCGCGCGGCGTGCGGTCACCGGCCCCAGCCCTTGGGTGCCAACGCTTCGGTTCTGCTGCCAGGCGGGGCGCGCGGCGGCCTTCGGCGGCGCCGGCAGGGTGGCCACGGTCAGGTCGGTCTTCCCGGCGACGGCCCCGAGCCGGGACGGCTGCCCCTTGGCCCCCACCGTGAGGAAGACGATGTCCCGGCCGGCGTCGGAGTCCGTACCGCGCGTCGCGGTGGCGCGGACCTCGATCTCGCCGTACCCGGCAGCGACCGCCTTGACCGTACCGGTCAACGTCATGGGCCGGCCGGGCGTCAACTGCAGCGTGCGCCGGGCGGTGGCGATGGTTCCGGAGCGTTCCGGTCGCAGCGACGTCACCCGGTCAGCGGTGAACCCGGCCGGCGCGGAGTCCCAGGCGAGCTGTGCGGGTAGCTCGATCGTGATGTCGGCGGGTGGCAGCGGCACGCTGGCGCTCACCGTCGCGGTGAGCGTGGCGGTCTGCCCGAGCGAGGGCGCCCGGTCCAGCCGTGCGGTCACCCCGACGCAACTGGCGTACTCGTCCCGCCCCTGCTTGTTTCCCGAGTGTTCGGTGCAGGCTCTGCCGGTCGGTACCCGCTCCACTGTGGATGGACTCGACTTGCCACCACCACCGGGATCGGCGGCTGCCGGTACCCCCGTACTGGCCACGACGAGCACGGTCAGGAGCGTGCCGAGCGCTACCCCGACCTTGTTTCTAAGCATGAGATTCCCCCGATGGGTTGGAGACGGCGAGGCTACTCGTGTTTTCGTACCTGCTTACCCGCATGGTTCTCCTCGTCGAGTGGCATCGCGCGATTGGCGCCGAGTCCTATGTGGACACGACGGGTGGCCGACTTCGGCCAGGATCGACTGTCGCGCATCGCCGGTCCGGGTGGACGGATCCCGACCGAATCCGAACGGCGGCCGGCACGACCGGAGTACCGCCCGACCGCCGTGCCAGATGGCGCCGGGTGTCTTCGGGCCGACAGCCAACCGGTCGGGGGTGACTGAGCATGGAAGAGCCTGAGACGACCCGGTTCGGGAGGTAGGTCATGCCCGCTGCGCGGCAAACGCCGGATGCGCCTGCCGGGCTGCCCGATCCCGGCGAGGCCAGCACGCTGGACGATCTCGTCGAGCGACTGCGGTCGTTGAAGGTCTGGGCCGGCGACCCGTCCTACGAGTCGATCAAAGACCGGGTCAACGCGGCCTGGCTTTCCGCCGGGCGGCCCGCCGCCGAGCTGGTGGGGAAGACCACTGTCGTGGACTGCTTCCGGCCGGGCCGGCGGCGACTCAACGCCGACCTGGTCGAGTCGATCGCGGCGGTGCTGTGCCCGGATCTGGGGTACGTGGCACAGTGGCGGCAGGCGCTGCAGGTTATCAGTGGACAGACCCGGGCGGCGTTCCAGGTTCGGGTCCACGACACCCTCCCGGCGGGCCTGACCGCCTTCACCGGCCGTACCGCCGAACTCGACCAGATCCTCGGCGCGCTGCGCCACGGTTCCTCGGTGGCGCAGGCGGTGGTGGTCTCGGGGATGGCCGGGATCGGCAAGACCCAATTGGCCATCCACAGTGGACACATGCTCCTCCGGGAGAAGCTGGTCGACCGGGTGCTGTTCGTCAACCTACGCGGCTTCCACCCCGACCCCACCCAGCCAGCGGCCGACCCGGCCGCCGTACTCGACGGGTTCCTGCGGCTGCTGGGCGTACCCGGCCACCAGATCCCGCACGACCTGCCGGCCCGTACCGCCGCCTACCGTTCCCTTCTGGCCGGTAACCGCCGCACGCTGATCGTGCTGGACAACGCGGCCGACGAGGAACAGGTACGCCCGCTGATGCCGGAGACCGCGGGCTGCCTCGTACTGGTCACCAGCCGGCGCAGGCTGACCGGGCTGCGACCCACCGCACACGTCACCATGGACGTATTCGGTGCCGATGACGCGGTCGGCTATCTGACCCGCGCCGCGCCCGAGGTACCGGTCGGGCCCGATCCCGACGCCGCCCGGCGGATCGCGCGCCGCTGCGGGTACCTGCCGCTCGCGCTGGGGCTGATCGCCGGACAGTTGCGAGCCAGGGCCGGCTGGACCCTCACCGACCACGCCGACCGGATCGACGAACGGCACCAGACCGGTCACCTGCACACCGGCGTGGAACTCGCCCTCGACCTCTCCTACCGGCAGTTGACCAGCAACCGGCAACGACTGTTCCGGTTGCTGGCACTGCACCCGGGGCAGGACTTCGACGCGTACGCCGCGGCGGCACTCACCGGCGGCGACCTGCGCAGCACCGAAACGGATCTGGAGCACCTGCACCGCGACAATCTGTTGCAACCGGCCAATGCCAGCCGGTACACCTGCCACGATCTGGTCCACGCGTACGCCGCCGAACGGGCCCGGGATGAGGACCCGCCACCGGCCCGCCGCGCCGCCCTGACCCGCCTGTTCGACTACTATCTCGCCACCGCGGCCGCGGCCATGGACCTCAGCTACCCCGCCGAAATCCACCGGCGGCCACGAATCCAGCCAGCCACCACGCCGGCGCCGAGCCTATCCGACGAGGACACCGCGCGCGCCTGGCTGGACACCGAACGCCCGACCCTCGTCGCGGTCGCCGCGCATACCGCCGGCCACGGCTGGGCCAGTCACACCACGAGGCTGTCCACCACTCTCTACCGGTACCTCAATGGTGGCTACCACTCGGATGCCCTGGCCCTGCACAGCCACGCGCTGCGGGCCGCCGATACCACCGCCGACCTCGTCGAGCGGGCACACGTCCTGGTCAACCTCGGCGCCACCCTGCACATGCTCGGCGAGTACGAACCGGCCGCACAGCACCTGCGTCAGGCGCTGGCGGTCTGCCGGCGGGCTGGCGATCTGGTCGGCCAGGCCCGCGCCCACACCAACCTCGGCAACCTCGAAGCCAAGCGCGGCAACCTGGAGCAGTCCGCCCGCCACCACACGCAGGCCGGTCCGCTGTACCGGGAGGGCGGCGACCTCGCCAGCGAGGCCGGCGCGCTGGCCAACCTGGGCGAGGTCGAGGCGCTACTCGGCCACCTGCAACCCGCCATCGACCATTTCGAACAGGCTCTTGCCCGGTTCCAACACTTCGGCGACCGCACCGGCGAGGCGTGGGTGCTCACCATCCTCGGCGACGTGGAGACGCAGCTGGATCGGTACGAGTCCGCCGACGCTCACTTCAAGCAGGCACTGGCCCTGGCATACGGCAACGGCGACCGGACCGCACAGGCCCGGACATTGGATTACCTGGGTACCCTCCAGACCCGGCGCGGCCAGCCGGCCCGCGCCGCCGACCACCTCCGGCAGGCCGTCACCCTCTTCCGCGAGATCGGCGAGCGCGACGGCGAGGCTTCCGCACTCAATGGCCTCGGCGAAACGGCGAGCGCCACCAGCCACCCCGCCGAGGCCCTGACCCACCACACCGCCGCCCACGCCATCGCCGCCGCCATCGGCGAGCAGCTCCAGCATGCCCGCGCCCACGCCGGCCTCGGCCGAAACCACCACGACCTTGGCGACCTCACGCGCGCCGACCGCCACTACCGGCGCGCCCTCACCCTCTACACCGACCTCGGCACGCCCGAAGCCGAAAAGGTCCGCGCCCAGCTCGCCACGATCGAAAACAACGGCACCGAGTAGCGGGCGGGCAGACGCTCCACAGTGGATATATCGAACGACGGAGGCCGGGGCGAATCGCCCCAGCCTCCGGTTCCGTGCTGCCGATTGACCTTTGGTGCCGGGTCAGCGCCCCGGTTGCGGTCGGCCGAGGCCGGGAAGGACCTGGGTGCCCTCGGCCTTGACGGCCGTCAGCTTGGCCGGGTTGAGCCCCAGGACGGCGAGGATCGTCGGTGCGACCTGGGTGGTCTCGACCGAAGTGGAGTCGACCTGAGCCGGGATGCCCGGGCCGTTGACAACCATCAGGACGTGCTGGTCACCGGTGTTCATACCGCCGTGCTCGGCGAGCTTGGTCGGCTTCGCGTACACGATGCCTTCCTGGACCTTGCCGAAGACGTCGGGGTAGCGGCCGTCGTCGACCGGGACGCCGAAGAAGTTGGCGGCGGCGGCGCCGGCCCAGATCTGCGCGAGACCCGAGTGCTGGACGGTGACCGGGTTCTGGTTGACGTCGTAACCCTGCGCGGTGTGGTTCCACAGGTAGCTCTTGACGAACTCGCACGCGGTTTGCGAGTTGTCCGACAGGTAGGACTGCCACAGGTCGTCGTCGGTTCCGGCGACGATCAGGCTGGTGTTGCCCGGGTGCGCCTGCGCCCAGGCGGCGTTGATGGCGCTGATGATCGGGGCATCCCGGACCGTGATGAGCTTCGTCGGATCCTGCGGCGACTGGCCGTGCTTGGCCGTGACGATGATCGTCGTCGAGCCCGCGAGGCCGTCCTTGCGGATTTCGGAGACCATGCGGCCGAGCTGAGCGTCGGCGTAGTCGAGGGCGCTGGCGAGGACCGGTCCCGGCACGAGTTGGCCGTTGACCCACTGGTAGCCACCTGGTTGCGGAGCGCTGGTGGTGTAGTTGCCGTTCGCGTCCGGGCCGATCAGCGTCGTGGCAGTGGAGCGGATCTTCTGCGCGACCGACACGGTCTGGAAGTTCATGCCGAAGATTGCCGGGGTACCGACCCGGGTCTTGCCGGAGTGGTCGAGGCCGTCGATTTCGTTCAGGATGGCCTGGACCTTGTACCCGTCGTACTGCTTGGTGGCGGCGTCGATGTGTGCCCAGTCGTCGTCCTGCGGGTACGGTACGCCGTTCGGCTCGACAGCCTGGGAGTCGATCTCCGGACCGAAGTAGTCGTCGATGCTCTTGCCGTTGGAGCCCGGGCCGTTGAACGACATGTAGATGGCGTGCTTGTCCGACCAGGCGGTACGCAGGCCGGCGTTGTGGATCACCTGGAAGATCGAGGTGTCGCCCAGGTAGTCCCACGGCATGACGTTCTTACAGGTCGCCGGGGCGACGGGGAAGGTCGCGGCGTTGAACGACGAGGCGTCGTTCTTCAGGTTCATGATCGCGGCTGGCTTGGTGTCAACACCGTTGGGGTAGATCGAACCGTTCTCGTCGAAGGACGGGAAGGTACCGTTCGCCGGGTCGATGAAGTCGTCGACGCTCGCCAGCGCGTCGTCTGGCGAGTCGTAGATGACGTCGCCGCCGGTGGCCGGCTGGCCCGGGGTACAGGCGGCACCCGGCTCGTCGGTCTTGTGGCTGTACTCGACGTCGTAGTAGACGCCGGTCGATTTGGGATTGCCGCCGGTCATCAGCGCGGTGCCACCCGGGTCGGAGTCCGACGGGTTGGCGGTCGCCGCATTGGTGTACTCGCTGCCACTGCGAGTCAGCTTGGCGAGCGTCGAGCTCGGGTGGTTGGCGATGTACCAGTCGAGGTCACTCTGGTGCATACCGTCGACCGAAATCAGCAGAACATGCTTGTTCGCGTGCGCGCTCGCCGGCCGGCCCGTACCCCGGTCGGCGCCGCCCGTACTGGCAAGAGCCGCGCTGGCACTGCCGAGCACCAGGCCCAGGACCGCCAGTCCGGTGGCTACTCTGCGTCGCATAGAAACTCCCTACACTTCGTAGTGATTTCAGCATCGCAACCCGCGGACATGGCTTGGGCATTAACCGAAACTGAACCGGCGGTGAAGATCAATCCCGGACAATGGGTCGGACTCAGGAACGGCAGGCAGCTCCGCCGGCGGCCATGCCGGCGGAGCTACCCGCTAATCTGTCCTCAGTGGACGGTTCGAACTATGGGTATGACTTTGCCGGGTCAGCCCACTACCTTGCCGCGGTTGTCGCCGAGGTCTGCGTTCGGTCGGATCGCGAAGTAGGTGGCCGTCAACCACAGTGCCGCCAGCACCACGCTGGCGAGCAGGTCCGTGGGGTGGTGCTCGCCGCGGTACAGCCGGGAGGCGGCCACAATGAGCGGCATGAGCACCGCCGGTACCAGCGTCAGCCAGCGCCACCATGCCCGGGTGCGGGGGACGACCAGCAGCACGATGCCGGCGTACAGGCAGATGGTGGCGGCCAGGTGGCCGGACGGGTAGCTGGAGGTGGGCAGGTGCGGATCGAG
>JBPYFB010000365.1:0-5333 GCA_051986465.1 Rugosimonospora sp.
GGTGGCGGCGCCGGCGCGGCTGCCGGGACCTCGCTCACCTGGGCCGACTTGGGCGGCTTGACCGTGGTCGCCTCCGGGTCCGCCGGCTCGGATCGCTCGGCGTCGGTCGACGCCGGCGAGGTGGTAAGCCCATCGGCGACCCGGACCGCCGCCGGTTCTTCCAGGGCCAGACCGGTCGGGCCGGCCTCGTCGGCCGGGCGCGCCCGGAACCAGGCCGACTCCAGCTCCCGGAAGATCGGCAACTCCATGGTCTCGTCCGCGTACGCGATGACCCGCTTCGACTCGGTCGCCGCCGGCTTGGCCGACTGTGCCGTGGCAGACGCGGCCGGGGCCGGGGCCGGGGTGGCCTGCGCCGGGGCAGCCAGCGGTGGTGGCGTGTACGGCTGCGGCACGATCGGCAGGTCGGAGGTCCGCTCGGAGACCGCGCCATTGGTACCGCCGCCCGGCGTGCCGGTACTCCGCTCGACGCGTACGTGCGGGATCTCGGACGTGATGTCCAGCGCCGCGGCGAGCTCCTCGGGTACCGCGGGGGCGTGGCCCTCGTCGCCCTGCCCCTGCTCCTTCGGGCGGGCGGGCGGCCACGCGGGCGGTGGCCAGGCGGGCGGCGGTGGCGGGGTGGCCGCGGGCGGGGCGGACATGGGCGGCATAGACATGGGTGGAGCCGACACCGGCCTGGCTGGACCCTGGCCGGTCGGGCTCGAGCTGGCCGGGCGGTCCTCGATCACGTCCGCGTCGACCGTGTCCGCGGGACCCGTACCGGCCGGCCGCGCCCCGGTGATCTCGACGTCGAGGTCGCGTTCGAACGCGCGGAACGCCTCGGGCGACGAGGGGGTCTGGCGCGGTATCGGTGGCCGCTGGTCCTGCGGCGGCATCCCCGGCTGCCCCTCGGTGGAGCGGCGCTGCGGCAGCGGTTCCCCACCACTGTCCGGGCGCCGGGGCGCGAACAGGTCGGCGCCGTTGAGGGGGGTGCCGTTGACCGCGCCGGTCAGGTCGGACCACGCGGGTAGGTTCCGGGCGCCGGCGGGCGCGCCGGAGCTGGCCGCGAGGCCGCCGGAGAACGTGTCCGGTCCGGCCGAGGCGAAGCCGGCGGCCGGCGCGCCGCTGTAGCCACGGTCCGGCTGGATGCCGAATCCGGCGCTGGCCGGGGCGGCCGACGGGCCGGGCTCCAGGGCGAACGGCGGGCGCGGCGCGGGTGCCGGCGGCGCCGGTGGCGGCTCGGGCGGCATCGGCGTGCTGATCGGACCGGTCCGGCCGGTCAGCGCGCGCGGCACCAGTACGGAGATCGGCAGCAGTACGTCGGCGATGATGCCGCGCTCCTGCGCCGGGCGCAGCTCCACCTTGACGCCGTGCCGGGCGGCCAGCCGGGCGACCACGACGAGGCCCATCATCCGGGACACGGCGACGTCCACCTCGGGCGGCGTACCGAGCCGCTCGTTGAGCTCGGAGCGCTGCTCGCGCGACATGCCGATGCCGTGGTCCTCGACGTAGAGCACAGCCCGGTCGCCGACCCGGCGCGCCTCTACGATGACGCTGGCGTCGGGCGGCGAGAACGCGGTCGCGTTGTCGAACAGCTCGGCGACCAGGTGCACCAGGTCGTTGACGGCGTGCGAAGCGACCTCGATGTCGCGGTCGATGACCCCGAACTCGATCCGGGTGTAGTGCTCGACCTCGGACTGGGCGGCGCGCAGCACGTCGATCAGGGCGGCCGGCTCGCGCTGTACCCGCGTCGAGTCGGCGCCCGCGAGCACCAGCAGGTTCTCGTCGTTACGGCGCATCCGGGTGGCGAGGTGGTCGAGCTGGAACAGCTCGGCCAACCGGTCCGGGTCCTCCTCGCCGCGCTCCAGCCGGTCGAGGTGGCCGATGAGCCGGTCGACCAGGATCTGTGAGCGGCGCGCCAGGTTGATGAACATCGTGGACACCGAGGAACGCAGCGCCGCCTGCTCGGCCGCGGTGCGTACCGCCTCGAGGTGTACCGCGTTGAACGCCTCGGTCACCTGCCCGAACTCGTCCCGGCTGCGTACCGGCAGCGGGTCGGCGATCTGCATGGCGACCTGCTGTGGCGACATCTGCGCCGTCAGCGCCGGGTCGCGCAGCCGGGCGACCGCCTGGGGCAGGCCGTACTGGGCGATGGCCAGGGCGCCGTGGCGCAGCTCGCGCAGCGACCGGTTCATCGACCGGGCCACGAACCACGCGATGAGTACCGCGACAAGTACCAGGCTGAGCAGCAGGCCGGCCTCGACCAGCACCTGGCTCTGTACCCGGTTGTGCAGGCTGGTCGCGTCGCGCACCGTCTCGTCGTCGAGGCGCTGCTCGATCTGGCGCACCAGGTTGCCCGCGCCGACGAACGCGGTGTCCCAGTCCTCGGGGCTGACCACGTTGCCGGGCGGCTTCCCACCCGGCTCCCAGAGGTGGAACTCCTCCTCGTAGACCTGGGTCTGGCGGACGTCCCCGCCGGTGAAGAGCTGGTTGTACAGCTGCTGCTGGTCCGGGGTGGCCACGCCCAGGAAGTCGCTGAGCGACTGGTCCTGAGCGGTGAGCGTACCGATGAACGCCTGCTGGCTCTGAATCGTCAGGTCCTTCGTCAGCAGCGCCGTCAGGCCGTCCACCCGCTCCTGGGACAGCGCCTCCTTCTCACGGGCGAGCGACCCACCGGCCTGAATCTCGTAGCTGAGGCTGGAGTCGCCAGCCAACTGCGCGGAGGCGCTGCGGATGGCCAGCAGGTTGTTGATGAGGCCGGTGTAGCGCTGCAGCGCGTCGCTGAGCGTGATGTTGGTGTGGCCCGCCACGGCGGCGCGCACGGGCGTGAGCGAGTTGAGGCCGCTGTCGACCGCCTGCAGCCTCGTCGCCAAGGCGTCCGGCAACCCGGCGAGCGCGTTGCGGTGCTCGTGGTAGTTGCGGACGGCCAGGTCGCCGTTCTGGAAGAGACTCTTGTACGAGTTCTCCAGGTTCTTCAGCGCGGTATCCGACGGGTTCGGCGTCGCCAGGACCAGGACCGCGGCCGCCCGCTCGTCCTGCAGGTCGTGCACGAGCGCACCGGAGTCCGCACCCAGATTGGCGAGCGTGCGCGCCCGGTCCGCGTTGGTAGCCGCACCGATGTTGGTGAGCAGGGCGCCGAAGCCGACGGCGATGGTGGCGATGGTCGGCACCATCATGATCAGTCCGAGCTTGACCCAGATCGGCCGGTCCCGGAGGTAGCCGCTCAGGCCCCGTACATGCGACAGCATTCCCGTGCCTGTCGTTGGCCGCTTGCTCACCTCGTCCGCCCTCCGCGGTGGTGCCCGATGATGCCTGGACACTGCTATCGACTGTCGCTGACCGGTCCGGCCCAGCCCGCAACGGCCCGACCCGGTCGGGTCGAACCCCCGAGATTCCACCATGTCCGGTCACAAAGAGAAAGCCCAGGCCGTACTGGATCGTCTCGGAGGTGGACGGGTTTGGCCGTTCCGCCGCCTAATACCTACACCGAGTCACCCTGCGCGATCCAGAGTGCGAACCGGTTTGTCGCAAACCACAAGCGTCGCATGATCGGTAATGTCGGGAATGGAAGGCTATCCGCCCAGGAACTTGGCGTACGCCGGCTTGATGACCTCGTTGATGAGCGCGAGCCGTTCGTCAAACGGGATAAACGCGCTCTTCATCGCGTTCACCGTGAACCACTGCAACTCGGACCACCCGTAGCCGAACGCATCAACCAGGAGTGCCATCTCTCGCGACATCCAGGTACTGCTCATCAACCGGTTGTCCGTGTTCACCGTGACCCGGAAGCGCAGGTCGTGCAGCAGCCCAATAGGGTGCTCCGCGATCGACGGCACCGCGCCGGTCTGCACGTTGGACGACGGGCAGAGCTCCAGCGGGATGCGCTTGTCCCGCACGTACGCGGCGAGCCGCCCGAGTACCGGCTTGCCCCGCGACCGCCCGGCGCCGAACTCGACGCCATGGATGTCGTCGACGATCCGTACCCCGTGCCCCAGCCGGTCGGCACCGCACCACTGGATCGCCTGCCATATCGATGGCAGGCCGAACGCCTCGCCCGCGTGGATCGTGAAGTGGAAGTTCTCACGTTGCAGGTACTCGAAGGCGTCCAGGTGCCGGGTGGGCGGGAAACCGGCCTCGGCACCGGCGATGTCGAAGCCCACCACCCCGAGATCGCGGAAGCGGACCGCCAGTTCGGCGATCTCCATCGAGCGAGCCGCGTGGCGCATCGCCGTCAGCAGGGTGCCGACGCGGATCGGGGTACCCGCCTCGGCCGCGTCCGCGCATCCCTCGCGGAAGCCGCCCAGTACCGCCTCGACGACCTCGTCCAGCGCCAGCCCGCGCGAGAGGTGCTGCTCGGGCGCGAACCGTACCTCGGCGTACACGACGCCGTCGGTCGCGAGGTCGATCGCGCACTCGTACGCGACGCGGTGCAGCGCCTCGGCCGTCTGCATGACCCCGACGGTGTGTGCGAACGTCTCCAGGTACCGCTCCAGCGAGCCGGAGTCGCAGGCTTCGGCGAACCACCGCCCCAGTGCGGCCGGCTCGCTCGCCGGAAGCTCGTGCCCGACCTGCGCGGCCAGGTCGACAATGGTCGCTGGGCGCAGGCCGCCGTCGAGGTGGTCGTGCAGCAGCGCCTTGGGTGCCCGGACAATCTCCTCGTAGCTGGGTGCTGCCATCCCGGCAGTCTAGAGGCGGAGGAGTGATGCTGGCCGACGTTGTGCCGTACCTGCGATGCCCGGTTTGCCGGCAGCCGCTGACCCCGGATTCCGCCGTCCTGGCAGGGCGGGCGCTGCGCTGCCCGAACCGGCACAGCTTCGATGTCGCCCGGCAGGGTTACGTGCAGCTCACCGCGGCCGCGCTCGGGCACGAAGGTGATACCGCGGCAATGGTCGAGGCCCGGGCCACCTTTCTGGAACGCGGACATTACAACTTCATTTCGACGGCGCTCGCCGATGCCGCGGCGTCGGCACGGCCGCGCGCCGGCCTCGTCGTGGACGTCGGCGCCGGTACCGGGCGGCACCTCGGCACGGTCCTGGACGCGCTGCCCGGCGCGGTGGGGGTGGCGCTGGACGTGTCCAAGGCCGCCCTGCGCCGCGCGGCACGAGCCCATCCGCGAGCCGGGGCCGTCCGGTGTGACGCCTGGCGGGAGTTGCCGCTCGCGGACGGCCAGGCCGATCTGGTACTGGACGCGTTCGCGCCGCGCAACGGGGCCGAGTTCGCCCGGGTACTGCGGCCCGAGGGTGTCCTGCTCGTCGTCACACCCACCGAGGAGCACCTGCGGGAACTGGTCGGCGCGCTCGGCCTGCTGCGGGTCGACCCGGACAAGGAGGAGCGGGTCGCGGCGGCCCTGGCGCCCT
>JBPYFB010000366.1:0-2511 GCA_051986465.1 Rugosimonospora sp.
CAGCGCGCGCAGGAAGCGCAGGATCAGCGCGTGTACCGCCGGATCCGTACGCGCCCGGCGCAGCAGCGGGTCGGACAGGTACCCGCTGTGCTCGGTGATGACGAACGGGGTACCGCTCCGCCACTTCGCCGCCAGTGCGACCATTGTGGACAGTCCACAGTTGACGGTGTGGCAGAGGTCGACGGCTGGCAGTCCCGCGGTGAGTGGCCGTACCGCGAGGTCGAGCAGGGCGGCGACCGCGCGGGCGGCGGACATGGTGGGTTTGGGTAGCGGCGGCAGCGGTGGCGCCGGCAGCGCGGCGGACACGGATCGCGTAACGGATCCGGGGGTGCTGGCGGGATTGGCTGGCCGGGGTTGCGGCGGCGGGGCGGCAGGCCCGGTCTGAGCGGCGGGCGGTGGCAGCGCGGCGAGTGCCTTGGCCGCCTTCTCGGCGCGGATCGTCGCGGCCCGCGCGGTCGCCCAGCTGTCCAGCACGATGCTCGGCAGCGATATGCCTGCCATCGGGTTGGTGCCGTCCGCGGCCTGCGCCACGATGCGCTCCAGCCCGGCCCGGAACATCGCCGCGCTGTGCGGCTCGTCGTCGAGCATGCCGCGGCACAGCAGCATCGCGGCGTGCGTGGCGAGACGCCGCTCGTCCGAGATGTGGCCGCCCGGTGGCGGGCCCACGGGTGGACCGTCCACTCGTAACGTGGTGAGGTTCGGCGTACTCGCACGCGGCGGGTACAGGCTTTCCGTGACGCTGTCGACCAACGCGACGATCTGGTACTCGTGTTCGGCCAGCCCTCGGACCAGGCGCTGGCACCAGATGCCGACGGCGCCGGGTCGGTACGGGTAGATGCCCTCGTTGATCAATGCCACGCGCACGCTGCCCTCACCTCGTCACGGGCAACGAGCCAGCGGCGATCACAATACGGCCTCGCGAGTAACAGACCGGGCACAGCGAAACGGTGCAACATTGAGTGGACCAGGCTCAAGGTAAGGCTTGACGGCCGGGGGGTCAGGGACGGACTATAGAGGCGTCGCCAGTCGCGCCCGACCGTGCCCGCCCTCTTGTGGCACTGGTCTAAGACTGGGCGCGCGTTGGCCGGTACCCGGCGGCGCATTACAAGGAGACGATATGGCGAAGGCCCTCTTCGGCCACGTAGGCGGCGCGCCCGACCGGCGCCTGCTCGACGAGGTCACGCACCTGCGTTCCAAGGTGCGCACCCTGGAATTCGAGATTACTCGGCTCCGCGCTGAGAACGATCGCTTGGTGGCGGGCGCTGCCGAGCAGGACGAGCTGCTAAGGATTCCCGAACCGGCTCTGACCTGATAACCAGGGGCCGCTGACACCATTCGGTGCCGGTGGCGATACGCACCGCACACGCGGTAACTCCACCAGCGCGCCGATCCCCTCGTCGGGCTCGGCGCGCATTTCTTTGCAGGTCTGGGCCGCGCCTGTCTGGGACGCGCGATTTGGCACGCTGGCGCGCGTGTGCTTGCCGAGAGGGCTGGGCATCTCAGGGGTACCCTCGCCGATGAGTGCCCCGAATCAGACGAACGTATAGACACCCGGAGTCCCGTGCATCTCAAGAGCCTGACGGTGAAGGGGTTCAAGTCCTTCGCCTCCGCCACGACGTTGAAGCTGGAGCCTGGGATCACCTGTGTGGTGGGCCCGAACGGCTCCGGCAAGTCCAACGTCGTTGACGCCATCGCCTGGGTGCTGGGTGAGCAGGGCGCCAAGGCTCTGCGCGGCGGCAAGATGGAAGACGTGATCTTCGCCGGTACCGCCGGCCGCGCGCCCCTCGGGCGGGCCGAGGTCACGCTGACGATCGACAACTCCGACAACGCTTTGCCGATCGACTACACCGAGGTCTCCATCACGCGCCGCATGTACCGCTCCGGCGAGAGCGAGTACGAGATCAACGGCGACTCCTGCCGCCTGCTGGACATCCAGGAACTTCTCTCCGACTCCGGTATCGGTCGGGAAATGCACGTGATCGTGGGTCAGGGGCAGCTGGATACCGTGCTGCACGCCAAGCCCGAGGACCGGCGCGCGTTCATCGAGGAGGCGGCCGGCGTCCTGAAGCACCGCAAGCGCAAGGAGAAGGCGCTGCGGAAGCTCGACGCGATGCAGGCCAACCTCAACCGGCTGACCGACCTGACCGCCGAACTGCGCCGGCAGCTCAAGCCGCTGGGTAAGCAGGCCGAGATCGCCCGGCGGGCGGCCGGGATCCAGATGGACCTGCGCGACGCCCGGCTGCGGCTGCTCGCCGACGACCTGACGACCCTGCGCGACACGCTGGACAAGGAGATCGCGGACGAGTCCGCCCTGCGTACCCGGCGGCAGGAGGTCGAGGAGGGGCTCGCCACGGTACAGGCCAGGCTGGCCCTGCTGGAGACCGAGCACGCCGCCGATGCGCCGGTACTCGCCGCCGCCCAGGAGACCTGGTATCAGCTGTCCGCGCTGCAGGAGCGGTTCCGCTCGACCGAGCAGCTGGCCACCGAGCGGCTGCGGCACCTGTCCGCCGC
>JBPYFB010000367.1:0-7190 GCA_051986465.1 Rugosimonospora sp.
CCGGCGGAATTGACGCTATACACGGCATACGGCACGAGCGTCGCGACGGCGAACAGGAAGATCATCGTGAGGCCGGCGATCAGAATGTTCAGCGCGATCTCGTTCGGCGTCTTCTGCCGGTTCGCGCCCTCCACAAGCGAAATCATCCGGTCGATGAACGACTCCCCCGGCTTCTGCGTGATCCGCACGACGATCCGGTCCGACAGCACCCTCGTGCCACCGGTGACCGCGTTGCGGTCGCCGCCGGACTCCCGGATCACCGGCGCCGACTCGCCGGTGATCGCCGACTCGTCCACGCTCGCGATGCCCTCGATGACGTCGCCGTCGCCGGGAATCGTCTGGCCCGCCTCGACCACGACGATGTCGCCCTGCTGCAACTGGGGTGCCGGCACTGATTCCTCGGTCAGCGCGGGCCAGGCCGGCAGCCGGCGGGCCATGGTATCGGTCTTGGCCTTGCGCAGCGCGTCGGCCTGCGCCTTGCCGCGCCCCTCGGCAACCGCCTCGGCGAGGTTC
This sequence comes from Rugosimonospora sp., assembly GCA_051986465.1. GTDB lineage: Bacteria > Actinomycetota > Actinomycetes > Mycobacteriales > Micromonosporaceae > DATEJJ01. The sequence continues at coordinate 514 of JBPYFB010000367.1, forward strand.
GCGAAGATGACGGTCAGCCAGAGCCACACCGCGATCAGCCACGCGAACACGGTCGGGTGGATGATGGCCAGCACGGTGGTGAACACCGAGCCGATCTCGACGATGAACATGACCGGGTTGCGCCACAGCGTGCGGGGGTCGAGCTTGCGCACCGCGTCCGGGGTAGACCTCAACAGTTGCTTGGGATCCATCAGCCCGCCCGACACGCGGCGCGACGGTGGGCCGGCCGGCTGTTTGGCCGACGACGGCTTCTCCATGGTGGTGGTGGCCATTAACGTTTCCTTCAGTGTCCTTAGTGGACGCCTTCGGCCAGCGGGCCGAGCGCGAGGGCGGGGAGGAAGGTCAGCGCGACCAGGATGATGGTGACGCCGACCAGCATGCCGACAAAGAGTGGCTGGTAGGTGCGCAGCGTTCCGGTGGACTCCGGTACCGGCCGCTGCCGGGCGAGCGAGCCGGCCAGGCCGAGTACGAACACGATCGGCAGGAACCGGCCGATCAGCATGCACAGGCCCAGAGCGGTGTTGTATTGGGTCCCGCTGACGGTCAGGCCGGCGAATGCCGAACCGTTGTTGTTGGTCGCCGAGGTGAACGCGTACAACACCTCGGACAGGCCGTGCGCACCGGAGTTGAGCATCCCGCCCTTGCCCCAGCCGCTGGCCATCGCGACGCCGGTACCGATGAGCACCAGTACCGGCATCGTCAGGAAGTACAGCGACGCGAACTTCACCTCCCGCGCGCCGATCTTCTTGCCCAGGTACTCCGGCGTGCGCCCGACCATCAGCCCGGCGATGAACACCGTGAGTACGGCGAGGATCAGGATGCCGTACAGGCCCGAACCGGTACCGCCCGGTGCCACCTCGCCCAGCATCATGTTGAACATCGTGATTCCGCCGCCCAGCGCGGTGTACGAGTCGTGGAACGAGTCCACCGAACCGGTCGACGTCAACGTCGTCGACGACGCGAACGTCGCCGAGTTGAGGACTCCGAACCGGGACTCGGTACCCTCGCTGGCGGCGCCCACCGCCGTCGGTACGGTGCCGTGGTGCATGCCCTGCAGCACGTTGATCACGATGATGCTGCCCAGTGCCATGATTGCCATCGCGGCGACGATCGCGTACCCCTGCTTGTTGCTGCCCACCATCCGGCCGAAGGTGCGCGGCAGGCTGAACGAGATGACGAGCAGCAGGAAAATCTCCACCCAGTTCGTCCAGGCGGTCGGGTTCTCGAACGGGTGCGCGCTGTTGGCGTTGTACGGGCCGCCCCCGTTGGTACCGAGGTCCTTGATGACCTCCTGGCTCGCGTACGGGCCGCCGGTGATGTGCTGGGTGGCGCCCGCGAGGGTGTGCGCGTCGTGTCCGGTGGCGAAGGTCTGGATCGCGCCACCGGCGATCAGCACGATCGCCGCGATCACCGAGATCGGCAGCAGTACGCGGAACGTGATGCGTACCAGGTCGACCCAGAAGTTCCCCAACTGGTCGGTGTGCTTGCGGGCGAAGCCGCGTACCAGCGCCACGGCCACCGCGATGCCGACCGCCGCCGAGACGAAGTTCTGCACCGCCAGCCCGGCCATCTGCACCAGGTAACCCATGGTGGATTCGCCGTAGTACCACTGCCAGTTGGTGTTGGTGGTGAAGCTGACCGCGGTGTTCCACGCACCGGACGGGAACACGTTGCCGAAGCCCAGCGACAGCGGCAGGTAGTGCTGCAGCCGCATGAAGGCGTACAGGAACAGGATGCTCACCGCGGAGAACGCGAGCACACTGCGCGCGTACCCGCCCCAGCTCTGCTCGCCCGCGGGGTTCACCCCGACCAGCCGGTACATCACCCGCTCGACGCGCAGGTGGCGCTTGCTCTCCACCACGCGGTACATGTAGTCGCCGAACGGCCGGTACACCGCGCCGAGGGCGACCGCCAGCGAGGCGATGAACAGGACGCCCGCTGTTGTATTGCTCATGTTCATCTCCTAGAACCGCTCCGGGAACAGCAGCGCGGCGATCAGGAACACGCTCAGCGCGGCGGCCAGAATCAGGCCGACCAGATTGGCGGCGCTCACAGCTTCTCCACCGCCCTCGCCACCAACGCCAGCAGGCCGAACAGGGCCACGGTCAACAGCACGAACACCACGTCAGGCATCGCGCCTCTCCTTCTCATCCATCGCTTCCACCAGCACCGCCAGGTAGGCGCCGGTTCGCCAGCGGGCGCGCAGCTCGCGCAGCCCGCGGGCCGCCTCGCCGAGGGCGATCCCTGATCCGCCGATCAGGATCAGCAGCATCAGCCGTAACAGGTCCGGTGAGCCGTGCCAGGCAAGTTCGCCCGCCCGGTCCACCAGGAACCCGTTAACAATCAGGAATCCGAGCGGGACCACCGCGGCCACCGCCCAGCCGTCGCCGGTCACGGCCGCGAACAGGCCCACCGCACCGGCGACCAGGCCGAAGCGCCAGCCGGCGTCGGCCGCCGGAGCCAGCGCCGCGAGCATCGCCGCCGTGACGACGCTCACCGCGCCGGCGCCAAGGGCAATCCCGGTGGGGGTACGGTCGCCAGCCCCATTTACCGCTACGGGTGGCCGGCGACCACCCGACTTCATCAACACGGCCGCTCCAGCGAGGTGTCATGGCGACCCGCGGTGGGTCGCGTCATGAAGTACAGCCCGCGCGCTGGTCAACGGGGAGGGTCCCTGACGCAAAAACAACGTCGTAGCCCCCGTTCTTGACAAAAAAACAACACGCACCGGTGAACCGGTTCGAGCGCCACAACCCACGCGGCCGTCTCTACCCTGGTGTCCATGGCCCAATCCGGCGGTCATACCAGAAGGACCGTCGCCGTCGCCGTCGCCGTGAACCTCGCGATCACAGTCGCCAAGGCGATGGCCGCGATGGCGACCGGATCCGCGGCGCTGTGGGCCGAGACCGCCCACTCGGTCGCCGATACCGGTAACGAATTCCTGCTCTTCGTCGGGTTGCGCCGCTCCGGCCGCCCCGCCGACGCCCGCCACCCCTATGGGTACGGGCAGGAGCGCTGGTTCTGGACGTTCGTGGCGGCGCTCGGGCTCTTCGTCGTCGGGAGCGTGCTCTCCATCAACAAGGGCATCGACACCCTCCGGCACCGCCCGCCGGTGGGTGCCGTCGGCGTCGGCGTGGCCGTACTCGTCGTGTCGGTGGTGCTCGAAGCCTTCTCGTGGCGCACCGCGTACCGGCAGTTGCGGGCCGAGGCGAAGGCCCGCGACCGTACCCTCGCCCAGCACCTCGCCCTCGGCTCGGACCCGACCGCCGCCACCGTGTTCCTGGAGGACACCGCCGCGCTGATCGGCCTCGGGCTGGCCCTGCCCGCCCTTGTCCTACACGCGGTGACCGGTTCGGCGCTGTGGGACGCCGGCGCGAGCATCGGCATCGGGATACTGCTCGCCGCCGTCGCGTACCTGATGGCGCAGCGCTCCAAGCGGCTGCTCATCGACGAGTCGGCCCCGCGCGACGTGCTGGACGGGCTGCGCGAGCGGATCGCCGCCCAGCCCTGGGTGGCGGAGGTTCGCGCCGTCATCGCGGTGTATGTGGGGCCGGGTCGCTTGCTGGTAACCGCTCGTGTCGTACCGACCGGCACGGCGGCGGACCGGCCCGGGCACGAACTGGCCGCGCAGGTATCGGCGCTGCGCGCGGACCTGCTGACCACCGAGATGATCAACGATGCGGAGATCACTCTCGTCCCACCGGCCACGCCGCCCCCGGCCGGCCGGACCTAGACTCGCGGGCATGCCCAGAGCCGATGCGCCCACGCCAGAACAGCCGATCAGCCGGTCGGTGGTACTCGACGCCCGGTTCGACCGGACCAAGACGACCGCGCGGGTCGAGGTCCGGGAGATCCGGATACTCCCGGGGTTCGCCGCCGGCCCGCACGTCCACAACGGCCCGGTGCTGGGCAGCATCCTCGACGGCTCGGCCATCTTCCAGGTCGCGGGTGGTCCCGAGGTCACGCTGCGGCCGGGGGACGTGTTCTACGAGCCCGAAGGCGCGCGCATCGACCGCTTCGACGCCACCGAGGAGGGTGTCACCTTCCTCGGCTACTTCCTGCTTGCGGAGGGGGAAGAGGCCGAGATCGCCTTCGTTGACCGGTGATGGGCGAATTCACCCGGGCCGGGTGATGCGGCCGGGGGCGGGTGTCACCGTACCGTCAAAGCATGGCGGACACGCCCACGAGGCTGCGCGACCCGAGCGGGCGCTGGCTGATCGACCGGGTGTTCAACCGGACCGACGTCGACTACCAGATCTGGGACGGCGACCGGCTGGTCGCGGAGTTCACCAGCCGCAAGGAGATGGAAGGCTTCCTGAAGCGCGCCGGTGTCGACCTGGACAAGCTCAAGCCGCTGCCCGGCGCGAGCAAGCCCTGGGCCAAGCTCTGAACCGAACCGTCCATTGTAGAGGGTACGCGGGATCGGACGCTAGCGCTTATCATTAACGGTCGTGCCCCTGCCGCCCGACGCCGCCGCCGCCCGGATGGGCCGGGGCCGCATGTTCGCCACAGTCGGTATCGCCGTGCTCACGCTCGCCGGCACCGGTGCCCTGGTCGGCAAGGCCGTACGCAGCGCTCCAGCCGCGACGTGGCACGCGGCGGCGGCACCCACGGACGTGGCCAGCACCGAACCCGCGCCGTCGCCGACTCCGAGTCCGAGCACTTCTCCGATCACCGCGGCCGCCAGCTACACGATCCCGGGGACCCACCCGCGGCTGCCCTGGCCCAGCCACGGGCAGGCCGCCGTCGACGTGCAGGGGCTGGGCCACCTCGGCTCCTCGGGCGGCGCCAAGCCGGTACCCATCGCCAGCGTCACCAAGGTGATGACCGCCTACGTCGTCCTGCGCGACCATCCGCTCACCTCGACCGGTGCCGGGCCGAGGATCACCGTCACCGCCGCCGAAGCCGCCGCGTACCCGCAGGAGAAGGCGAGCAACGAATCGCTGGTACCGGTCAACGCCGGCGAGGTGCTCAGTGAACGGCAGGCGCTGATCGCGCTGCTGCTGCCCTCGGCCGACAACATGGCGCGCATCCTGGCCCGCTGGGACGCCGGCAGCACCAGTGCCTTCGTCGCCAAGATGAACAGCGCCGCGGACAGCCTCGGCCTCGATGACACCCACTACGCCGACCCGGCCGGTACCACCTCCGCCACCGTCAGCACCGCCGCCGACCAGATCACCCTCGCCGAGAAGGCCATGAAGCTGCCCGCGTTCCGGGCCATCGTCGCGATGTCCAGCGGTACCGTGCCGGTAGCGGGCACCGTCCACAACTACAACACCCTGCTCGGTCACAGCGGCGTCATCGGCATCAAGACCGGATCCACCACGGCCGCCGGCGGCTGCCTGGTATTCGCCGCCACCCGCACCGTGAACGGCCATACGCTGACCATCGTCGGCGCCGTCTTCGGCCAATCCGGCACGGTCATGCACGGCCTGCCCCAGGCGCTGTCCGCGAGCCAGCGCCTGATCACCGCCGCGGCCGGCGCATTGCACGCGTACCCGCTCATCAAGACGGGACAACAGGTCGGGCCCGGACTGTACGCCGCGAGGGCCGGTACGGTCCTCGGCTGGCCCGGGCTGACCTACCAAGCCAGCCTCGGCACCGACGCGCTCACGCTCACGGCCGATACAACATCCGTCACGGTACCGGTCGGCGCGGGGTAGCCCCGATAGGTGACCCAATTGACACGTGACCTCAGGGTCACATAAGCTGGCGCGGTGGACGACGACGACCGCGTCTTCAAGGCGCTGGCCGACCCGACCCGGCGGTCCCTGCTGGACCGGCTCTTCGAGCGCGACGGCCGCACGCTCACCGAGCTCGAGTCCGAACTGGAGATGACCCGCTTCGGCGTCATGAAACACCTGCGTGTACTGGAGGACGCCGGTCTCGTTGTCACACGCCGATCCGGTCGGGAGAAGCTGCACTTCCTCAACCCCGTACCGATCCGGCTGATCCATGACCGTTGGATCGACAAGTACACCGAGCACCACGTCTCGGCGCTCGTCGAACTCAAGAACGAACTGGAGGACGGGGCATGACAGCGACACAGGTGTACCGCATCTACATCAAGGCAACCCCCGAGGCGATCTGGGACGCGATCACCAAGCCCGAGTGGACCGCCCGCTACGGCTACACCGGATACGTCGACTACGACCTGCGCCCGGGCGGCCACTACAAGGTCCGCCCCACCGAGGAGTTCCGGGCCGGTGCCGAGGCGATGGGCAACACCCTGCCGGAGGTCATCATCGAGGGCGAGGTGCAGGAGGCCGACCCGCCGTACAAGCTCGTCACGACCTTTCGCATGCTGATGGATCCGCGGATGGCCGCCGAGCCGGTCACCCGGATCACCCACGAAATCAAGGCCGGACCGAATGGGGTCTGCGCGCTGACTCTCACCCACGAACTGGAGGGCGCCGACCACCTCGCGAGCCTCCTGCGCGGCGACTGGGCGGACCAGGGCGCCGGCGGTGGCCACGCGTGGGTACTCAGCGACCTCAAGAGCCTGCTGGAGACCGGCAAGTCCTTCGCCAACTGATCCAGCCCATGATCCCCGCAACTTCATTGAGCTTGTTCCATCCTGTCGTGGCTGGTGGTGGGGTGTTGACAGGTGGTGGGTTGGCGCTCTTGTGGTGGTCAATGGCCATGATCACCAGCCTTGATCGTCTGCCCGGCAAGCA
>JBPYFB010000368.1:0-19109 GCA_051986465.1 Rugosimonospora sp.
CCCTCACCACGGACGAACAGTCCTTTGTGGACGAATTGCTCGCCGGGCTGGACGCCTGGCCCACCTACTACGCCCGGATGGCACCGGTCAACTCCGCCGGCCCGCTGGAGCCTGACCTCAGTCCACCGGCGCCGGCTGACGCCGCGCAGATCCAGCAGCGGATCGCGGCCGGCGAGTGGGTGGTGGACCTGCGCAACCGGGTCGCGTTCGCCGCGGGCCACCTGACCGGCACGCTGAACTTCGGGCTGGACGGCAGCTTCGCCACGTACCTGGGGTGGCTCATCCCCTGGGGTACCCCGCTGACCCTGCTGGGCGAGACCCCGGAGCAGGTCGCCACGGCGCAGCGGGAACTGGTACGCATCGGCATCGACCGGCCCGCCGCGGCCGCCACCGGTACCCCCGCGGACTGGGCCGGGCACCGTCCACTCTCGACACTGCACCGGGCCACCTTCGCCGACTTGTTCCAGGTACGCCACCACCGCCGCGTCGTGGTCCTCGACGTACGCCGGAACCTGGAGTGGCAGCGGGCACACATACCCGACGCGGTCCACATCCCGCTGCACGACCTACCCGCCCGCCTCGCCGAGGTACCCGACGGGGAGGTATGGGTCCACTGCGCCGGCGGCTACCGAGCCTCCATCGCCGCCTCGTTGCTGGCCGCCGCCGGACGCCACGTCGTCTACGTCGACGACGAGTTCGCCGCCATTGCGCCAACCCACCTGACCGCACCAGAGGAGAACCACGCCCGATGACCGACGCCACGCACCCGCCCCGCCTGGACACCGCTACGGCACGCGACTGGCTGACCCAGCCATACGCGCCCCGCATCATCGACGTCCGAACCCCGGCCGAATTCGAAACCGTACACATCCCGGGCTCGTACAACGTGCCGCTGCACCTGCTTCAGGAGCACCGCGCCGAACTCGGCCACCACCTGGACGACGTGGTACTGGTCTGCCGCTCCGGACAGCGCGCCAGCCAGGCCGAACGTACCCTCGCCGAACTCGGCCTGTCCCGGGTACACGTCCTCGACGGCGGCATCACCGCCTGGCAACAGCACGGCGCCCCGGTCACCCACGGCCGGCCGCGCTGGGACCTGGAGCGTCAGGTCCGCCTGGTGGCCGGCGGCATCGTCCTGCTCTCCATCCTCGGCAGCCTCGCGGTACCGGGCCTGCAGTGGCTCGCCGCCGCGATCGGCGCCGGCCTCACCATCGCCGCCCTGACCAACACCTGCCTGATGGGCAGCATGCTGGCCCGCCTGCCCTACAACAAGGGTGCGAACTGCGACCTCGACTCCGTCGTCCGCCAACTCGTCAACACCCGGCGCTGATGCCGGTTGCAGAGGGCCCGGTGCGGTGGCCGTCAAGACCTGTCGAGGTAGGCCAGCACCGCCAGCACCCGGCGGTTGTCGTCCTCGTCCGGATGCAGGTCGAGCTTGGTGAAGATGTTGTTGATGTGCTTGGCGACCGCCTTCTCCGTGACCATCAGCCGGCTGGCGATGCCGGCGTTGGTACGCCCCTCCGCCATCAGCGCCAGCACCTCGCGCTCCCGCTGGGTCAACCGGCCCAGCGGCTCGGTGTGTACCCGCCGGGACAGCAACTGCGAGACCACCTCGGGGTCCATCGCGGTACCCCCGCCGGCGACCGTACGGACGGCGTCCACGAATCTGTCCACATCGGACACCCGGTCCTTGAGCAGGTACCCGATACCGCCCCGCCGGTCGGAGAGCAGCTCCCGCGCGTAGAGCTGCTCGACATGCTGAGAGAGGATCAGTACCGGCAGGCCGGGTACCCGCGCCCGCGCCTCGATCGCGCCGCGCAGCCCCTCGTCGGTCAACGTGGGCGGTAGCCGTACATCGACGACGGCCACATCCGGCCGCTCGTCGAGCAGCGCGCGCAGCAGCGCCGGGCCATCGTCGACGGCCGCGACGACCTGCATGCCGTACGCGGTGAGCAGCCGGGTCAGCCCGTCCCGGAGGAGAGCGAGGTCCTCTGCGATGACAACGCGCACGGCAGCTCCAGGGTCACCACGGTTGGCCCGCCGGGCGGGCTGGTCACAGCGGTCGTACCGTCGAAGGCCGCGAGCCGCGCCCCGATACCGCGCAGCCCGCTACCGGCCGACGGGTCCGCCCCGCCGGTGCCGTTGTCCCGTACGACCACGGTCAACGTAGCGTGCGGGTGGCGCAGCTCCACCCAGGCTTGCGTCGCCGAGCTGTGTTTGGCCACGTTGGTGAGCGCCTCGGTGATCGCGAAGTAGGCGGCCGACTCCACCGGATCGGGCGGCCGGCCGGCCAGCTCGATCTCCAGGTGTACCGGTATCGGCATGGTGAGCGCGAGCGCCCGTACCGCGCCGGAAAGCCCGCGCTCGGCCAGTACCGGCGGGTGGATGCCGCGGACCAGGTTGCGTAGCTCGGACAGTGCCTGACCGCTGGACTCGCGCGCCTCGGCCAGCAGGGACAGCGCCATCTCGGGGTCCTCGCGAACCATCCGCTCGGCCAGGCCGATGTTCATACCGAGCGCGACCAGCCGGGCCTGCGCCCCGTCGTGCAGGTCCCGCTCGATGCGGCGCAGTTCGGCGGCGGACGCGTCGACCACCTGGCTGCGCGACTGGGTGAGCTCGTCCACGCGTACCGCCATGGCCTGCCGCCCCGGCCCGAGCAGCCACCGGCTGAACAGTGCGTGCCCGCGCAGGATCCGCGGCCCCCAGCGCAGCCCGACGGTCAGGTAGACCACGCCCAGCGGTACCGACAGCGCCCAGTAGACCGGGTGCCCCGGAGTGAGCAGCCACACCCACGGCGAGACGAGGACGTTCCCGGTGCCGGCGAGGATCAGCGCCGCCGGCAGAACCCCGAGCAGAATGCCGACGGGTACGTTCAGCAGGCTCCACAGCAGGTCCCGCCAGGTGGCCGGGTCGGAGAGCAGCCACCGGCACCTCCGGATCGGACCGAGCGGCCCGGGCGGCACTGGCCGGTACGGCTCGGCGACTGGCACGCCTGACCAGTCCCGCGCCCACCGGCGCTGCAGCGTGGCCAGCCACCGCAGGCCGAGCACGGCCGGCGGCAGGGTCAGCAGGCCAATGCCGAGCGGCAGGTAGGCGATCGAGACGACGGTCGCGACGGCGAGGAGGATGCCCAGCGGCGAGATCGCGGCGACGGCGAGGCCGCGCAGGCACGCCTGTCCGACCCGCCGCAGCCGTCGAGCGATACCCGTCATGCCGCCCATTCTCCCTGATCTGGCCGTACATCTCGGTGGTGTTATGCCCACCATCGCGTGGGGTGCTGGTACCCGTGTGCCCGGACCCGTCGCGGGCGCATCCTCTCGATGTCCTTATCCGCAAACGGAAGAGCGAACGGAAAGCTGACGGGGAGAGACGATGAGTCGAAGTAACACGCCGGGCCAACCGAGCGACGCGCTCCGCCTGACCTCGGTGACCAAGACCTACGGCACCGGCGGCTCGGCGGTCACCGCGCTGAACGGGGTGAGCCTGGCGCTGCCACCGGGGTCGTTCACCGCCGTGATGGGGCCGTCGGGCTCCGGCAAGAGCACCCTGCTGCACTGCGCCTCCGGCTTGGATCGGCCGACCCGCGGCCAGGTCTTCGTCGGCGGCACGGAGATGCCGTTCAGAAGTGAGACACAGGTGACAAAGTTCCGTCGCGGCCGGATCGGGTTCATCTTCCAGCAGTTCAACCTCATGCCGGCGCTGACCGTGTGGCAGAACGTGGCGCTGCCCGGGCGGCTGGCCGGCACGCCCGTGGACCGGGCGCGCTGCACGGACGTGCTTACCCGGGTCGGCCTCGGGCAGCGGCTGGGCAACCGGCCGGCGCAACTGTCCGGCGGCGAGCAGCAGCGGGTCGCGGTCGCCCGGGCGCTGGTGACCAATCCGCACGTCATCCTGGCCGACGAGCCGACCGGTGCGCTGGACATCCAGAACGCCCGCGACGTACTCGCGCTGCTGCGGGAGGCGGTCGCGCGGTTCGGCCAGACCGTGGCGATGGTGACCCATGACCCGGTGGCCGCCTCGTACGCAGACTCGGTGCTGTTCCTCGCCGATGGCCAGATCGTGGGCGAGATCGCCAACCCGACGGCGGCCGCCGTGGCCGAGCGGATGACCCAGCTCGCCGACGAGGTCGTGCGGCGGCGGCCGGTACGGGCGGAGGTCTGAGCATGCTGCGACTCGCACTCGCCTCGCTGCGGTACCGCACCGGTGGCTTCGTGGCCAGCTTCGTCAACGTGTTCCTCGGCGCCGCGATCCTCATGGCGTTCGCGTCCCTGTTCGACACCGCCGGCGGGGCCGGCGTCTCCACTGCCGACCGCACGTCCCTGACCACGATGGCGTGGGTGGTCGGCGGTTGGGGCGTGGTCATCGTCGCGTTCGGCGTGGCCGCCACGCTCAACCTGTCCGTACGCCAGCGCACCGCCGAGATCGCCCTGCTGAAGTCGGTCGGGGCCGCCCCGGGCCAGGTCGGTCGGCTGGTCGTCGGCGAGGCGTTGGTGGTCTCCGCGGCTGCCGCCCTGCTCGGCATCCCGGCGGCGTTCCTCGCCGGCCGGGCGGTGCTGGCCGCGCTGGCCGCCAGCCACCAGATCGCGCAGGGCACCGGGTACCGGTTCGGCGTGCTCGCGCTCGGCATCGGCCTGGGCAACACGTTCGCCGCGGCCGCGATCGCCGCGTTCGTCACCGCTCGGCGGGCGGCCACCCTGAACGCCAGGGAGGCGGTGGCGGCCGCGACCGTGGAGAAGCGGCGGATCAGCCGCAAGCGCATCGCCTTCGGCTGCCTCTTCCTGCTCGCCGGCACCGACTGCGGTGTGCTGACCGCCACCGTCTTCCCCGACCGGGGCTTCCTGACCGAGGCACTCGCCGGCGAGGCGTGCATCCACACCTCGATCGGGCTGGCGCTGTTCGCACCGGCGCTGATGCGGGCGGTGACCGCGGTACTCGGGCCGCTGCTGCGCGGGCTGACCGGCGCGAGCGGATACCTCGCGGACCTGAACGTCCGGCAGCGCACCAGCCAGAGCGCGGGCGTACTGATGCCTATCATCCTGTTCGTCGGGATGGCCGCCGGTTCGGTGTACCTGCAGCGCATACAGAACGACACGATCGCGGCGCGACACCTCGTCCAGTCCGCGGACGAGAAGGGCGTACAGACGCTCAACTTCGTCATCGTCGGCATGATCGCGGTGTTCGCCGCGGTGGTACTCATCAACATCGCCGCCGCGACAACCGTGTACCGAAGGCGGGAGTTCGGGCAGCAGCGGCTGGTCGGCTCCACCCCGCGGCAGGTGCTGCGGATGGTGGGCTTCGAGACGGTGGTCACCGCGGTGACCGGCCTCGTCGTCGGTACCGTCGCCGCGCTCGCCGGCGTGGTTCCGTACAGCATCGCGCTCGCGCACAAGGCGGTACCGGAGGTCGAGCCGTGGATCTACCTCGGTGTCGCGGGTACGGCCGTGGCACTGACCTTCGCCGCGAACCTCGGCGCGGCCCGCCGGGCGATACGCACACCCGCGCTGCGGGCGGTCGCCGTCACCACCTGAGTCAGTAGGTTTCACCGCCCTCAACGCATTCTCGCCGGTCAACCAATACATCGGGGTATTGATCGAGGAGTGTCATTGCGAACGCCGGTGTCATGCGGAAATCTCCTGGGTAAAAGGCTGGGCTTGTGAGGAGGCAACGCGAGATGGCGGTATGGCGCAGGTTGATCGTTGTCGCGTCCGGCGCACTCATGGTGGGTGGGTTCGCCGGGCTACCCATGTCCCCAGCCGCGGCGGCCGGCCCGTCCGGCGGTTGCGGCGCCACCGCACAAATCAGCAGCCAATGGGGTACCGGATCCAGCGGCGGTCAGATCCTGACCGTTACTGTCACCAACACCTCCAGCGTGACGAGTACTAAGTGGACGGTGACCTGGAATCTGGCCGCGGGCCAGCAGGTCGTCGCCGCCTGGAACACGACACTGAGCACGTCGAACAACAACACCACCAACTCCGCGGTATCGGCCAGCAACGTTCCCTTCAACGGAACGCTGGCCCCCGTCGCGTCGACGAGCTTCGGTGTCCAGCTCGCCGGTATCGCGCCGGCGCCGGCGCTGACCTGCGCCAGCGACGCGGCGGCAACCGTGACCCTGACCCAGGCCGACAGCCGCACTACGGTCACCGTCCACCTTGGACAGACGCTGGCCGTCGAACTCGGTGCCGATTTCCGCCCGATCACCCTCACCGGCTCCGCGCTGGTACAGGTGTCGACCAGCGGCGGCTACCCGACCGGGCAACCGTTGCTGGCGACCTACCGGGCGGTGGCGTTGGGCACGGCCGACCTGAACACCATCACCGACTACGCCTGCCTGCACACCGTGCCGGCGTGCGCGCGGCCGCAGTTGCTGTGGACGGTACACGTGGTCGTCGTCGGCTAGGCGTACCGCACGTCCTGGTCGTCGCCGTTGTTGCGGAAGTACCGGTCCGGCAGGGCGACCACCGGGGCACCGATCGATGGTGATGGCATTCGGGTCAGGGCCCGCGCGGCGGACCAGGCGACCAGTTCGGGGTTGCCGCCGCGCGGCCTGGTCTTCCCGTAATGGAGGGACAGCACGGCGAGCAGCCGCCCGTCGTCGTGCCGGAGCGGGTAGGACTGTACGGCGCGGGAGCCGGCGGCGAGCATCACGTCACGTGAGGGCTGCCCGGCAAAGATCGGGCTGCGCTTGACGTCGTCGACGATCACCGGTTCGCCGGTCAGCACGGCGGTGGCGCACGCGCTCGACTGTCCGCGACTGACGGTCGCGAAGTAGGTCAGATACTGCGCGGTGAGGCCGAACTGGCGGATGAGGTGCAGGGCGCCGGTATCCGCGTCGTACTGATGGAGGTCGCAGGCGTCGGCGGCACCGACGACAGAGGCGGCCACCAGGATGGCGTCGAGCACCACGAGGGTATCGGCGACGGCGAGGAACTCCTCGCTCGATACTGCCTGCGGGTCGTCGTGCAGCCGGGCCCGTACCCAGCCGAGGAGTTGGTGGCGGGTGGCGCGGACCTCACGGTCGATGGCCCGCTGCTGGATCATGGCGACGATCCGGGTCTGATCGTCCACAACGCGTCGGCGCTCGGTTACCGCTCGTAGCCAATTGGTCGTGCCATCGACCGGGCCGGCCCGCGGAGCGGGTACCGTCGCGGAGTCGAGAAGGCGGTGGCCGGCGCCGGATGCCTCGATGACCTGCCGAACAGGCCCGTAGGCGCCGGTCACGCACAGCCGGCGCCCCGCGTCGTTGGCGGTCCGCCACGCCTCCAGCAGCAGCCGGACCGTACCGGCGTCCAGAAAGCGGACCGCCCGCAGGTCCACCACGATCTCGTCCGGCACCTCAGGGCTGCCGAGGCCCTGCTGGGCGACGGCGGCGGCAAGGGTCGCCCGTACCGACTCGCGGGTGGTGGCGTCCAAGTCGCCCGATAGCGCAATAACCCCTGGTGGTTCGCCTGGCGTGACCGGCACACGGTCGCGCCAGCTTGCCGGCTGGAACAAGGAACCATCCATGGTGACCGCCGATGCGGATCGGGGCTGCGGTGTCACACCTGTGCCGCCGCACGCGTCCCGGCCCACGCTACGCGCTGGTAGCGGTGGTGGCACAGCCACCAGGGAACTGCCTGGCTGTCGCCCTGTGGTTGTGCTCACTCCGCTGCGTCAGGGGTTCCGGGGACGGCAGCGGGCTGACAGACTTCCGCCGGAGGAGACGATCATCATGCCGGACGACGCTGACGCCGCCAGCCCCGAGGCGGTCGCCGTCACGGTCGTCGCGGCGGCCGACTCGGTGGTCGAGGCACCACCCCGCCGCTTCGCTGCGTTACGGAACCGTGACGCACGGCCATACCTGTTCGGTGCCGCGCTGGCGATGATGGCCGACAACATCGAGCACGTCATCACGTACTGGGTGCTGTGGCAGAAGTTCCACTCCCCGGCGCTGGCCGGCTTCCAGGTGATCAGCCACTGGGTACCGTTCCTGTTGTTCTCTGTCTACTTTGGAGCGTTGGCCGACCGGTTCGACTGCCGCCGGGTGATCCAGGCCGCCCAGTTGCTGTTCATGACCGTATCGGTGAGCTGGGGCATCCTGTTCGCCACCGGCACACTGCAGGTCTGGCACGCCTGCGTGCTGCTGGTCCTGCACGGTGCGGCCGGGTCCCTCTGGGGGCCGGCCGAGCAGCTCATGCTGCACGACTTCGTCGGACCCAAGGAGTTGCCCAGCGCGGTACGGCTCAACGCCACGTTCCGCAGCCTCGGCGTCCTGTTCGGGCCGGCGGTCGGCTCGGCACTCCTGCTCGGTCTCGGCCCGACCGCGGGCATCTTCGCCAACGTCGCGTTCTACCTGCCGCTCACGCTGTTCCTGTTCCGCACCCGCTTCACCGGGCACAACCGGGACGCCACGGCGCGCCGGCCGCGGGTGGGGCTGGTCGACTCGGTACGGGTCCTGCGCGGGGTGGCCGGCGACCACACCCTGATCAGCATGATCGTGCTGGCCGGGCTGGCCTCGTTCTTCCTGGGTACCGCGCTGCAGGCGACCATGCCGGTCTTCGCCCAGGATCTGGGGCACGGTGACACGGGCTACGGGGTACTGCTGTTCGCCAGCGGGGCGGGCGGCGTCTTCGGCGGCGTCCTACTGGAGGCGACCCGGGTACTGCGGCCGACCGTATCGGCGGCCGTACTCGCCACCGTGGTGTACGCCCTGTCCACGCTCGGCTTCGCGATGGCCGGCAGCTACCTGCTGGCGGTACCGCTGCTGTTCGTCGGCGGGGTGGCGAACCTGGCATCGATGTCGATCGGGCAGACCATCACCCAGTTGCGTGCCGCCCCAGCCGACCGGGGGCGCGTGGTCGGCGTGTACAACATGTCCGCGAACGGGCTGCGGGCCGGCAGTGGCGTGACAGTCGGCGTGCTCGGTACCGCCGTGGGCGTACATTTCTCGCTCGGCTTGAGCGCGGCCCTGATGTGCGTCGGCTCGATCGCCGCCGGCTGGTACGCCCTGCGAGGCGCCCCGGCTCCGGCCGACTGATCGTCGCCACCCCGCAAAAGCCCGACCCTGAAGTTCCTTGAGCGCCGCTTCGGCGTCGCCGAGCCCAACATCAGCGCCTGGCGCCGGCGCTTCCACAATGGACGGTCCCGACCGTCCAGACCGTGCCACACCAGGAACCGGGGCGCCGGCCACACACGCCGCTTCCGCACCGGTGAACCGCGCCCGTGGGCCGCGGCGCGATCCCGCCGCGGCCCACGGGTGTGGGCTCAGGCGATCCGGTAGACGGCATGGGTGACGCCGGTACTGAGGACCGTGCTGTGCACGAGTTCCAGCGGTACCTGCGGCCCGTCCTCCTCGAACAGCCGCTGCGCGCCGCCGCCGATCACGATCGGGTGGATGAGCAGGTTCAGCTCGTCGACCAGGCCGGCCCGCAGCAGGGTACGGACCAGCCGGGTGCTGCCGGTGGTGAGGATCGACCCGCCGGGCCGCTGCTTCAGCTCGCTCACCCCGGCCACCACGTCGCCGCGCAACTGGGTCGAGTTCTGCCAGGGCAACTCCTTGAGGGTGTTCGAGACGACGACCTTGGCGGGCCGGTTCATCTGCGCGGCGACCGGGTCGTCGGCCGGGGCGTTGGCGAAACCGGCCGCGAAGTTCTCGTAGGTGTTGCGCCCCAGCAGCATGGTGTCGCACTGCTCGGCCAGCGCCCACATGGCCGCGAACATTTCGTCGTTTACGTATGGGAAGTGCCACTTGTCGGGGGCCTCCACGACGCCGTCCAGGGAAATGAACTCGCCGACGATAATCCTTCGCATGACTGTGCCTCCGTGACCTGTGCGGCGGTACCGCTTACCGCCTCTACAGGTGCTGCGATCGGAGCAGACCGGGATCGACATGCTCCGCCAGATTTTTGGTACCCAGTGTTGGTCGGGTTTCGTCTATCCTCCGCGACATGGTCCTCGCACGCCGCGACAGTCAGGGCAAGGCGGTCGCGCAGTTCTGGCGTTGGTGGCCGGGCGTACGCGGTCGCGTCGAAGCCGCCATCGCCACCGGCCAATGGGGGGAGCTGACGCCCGAGGTCAGTGCTCGGGTGGCGGCCATACACCCCGACCTGCAATGGGAATTCGCCAGAGGTACGAAGGCCAAGCACGCGCTTGTCGTCTGCGCCGCGGGCGACCACCGGCTGCGCGCGGCCGCGGCGCGCTGGCGCGCGGCGGCACCGCCCGTCGACGACCAGTGGGAGTACCACGCCGCGCGCCAGCCCGAGCCCGCCAACTTCACCGCGATCCTGGACCTGGGCGGGCAGCGGATCGCGCTGCAGGACCTGCGGTTCGCATACCTACTGGACGCGAACCGCTGCCAGATCGACGTGGTGTGCCACCATCCCGTCTTCGCCGAGACCCCGGAGCAGGTACGGCAGCAGATCACCTTCCTCGCCCTGGACTGGCTGCTCGGCGAGGAGGCTGTCGAACTGTGGGTCGGCGGCGTCGCGTGGGAGACGGTACGGCCGCACGACGCCCAGCCGCCGCGGGAGCTCGGCGCGGCAGTGGCGGAGTTGGCGGCTCGGTACGAGAAGCCGGTGTGGGCGGTACTGAGTGGCCACGACGCGGACGGCTACCCGATCCTCGCCACCGTTCAGCAGCCGCTGAAGCCCGCTCGCTGGCCGCGGTTCGACACGCACCTGGCGGTGACGCTGCCATACGAGAAGGACAACGTGGGCCTGCCGACGGATACGGCGTTGCAGGCGCTGCGCGCGTTCGAGGACGAACTGGCCACGGTGCTCGGAGCCGACGGGGCCCTCGTCGCGCACGAGAGCAACCGCGGCCAGCGCACCCTGCACGTTTACGCGGACGGCGAGAGCAGCGTCCCGGCGGCGGTCCGCCGGGCGGCGAGCGGTCGGGCCACGATACAGAGCAAGCGCGACCCGTCATTCACCGGTATCGATCACCTACGCCCGTAGTGTCGGGCGCCATCGTTGGGGGGACCATGGCGTACTTCGATTCTTACGACGCAACCAGGCTGGCCTACCACGAGTACGGCTCCGGGCCGGTACTGGTCTGCCTGCCCGGCGGCCCGGCCCGTGCCTCGCGGTACCTCGGCGATCTGGCCGGGCTCGCCGAGCACCGCACGTTGACAAGGCTGGACCTGCGCGGCACGGGCGACTCCGCGGTACCCGACGATCCGGCCACGTACCACTGCGGCCGGCTCGTCGACGACGTCGAGGCGCTGCGCCGCCACCTCGGACTGTCGCGTATGGACCTGCTCGGCCACTCCGGCGGCGCCGCGCTGGCGATCCTTTACGCAGCAAGGCATCCAGAACGGTTGCGCCGCGTGGTGCTGGTCACGCCCGGACTGCGGGTGGCCGGTATCGACTTCGACGAGGAGGGCTTCCACGCGGCGGTCGCGAAGCAGTCGCACCGGCCGGGGTACCCGCAGGCGTACGCCGCCCTGACGGCGTGGGACGCGGGCGAGGATACTCGGGAGAACCGTGCCCGCGCCGCGCCGTTCTTCTACGGCGTGTGGGACGAGTCGGTACAGGCGCTCGCGGACGCCGAGTTCGAGCAGCGGGCACCCGACGCGGCGGACGCCTACTACGCCGAGGGCGCGTACGAGCCGGAGCAGGTACGGGCGGCCCTCCGCGGCCTGCCGGCCGAGGTGCTCGTGCTCGCCGGTGGGGCCGACCCGGCGCCCACGCCCGCGATGTGCGAAGAGTTCGTCGCGCTGCTACCGAAGGCGCGCCTCGCGATCGAGCCCGAGGCGGCCCACTTCCCGTGGCTGACCCACCCGCGGTGGTTCGTCGACGAGGTCGAGGGCTTCCTGCGGTAGTACCCACCATGCGAACATATGTTCGATGGCGGTCACCGGAGCGACGGACGCGACCATCCTGCACGCCGATCTCGACTCGTTCTACGCGTCGGTCGAGCAGCGGGATGACCCGAGCCTGCGCGGCCGGCCGGTGATCGTCGGCGGCGGGGTGGTACTCGCCGCGAGCTACGAGGCGAAGGCGTACGGCGTGCGCGGCGGCATGGGTGGCGCGCAGGCCCGCCGCCTCTGCCCGGCGGCGATCACGGTATCGCCGCGGATGAGCGCGTACTCGGCGGCGAGCAAGGCGGTCTTCGAGGTGTTCCGGCACACCACGCCGCTGGTCGAGGGGATCTCGATCGACGAGGCCTTCCTCGACGTGGGCGGGCTGCGCCGAGTCTCCGGTACGCCACGGGAAATCGCGGTACGCCTGCGCGTGGACGTACGCGAGCAGGTCGGCCTGCCGATCACGGTCGGCGTCGCCCGCACGAAGTTCCTCGCGAAGGTGGCCAGCCAGGTCGCCAAGCCGGACGGCCTGCTCGTCGTGCAACCCGGTCGGGAGCTGGAGTTCCTGCACCCGCTCGCCGTGGAGCTGCTGTGGGGCGTGGGCCCGGTCACCGCCGCCAAGCTGCGCGACCGGGGCATCCACACGGTCGGGCAGGTCGCCCGCGTCGCGGAGGAGCGCCTGGTCAGCATGCTTGGCCAGGCATCCGGCCGGCACCTGCACGCCCTCGCGCACAACCGGGACCCGCGGCAGGTACAGGTCGGCAAGCGGCGCGGCTCGATCGGCTCGCAGCGCGCCCTCGGCCGCGGCCCGCGTACCCACGACGAGCTGGACGCGATCCTCGCCGGACTGGTCGACCGGGTCACCGGCCGGATGCGCAAGGCCGGCCGGTACGGGCGCACCGTCATGCTGCGCCTGCGCTTCGCGGACTTCACCCGGATCACCCGGTCGCACACGCTGTTCCGGGCCACCGCGCAGACGCAGCCGATCCTCGCCACCGCCCGCGGTCTGCTCACCGCGGCCACCCCGCTGATCGAGGAGCGCGGGTTGACCCTCGTCGGCATCGCGGTCAGCGGCCTCGACAACGACGCTGTGCAACTGGAGCTGCCCTTCGATCGCCAGGACCGGGTGGCGCTGGACGAGGCACTGGACGCGATACGCGACCGGTACGGGTCGAAGGCGGTCACCCGCGGGGTGCTGCTCGGCCGTGATCTTGGACCGAGCATGCCAATGTTGCCCGACTAGCTGCGGGTAACCTGGTAGGAGTGTCTCCCGGCCGGGTGGTTGACGACGTCACGGCGGCGCTACACGGCGCGACGACCGTCTCCGACGCGTGCCGGGGCACCGTCGACGCCCTTGCCGAGCACGCGGGCGCGATGGTCGCCGCGCTGATGCGCGTACACGACCATCTTCGATGTATCGCCGCCGCCGGCGCCTGGTCCGTCTTCTCGTCCGTGCGCACCGACGCCGGCGTCGTCGGCCGCGTCTACCGCACCGGCGAAACGGTGGCGCTCAGCGACACGGCCGCGGACCCCGACTACGTCTCGCTCGCGGTCGAGGCCACCATGGAGATCTGCGCGCCGCTGCACGGCGCCGACGGGCGGCCGATCGGCGCGCTCAACGTGGAGTGGACCGACGGGCCCGAGGACCTGGCCGCGTGGCAGCCGGTGGTCGAGGCGAGCGCGCGGCTGCTGGGCAGCCGCATCGCGGAACTGGGCGGGCCGCCGACCGAGGCCGCGGGCGAGCAACTGCTGCGGCACGCGCTGGTGATGAGCAGCGCCGCCGACGAGCAGCAACTGCTCGAACGCTCGCTCGCCGCCGCGCGCGAGGTCTCCGGCCTGGCCACACCGCTGCTGGTCCTGACCAACCGACCGGGTCCGCGGGTCTGCCTGGATCCGGCGGCGCCCACAGAGCTGGGCGAGCGCCTCGCCGGGCTGGACCCGGCGGTACTGGGCGCGATCGCGCTGCGGGCCCAACGCAACGGCGCCTCCTACACTCTCGGCGATCCGCGCGAGCTGGCGACCCTCGGCTTCGAGGCGTTGGTCGAGGCGGGCGTCCGCTCGATGATCACGGTACCGGTCGGCCCGCGCGCCAAGCCGCACAGCGGCGTACTGCTCGTGGTCGACGACGTGGTGAGCCAGCCGAGCGCGGCGACCGTGACCCTGCTGGAACTGCTCGCCGCGCAGGCGTGGACCAGCCTGGAGCGGCTGCGTACCCTACGGCAGCTGCGCGAGCGGGCCACCTCCGACCCGCTCACCGGGCTGCGCCACCAGGGCCCGTTCGACGAGCGGCTGACGCGATCGGTACCCGGGCGCACCGCCCTGCTCGCGATCGACATCGACCGCTTCAAGCACATCAACGACACGTACGGGCACGAGGCCGGTGACCGGGCACTCGTCGACCTTGCCCATACCCTCCAGCAGACCCTGCGCGCCCAGGACGAGCTGTACCGCATCGGTGGTGACGAGTTCGCCGCCGTGGTGGAGGTGCGGCAGATGCGGGAGGCGACCGGTGTCGCGGAGCGGCTGGTGATCGCGGCGCGCGGGATCGGGTACCCGATCAGCGTCGGAGTGGCGCTCCAGCGGCAGGGCGAGACGCCCAAGCAGACCCTCCGCCGGGCGGACGCCGCGCTGTACGAGGTGAAGCAGACCGGCCGCGACGGGGTACGGGTGGCCTCCGCCCGGCCCGCCGCTGATGTGGCTTAATGCACAAAGGCTTGGGAATCGCCAGCGCGCGAGCGATGTTGTGATGGTCGCTGGTGTGCTTTGTGTCCCCGGGCCTCACCTACAACTGCCTTCGCGGAATACCGCAGACCCCACAAGGGTCGGGCCGGAGCCGTGTCGCGCCTATCGCCGCGAGGCGACCTGCACATCAGCGTACTTGTGGCAGCCCCGCCGCACTCCGGTGCGGCGGGGCTGCTTCCGTCAGTGGACGCCGCGGCCGGTCAGAGCGTGACCCCCTCGATCTGCGCCAGCGCGCCGTCGAGGAGCTCGGCGAGATCGTACTTTCCGTCGCCCTCCACCCAGGCCAGGACCGCGGTCAGGATCGCGCCGTACAGGGCGCCGACGAACACGCGCAGCCGCATGTCGGTGAGGCTCAGGCCGTACCGGGCCGCCAGCGGGGCGCCGAGCAGCTCGTACTGGTTGGTGAAGCCGTCGAGGGTACGCATCCGCAGCGCCGGTACCGACAGCGTGAGCTTCATGCGCTCCAGCAGCCTGGCCCGCTCCGCGTCGTCGACGGCGACGAACGCCTCCCGCATGGCGTGCCGCAGCGCCGGTACCGGCCCCAGCTCCTTCGGGGCGGCGGCCAGCGCGTGCACCAGGAGCGGGTCGTAGTCGTCCGCCAGCACCACGTCTTCCTTGGTCTTGAAGTACCGGAAAAACGTGCTCGGTGAGATCTCCGCCGCGGCCGCGATCTGGTCGACCGTGGTCTGCTCGTACCCCTGCTCCCGAAACAACCGCAACGCGTGCTCCTGGATCAGCCACCGGGTCTTCTGCTTCTTGCGTTCACGCAGTCCGGGAGAGCTCATGCTCCGATTCTTCCCCCACCGGCCGGTCCGGCGCTCGTGCCGGCAGCAGCAGCGCACCCAGCAGCGCACCGGCGAGCGCCACCGCCGCACAGGCCACCAGCACCATGTCCATGGCGTGCAGGTAGGCGCGCTGGGCCGCGAGCAGCAGTACGGGGTCGCGCAGCCGGACCGCGGTGGCCGCCGCGGCCGCGACGGAGTCGCGGGCGGCGGGCGGCGCCGCGGCGGGCAGCCGGTCGACGTACGCGTTGGCGAGCACGCTGCCCAGCACGGCCACCCCGAGGGCGCCGCCCACCTGGCGCATCGTCATGGTCACGCCGGTACCCGAGCCGGCCTGGCTCTCCGGCAACGAGCTGAGCACCGCGTCCATCGCCGGGGTCATCGCGAGCCCGACGCCCACCCCGATCGTCACCAGCCAGCCGGCCACTACGCCGTACCCGGTGCCCATCCCGGTGGTCGCGCCCCAGGCCAGGCCGGCGGCGATCACGGTCATGCCGAGGGCGACCGGCACCTTGTTGCCGACGGCCGTGACGAGCACCTCGGCGAGGCGCGCGGCGACGATCAGGCCGGCCATCATCGGGATCAGGCGCAGGCCGGTGCCGAACGCGTCGTTGCCGCGGACCACCTGCAGGTACTGCGGGAGCACGAAGAGCAGGCCGAAGAGGGCGAAGCTGGCCAGCGTCGCGGTGGCCGAGCCGACGACGAAGCGGGCGCCGCGGAACAAGCCAAGATCAATCATCGGGTACGGGGTGCGCCGCTGCCACGCGACGAACGCCACCAGGAGCACCGCGCCGGCGCCGAGCGCGGCCAGCACGGCACGGTCGGTCCAGCCGCGGTCCGGGGCCTCGATGATCCCGTACACGAGGAGCACCAGGCCGGCGGTGGAGAGCAGCCCGCCGAGCAGGTCGACGGGGCGCGCCGCCGGATCGCGGGACTCGGGTACCAGCGCCGCGATCGCGACCAGCGCCACGACGACCACCGGTACGTTGACCAGGAAGATCGAGCCCCACCAGAAGTGCCGCAACAGGTACCCACCCACAAGCGGCCCGAGCGGTACCCCCACCCCCATGCCCATCATCGCGAACGCGATCGCCTTCGCCCGCTCCTCCGGCTTGAAGATCACCGGGAGCACCGCGAGCGTGACCGGAGTGAGGACGGCAGCACCCACACCCATCACCGCGCGGATCGCGATCAGCTGTCCCGGGCTGCTCGTCAGCGCGGCCGCCGCGGAGGACAGGCCGAAGAGCACGAGCCCGATCAGCAGCAGGCGCTTGCGCCCGTACCGGTCGGCCAGCGCCCCGGCGGGCAGCAGCAGTCCCGCGAAGACCAGCACGTATGCGTCGACCATCCACTGGAGCTGGCTGTTGGTGGCGTGCGTGTCGGCGGCGAGCGTCGGCAGGGCCACGTTGAGGATCGTCGCGTCGAACCCGATGGCGAGGACGGCGAGCATGATCGCCGCAAGCGCCCACCAGCGTCGCATGGCAGTCACCACCTTCTGAGAGTCTCTCTGAAGTGAGAGTAGCTCTCAGAAGGTGGTGGCTGTCAAGTAAGTGTGGCTACCTCGTCAGCTCCGCGGCGAGCAGCTCGGCGATCTGGGCGGTGTTCAGCGCGGCACCCTTACGCAGGTTGTCGCCGGTGACGAAGAGGTCGAGCGCGCGCGGATCATCCAGCGACCGGCGAATCCGGCCGACCCAGGACGGGTCGGTACCGACCGCGTCGATCGGCATCGGGAACTCGCCGGCCGCCGGGTCGTCGACGAGGATCACGCCGGGCGCGTGGCGCAGCGCCTCGCGGGCGCCGTCCGCGTCGACCTCGGTACCGAAGACCGCGTGGATCGCGACGGAGTGGCCGGTCACGACCGGTACCCGTACGCAGGTCGCCGATACCTTCAGGTCGGGCAGCCCGAGGATCTTGCGCGACTCGTTGCGCATCTTGAGCTCCTCGGACGACCAGCCGCCGCCCTTGAGCGAGCCGGCCCATGGTACGACGTTGAGCGCGAGCGGAGCCGGGAACGGGCCGAGATCGTCGCCGACCGCTTGGCGTACGTTGCCGGAGCGGGAGCCGAGTACCCGGTCGCCGGCAACCTTGTCGATCTGGCCCAGCAGTGTATCGATACCGATCTTGCCCGCCCCGGAGACCGCCTGGTACGAGGCGAGTACCAGCTCGCGCAGGCCGTACTCGCGGTGCAGCGGGGCGACCGCGACGATCATCGCGAGCGTGGTGCAGTTGGCGTTGGCGATGATCCCCTTGGGACGGTTGCGCACCTGCTCCGGGTTGATCTCCGGTACCACCAGGGGTACGTCGGGATCCATCCGGAACGCGCCCGAGTTGTCCACCGCGATCGCGCCCCGGCCGGCGGCCGTCGGCGCCCACTGCGCCGAGATCTCGTCCGGTACGTCGAACATCGCGACGTCCACCCCGTCGAAGACCTCGGGCGTCAGCTCCTGTACGGCCAGCTCCTCACCGCGTACGACGATGGTCTTACCCGCCGAGCGGGCCGAAGCGACCAGGCGGATCTCGCCCCACACGTTCTTGCGCGCCGACAGCAGCTCGCACATCACGCCACCGACGGCGCCCGTCGCGCCGACGACGGCGAGGGTGGGCAGTTCCGGCATGGCTACCTCCCGGTCCCGGCGTAGACCACGGCTTGCTCGTCGCTACCGAGTTCGAAGGCGTCGTGCACCGCGCGCACGGCGGAGTCCAGGTCGGTATCCCGGCAGACGACCGAGACCCGGATCTCGGATGTGGAGATCATCTCGATGTTCACCCCCGCGTCGGCCAGGGCGGCGAAGAACCGTGCCGCGACGCCCGGGTGCGAGCGCATCCCGGCGCCGATGAGGGACACCTTGCCCACATGGTCGTCGAAGAGCAAGCCCTTGAAGCCAACCTTCTCGCGCACTTTCTGCAGCGCCGCCATCGCGGTCGGTCCATCGCTCTTGGGCAGCGTGAAGGAGATGTCCGTACGGCCAGTACCTTCGGTCGAGACGTTTTGCACGATCATGTCTATGTTCGTCTCGGCCAGCGCCACGGTCTCGAAGATCCGGGCGGCCTCGCCGGGCTCGTCCGGTACCCCGACAATCGTGATCTTGGCTTCGCTGCGGTCGTGCGCGACCCCGGTGATCAGTACTTGCTCCACGGGTAGTTCCTCCATCGAGCCGGAGACGATCGTTCCGGGCTTGTTCGAGTATGACGAGCGGACGTGTATCGGCATCGAGTACCGGCGCGCGTACTCCACGCAGCGCAACATCAGGACCTTCGCCCCGCACGCGGCGAGCTCGAGCATCTCCTCGTACGTGATCTTTTCGATCCGGCGGGCGTTGGGCACGATCCGCGGATCGGCCGTGAACACCCCGTCGACGTCGGTGTAGATCTCGCAGACGTCGGCGTGCAACGCGGCGGCGACCGCCACCGCCGTGGTGTCGGAGCCACCCCGGCCCAGCGTCGTGATGTCCTTCGTGTCCTGCGCCACACCCTGGAAGCCGGCGACGATCGCGATCGCGCCCTCGTCCAGCGCGATCCGCAACCGGCCCGGCGTGACGTCGATGATGCGCGCCTTGCCGTGCGAGGAGGTCGTGATCACGCCGGCCTGCGAACCCGTGTACGAGCGGGCCTCGTACCCGAGGTTGTGGATCGCCATGGCCACCAGCGCCATGGAGATGCGCTCGCCGGCCGTGAGCAGCATGTCCAGCTCGCGACCCGGTGGGAGCGGACTGACCTGATGGGCGAGATCGAGCAGTTCGTCCGTGGTGTCCCCCATCGCCGAAACGATCACCACGACGTCGCTGCCGGCCTTGCGCGTGGCC
>JBPYFB010000369.1:0-18889 GCA_051986465.1 Rugosimonospora sp.
CGCCCAAGCGTTTCCTCGGCGCCGCCCGCAACATCGAAAACGGCGGCTCGCTGACCATCATCGCCACCGCGCTCGTGGAGACGGGCTCGACCGGTGACACGGTCATCTTCGAGGAGTTCAAGGGCACGGGTAACGCCGAGCTCAAGCTCGACCGGAAGATCGCCGACCGGCGGGTGTTCCCCGCGATCGACATCGACCCGTCGGGTACGCGCAAGGAGGAGATCCTGCTCGCGCCGGACGAGCTGGCGATCGTCATCAAGCTCCGCAAGGTGCTGCACGCGCTGGACTCGCAGGAGGCGCTGAACCTGCTGCTGGACCGGCTGAAGAAGACGCGCACCAACGTCGAGTTCCTGATGCAGATCGCACAGACCACACCTGGCGAGTAACGACGAAGGCCCCGGCATCCCGCCGGGGCCTTCTTCGTCATGCGAAGCGCGTCAGGGAGCCAGCGCGTCGACCTCGACGTCGGCCCACGGTAGGCCGGGGGCGCTCACCTTGTCGCCAGGCTCGAAGAGTCCCGTCTCCAGGTAGCGGCCGGTCTCACCGAGCCGGTAGGTGTGCACCGCGATGCGCGGCCCGGTATCGACCCACCAGTAGTGAGCGATGCCGGCGGCCGCGTACTCGGTGGGCTTGTGCATCCGGTCGGTGGTCCGCGTGCCGGGGCTGACCACCTCGATCGCGAGCAGCACGTCTTCGGGGCGGAAACCGTATCGGTTGAGGTCGTCGGCCTCGGCCCTGATCACCATCACGTCGGGGTTGCGGCGGTGCAGGGGGCCAAACTTGATCTCTTGTTCCCAGACGACGCACCACTCGTCGGGACAGACGGCCTCGAGGGCGAGGCGGATTTTCTGTACCACGATCTGGTGCAATCGTGTTGCCGGCGTCATAACTTGGACCACTCCGTCCACAAGCTCAACGCGGGGATTTGGGGGCAGGGATTCGTACTGTTCAGCGGTTACCGTCACCGGTTCCGGCAGCGCAAGGTCGGATCGGCCTTCTAAAGTCGCGGTCATTGGCATACCTCCTTGGCGTGCCGTTCAAGCCTATCGGAGGAGCGCGTTGGCGGGGGAGGTCGTCACGTTTCGTCCAGGTCGATCCTGATCGTGAGCGGGCGCGACCCCATGAGCCGGCCGATCGCCGCATCCCACTTGTACGGCAATGTCCGGGACCGGGCGACCGTATCGTCATCCGGCAGCGGCACCGCCGTACCGCTGCGCCAGACGTTCGCGACCTTTACCCGTACCCTCGGATGCTTTTTGATGTTGCGGACGTAGTCCGCCTGGTCTCCGTGCACGGCGATGAGCCAGAAGGTGTTCCCGGACAGGCCGTAACCGACCGGTGTGTGCCGAGGCAGGCCGGTGTGGCGCCCGGTCGTCTCCAGCAGCGCGAACGCGCGGTGTGCGCGGCCCCGTTCGAGCAGGAGCCGGGTCAACCGATTGTTGATCCACTCCAGGCGGGTGACGAGGCGGTACTTGGCCGACCGGGGAATAGCCGGTCGGGGGCTCGCGTTATGCGATCGTTCCACGCATGGCACACTAGCTAGGCAGCTCTGGTTCCGGTTCACGCCAACGGCACGAAGGCGACCCGGCGACCGCAGAAGAGAGGAATCCCAAAGGCATGAAGCCCGACATTCACCCGCAGTACGTGCAGACCGAAGTGACCTGCGCCTGCGGCCACACGTTCACCACCCGTAGCACCGCGAAGAACGGCCAGATCCACGTCGAAACCTGCAGCGCCTGCCACCCGTTCTACACAGGTAAGCAGCGCGTGCTCGACACCGCCGGCCGGGTGGCGAAGTTCCAGCAGAAGTACGCCAAGGCGGCCGCCGCGAAGAAGGCCACCAAGAAGGCTTAAGCACGGTTACGGCGCCCGTTCCCGCGTGTGCGGGGAACGGGCGCCGTTGGCATGTGGGGATGGGTTATGACGACGACGGATCGCTTGACCGCCCTGCTCGACGAGTACGCCGAGCTGGAGCGGCGCTTGGCCGACCCGGCGATCCACGCTGACCAGAACGCGGCGCGCCGGGTGGGGCGCCGCTTCGCCGAGCTGACCCCGATCCACAAGGCCGCGGCCGAGCTGGACCAGATGCGCGCGGACATCACCGCCGCGCGGGAGCTGGCCGCCGAGGACCCGGACTTCGCCGGTGAGGTATCCGCGCTGGAGGCGAGCCTGCCCGCGCTGGAGGAGCGCCTGGCGGAGCTGCTGATCCCGCGCGACCCCAACGACGCCAAGGACGTGATCCTGGAGATCAAGGCGGGCGAGGGCGGCGAGGAATCGGCGCTGTTCGCCGGCGACCTGCTGCGCATGTACCTGAGGTACGCGGAGCGGCACGGCTGGGTCACCGAGGTGCTCGACTCGCAGGAGTCGGACCTGGGCGGCTTCAAGGACGTCGCGGTCGCGGTGAAGACCCGGGGAGTACCGGAGGGCGGGTACGGCGTCTGGCCGCGCCTGAAGTGGGAGGGTGGCGTGCACCGCGTGCAGCGGGTACCCACGACCGAGTCGCAGGGGCGCATCCACTCGAGCGCGGCCGGCGTACTGGTGACTGCGGAGGCGGAGGAGGCGGAGGTCAGCGTCGAGGAGAAGGACCTGCGTGTCGACGTCTTCCGCTCCAGCGGCCCGGGCGGGCAGAGCGTGAACACCACCGACTCGGCGGTACGCATCACGCACCTGCCCACCGGGATCGTGGTCTCGTGCCAGAACGAGCGTTCCCAGCTGCAGAACAAGGACCGGGCGATGCGGATGCTGCGGGCGAAGCTGGCGCAGCTCGCCGAGGAGCAGGCCGCCGCCGCCGCGTCGGACGCCCGGCGGGCACAGGTACGCACGGTGGACCGCTCCGAGCGCATCCGCACGTACAACTTTCCGCAGAACCGGATCAGCGATCACCGTATCGGCTACACCGCGTACAACCTCGACCTGGCACTCGCCGGGGATCTCGACGGGGTGCTGGACGCGCTCACCGAGGCGGACCGGCGCTCCCGGCTGGCCGGTGAGGCGGAGTTGTCCCGTCGCTGATCTCGGCACCCGGGCTACCCTCGGTGCATGAGTGAGCGGGTACTCGTCGTTGACGACGAGCCGTCGGTGCGCCAGGCGCTCGGCGAGGCGCTGCGCTTCTCCGGGTACGACGTGGTGCTCGCGAACGACGGTGTCGCGGCGATCGCGGCCCTGCGCGCCGCGCCGGTCGACGCGCTCATCCTGGATCTGGTGATGCCCCGCATCGGCGGGCTGCAGGTGTGCCAGCGGCTGCGCGCCGATGGCGACCGGGTGCCGATCCTCGTGTTGACCGCCCGGGACGCGGTCGCCGACCGGGTCGCCGGGCTGGATGCCGGGGCCGACGACTACCTCGTCAAGCCGTTCGCCCTCGACGAGTTGCTGGCCCGGCTGCGCGCCCTGCTGCGCCGGGCCCGGCCCGATGCGGCCGGGGACGAACTGTCCTATGCGGACCTGCGGCTGCAGCAGGATGCCCGGCGCGCGTACCGGGGCGGCCGCTCGATCGACCTGACCCGCACCGAGTTCGCTCTGCTGGAACTGTTCCTGCGCAACGCCGGCCAGGTGCTCTCCCGCGAGGTGATCTCGGATCGCATCTGGGGGTACGAACTGAGCCCCGCCTCGAATTCGCTCGAAGTGTTCATCAAGGTGTTGCGGCGCAAGACGGAGGCGGGCGGGGAGCAGCGGCTGCTGCAGACCGTACGCGGCTTCGGGTACGCGCTGCGGGTCGAACCGTGAGCCGGTTGGGTCGGCTGGGCCTGCGGTGGCGACTGGGCCTCGCCGGTACCGCCGCGGTATCGGTCGTGATGGCGCTCGTCGCGATGCTCGGGTACGTGGCGGTGCGCCGCGATCTCGTGTCCGATGTGGACAGACAGCTGCGCGCCGGGTACGGGGCGAGCCAGCGCTTCGCGTACCGGCGCAACGCGCCACCGGGTGGCGGCGCTGGGCTCAATCGCGCCGGAGTGATGGTGCAATGGGTTGCCGCGGACGGCAGCATCATCGACTCGAGCGCCGATAACGCGGCGCTTCCGGTCGACGCCCGTACCCGTGCCGTGGCGGCCGGTACGGGTTCGCTGTATCTGTCCGATGTAGACACTAGTGGGATACACCTGCGGGTGCTCACCGCGCCAGCCTCCACGGGAGGGGCGATCCAGCTGGCCCTTCCGATGACCGCGGTCGACAACGAGCTGGACCGCCTGGCGACGATGCTGGTATGGGTCGGGCTGGCCGGGCTCCTCGCGGCGGCGGCGCTCAACTGGCTCGTGGGGCGCACCGTACTGGGTCCGGTCAGCCGGCTCACGACCGTGTCCGAGCGAGTATCGTCCACAATGGACCTGAGCCAGCGGATGGACGCGGCGGGGCCGGACGAGTTGCGCCGGCTCGCGCACAGCTTCAATGCGATGCTCGACGCTGTCGGCGAGGCGGTGGACGCGCAGCGGCAACTCGTCGCCGACGCCTCGCACGAACTGCGTACCCCGCTGACCTCCTTGCGTACCAACGTCGAGTTGCTCGCGCGCGCGGACGCGATGCCGGCCGCCGACCGTACCCGCCTGGTGGGGCGTATCGACGCCGGGCTGGCGGAGCTGGGTGGCCTCGTGAACGACATCGTCGACCTGGCGCGCGGCGAGGAGGCCGCGGATCTGGTGGCGTACCTGAACCTCGACGCGCTCGTCCGCGACGCGGTGGCCCGCGCCGCCGAGCACTGGCCGGGTGTCTCGTTCCGCGCCGGCCTGGACCCGGTGCTCATCCGCGGCGTCGCCGACCGGGTCGCCCGCGCGGTGGCCAACCTGCTGGACAACGCGGCGAAGTTCTCGCCGGCGGACGGCACGATCGACGTATCCCTACGGGGTACCGGTGACGGGGCGCTGCTCACCGTACGCGATCACGGTCCGGGCGTGGACGGCGCCGACCTGCAGCGCGTCTTCGACCGCTTCTACCGCGCCCCGGACGCCCGCCGGGTACCCGGTGCGGGGCTGGGCCTCGCGATCGTCGGCCAGGTGGCGCGCAGCCACGGCGGCTGGGCCAAGCTGGAGCCGGGCGAGCCGGACGGTACGCGAGCCCTGCTCTGGTTGCCCGCAGCGCCCCGTTCGACTTAGTTGCTTCAGGTTCTCTTCATTTGCCAGGTCTACAAACGCGTCCCGTGAGACGTCGAATGTGGTTCGTGGGCGGCGGTGCCCTGGTGGTCGTGGCGGCGGCCGCCACGGTGTTCGCGGTGCGAAGCAATGGCAACGCCGCGACCACCACCTACATCACCCAGAAGGTGACCCGGCGGACGGTTGCTGACACGATCAGCGCCACCGGTACGGTCGCCCCGCAGAAGACCCTCGACCTGACCTTCGCCGGCACGTCCTCCGGATCGTCGGGCTCGTCCGGCAGTGGCAACGGGTCCGGCAACTCGTCGAGCACCTCGTCGAGTACGACGGTCACCGCTGGTGCCACGGTCGTGAAGTCGGTCTCCGCGCACGTGGGCGATTCGGTGAAGGCCGGCCAGTCGCTGGCGAAGATAGACGACAGCTCCCAGCGCGCCGCGCTCTCCTCGGCGTACCAGCGGCTGACCGCGGCACAGCAGAAGGCGGAGGCGTCGGTACCGACCGTGCCCGCCAGCCCGTCGCCGGCGCGCTCGGGCCAGCCCGCGCCCAGCCCGGTGAGCACGCTCGCGCAGTCCGCGCAGCACCAGTCCGACCTCGCCGCCGTACAAGACGCCGAGCAGGCGGTCGTCACCGCGAAGGCGAACGTCGCGGCGACCACGCTCACCGCGCCGGTGGACGGGGTGATCACCGCGGTGAATGTGACGGCGGGGCTGCCCGCTCCGTCCGGCGCCGCCATCTCGATGCGGTCCGGCGCGATGGTGATCACCGCCTCGATCACCGAGGCGGACGTGATCCACGTACAGGCGGGGCAGAGCGCGCGCGTCGTCTTCACCGCGCTCGCCGCGACCACCACCGCGAAGGTCGCCTCCCCGCCCACGTCGGCGAACACGAGTAGCGGCAGCAACAGCGTGGTCACCTTCCCGGTGTCGCTGACCCTCGACAACGCGGTCAACGGGCTGCTGCCCGGCATGTCCGCGCAGATCGTGATCACCGTGCAGTCCAAGGACAACGTGCTCGCCGTGCGCTCGACCGCGATCCAGGGCCGGCGCGGGCAGTACACGGTCCAGGTCATCCAGAACGGCAAGCCGGTCAGCAAGGCCGTAGAGGTCGGGCTGTCCACGTCGACGTTCACCGAAATCACCAGCGGCCTCAACGAGGGTGACGAGGTGGTGGTCGGCACGATCGTCAGTGGCGGCGCGCAGTCGAGCCCGAGCGCCCGTCCCGGCGGCGGTGGGTTCGGCGGCGGCTTCGGCGGCGGTGGCTTTGGCGGTGGCGGCTTCGGCGGCGGCGGTGGCAACCGCGGTGGCGGTGGCGGCAACGGCGGCGGTGGTGCCGGTGGCGGCGGCAATGGCGGTGCCGGTAACGGCGGTGGCGGTGCCGGTGGCTGACCAGCTCTGGGCCGACCCGCGCAGCGTGCCGTACCTGCCAGACCCGGACGACACCGTCCTGCTCGTACCGGTGGAGGACGGCGAGTCCGGACCGGTAATCGACATTGCCGGCCTGACCCGCGAATACGCGATGGGTACCGAGACGGTGCACGCCCTGCGCGGCATCGACCTCGTCGTGCAGCGGGGCGAGTCGGTGGCGATCACCGGCCCGTCCGGCTCCGGAAAGTCCACCCTCCTGCACGTACTCGGCCTGCTGGAGCGCCAGACCAGCGGCGTGTACCGGCTCGACGGGGTGGAGACCGGTACCCTCTCCGACGACGAGCGGGCCCGGCTGCGCAACCGCTCGATCGGCTTCGTCTTCCAGAGCTTCAACCTGATCCCGGGGGAGAGCGCGCTGGAGAACGTGGCGGCACCCCTGACGTACGCGGGGGTCAAGCGGGCCGACCGGCTGGAACGGGCCGCCGCCGCGCTGGAACGGGTCGGGCTGGGCCACCGGCACCGGCACCTGCCGACACAACTGTCCGGCGGGCAGCGCCAGCGGGTCGCGATCGCGCGGGCGCTGGTGACGGACCCGGCCCTGCTCCTCGCCGACGAGCCCACCGGAAACCTGGACAGCCACTCGGGTACGGACGTGCTCGCCCTGCTCGACGAGTTGCACGAGGAGGGGCTGACCCTGGTGATCGTCACCCACGAGCGGCGGGTCGCCGAGCACGCGCAGCGGGTGGTCCACGTCGTGGACGGCGAGATCGTCACGCTGGACGACCAGTCGGGGGAGGTGACGTGACGTGAGCGAGCGTCAGCGAGCGAACCATGAGCACAGCGCCTTCGTGCCTCATGCCGGACCGCAGCGGAGCGAGGATCCGGCATGAGCCCGTGGGAAGCGGTACGGATCGCGGTACGGCGGCTGCGTACCAACCAGGTACGCACGCTGCTGACCACCCTGGGCGTGGTGATCGGCGTGGCGGCCGTGGTCTCGCTGCTCGCCGTCGGCGAGGGCGCGCAGGCCCGGCTCACCTCGCGGATCGCGAGCCTGGGCACCAACCTGATCTCGGTACAGGCCGGCGCGACCGTGACCAACGGGCTGCGCGGCGGCGCCGGTACCGCGAGCACGCTGACCAACGATGACGCGACCGCGATCGCCGGCGAACCGGGCGTCCTCGCGGTGGCGCCCGAGTTGACCGTGAACAACACGGTCGTGGTCGCCGGCCGGTTGAACACCACGACGAGCGTCACGGGTACCAACGGCGACGAGGCGCAGGTACGGGCCTACTCGATCGGGTACGGCTCCTTCCTCAGCCAGTACGACGTGGACAGTGGCCTGCGGGTGGCCGTGCTCGGCGCGACGACCGCGAGCGACCTCGGCCTCTCCGGCGTCAACGCGATCGGCAGCCAGATCCTGCTCAACGGGCTCGGCTTCACGGTGATCGGCATCTGCCAGCCGAAGGGCGCGGCGGGCGTCGGGGACCCCGACGACGTGATCTTCGTACCGGTGAGCGCCGCGGCCGGCCGGTTGTCGCCGATCTCGCCCGACGGTTCACTGCGCTCGATCGGCGTATCGGTGAAGGACCCGAACCAGGTCACGGCCGTTATGAACGACATCGAGCGGCTGCTGCGCGAGCGCCACCACCTCAGCCTGGCCACCACCGACGACTTCCGGCTGGCCAGCCAGAACCAGCTGCTCCAGGTGGCCAGCGACCAGGCCGCGACACTGCGCAACTTCCTCATCGGGATCGCCGCGATCGCGCTCGTCGTGGGCGGCATCGGAGTGGCGAACACGATGATGGTGACGGTACGGGAACGGACGAAGGAGATCGGTACCCGAAAGGCCATCGGCGCCCGCCGCCGGGACATCGGCCGCCAGTTCCTCGTAGAGGCGATCCTCGTGACGCTCGTCGGTGGCCTGATCGGCGCCGGGGTGGGTTCGGCCGCGGCCGCCTTCGTGGGGCGCGCGGTCAACGTCTCGGCCCGCCCGTCCCTGCTGGGCATCGTGGTCGGCTGCGGCGCCGCGCTGCTCGTCGGTGCGATCGCCGGGTACTGGCCGGCCAGGCAGGCCGCGCGCCTGGACCCGGTCGAGGCACTGCGGTATGAGTGAGCGGCTACTCTAGGGCACCGTGCCAGAGTTCGAGTACCCGTCGCTGCGGCCGCGCTCGCGCCTGCTCGGCCTCGCCGACGCGGCGCGCCTCGCCGACATCCTGCGCGCCGGTGGCCTCGCCGTCCTGCCCACCGAGACCGGCTACCTGCTCGCCGCGCTGGCCACGTCGGAGCGGGCCGTGCTGGACGCGTTCGCGGTCAAGCGGCGCGACCTCGCCAACACCATGCACATCGCCTGCGCCTCGCTCACCATGGCGACGGAGTACGCGCTGCTGGCACCGGCCGCCGCACGGATCCTGGGCGAGTTCACGCCCGGCCCGGTCACGGTCGTCGCCAACCAGGCGGGACGGCTGCCGGACCGGCTGGTCACCCGCGACGGGACGGTCGGCATCCGGGTCCCGGACCACCCGGCGACGCTCCAGGTCATCGCCGCGGTCGGCGCGCCGTTGACCGCGTCCAGCCTCAACCTCGCCGGCGAGCCGCCGCTGCCGGTCGATCGGGAGACCCTCGCCGGGCTGTACTGGCCCGAGCCCGGCCCGGTCTACGTCGTACGCGACGACACGGCGATCGGGTACGAGCAGCCCTCGACGCTGGTCCGCGTCACCGGACCGGAACCCGAGATCCTCCGCCCGGGACCGGTCAGCGAGGACGCGATCCGCGAGATCATGCGGGGGACGGCAGAGTCCCGGCATTGACCTCGGACCACTCCATGGATACCGAGACCGGGACGCCGGGTGCCAGCGCCGCCCAGTCCTGCGCGGATACGGCGCTGCGTACCCGCGCGGATACCTCGCCCGCCTCGTCCGGCCCGGCACCGGGCAGCAGTACAGCGAACCGGCCGGCGGCGTACCGGACCACCAGGTCGCCGCGGCGTACCACCCGGCTGAGGATCGTTGCCACCCGCTGCACCACCAGCTCCGACTCGCCGCAGGCCCCGTCGAGGTCGCAGGTGGCGAGGACCGCCGGCCCGCCCCCGGCGCGCAGCGCGGCGAGCCGCTGATCCAGGTAGCGGCGGGTGAACAGGCCGGTCAGCGGGTCGGTGAGCGGTTCGGGGCCGTCCGGGGCAGGCCCCGCGTCCTGCTGGTCGACGCGCGCGGCGCCCGCCTCGACGTACAGCTCGCGCAGGCGTTCGACGTGCGCGCTCGCGATCCGGAACGCGCGCCGGTCCGCGGTGTGTGCCGCGCCGGTCGCGCCGGCCGCGAGGTATGCCAGCGCCCGTAGCCGCTGCGGCTCCGCGCCGCCCAGCGTCATCGGCACGAACTGCGCCTCGTCCAGCAGTGCGAGCGCCTCCGCCGGGGCACCGGTGGCGATCGCGAGACACACCTCGCCGAGCGCCTGGAGGTCGCGGGCGCGCTGCCCGTTGCCGCCGTGCGCCAGCAGCCCGCGCACGGCACCCGTGGTGCGCCCGGGCGTCTCGCCGAGCGCGGCGAGCCGGGCCATCGCGTATCCGTACGCGCCGACGCTGGCGGGGCGGATCCCGGCGACGCCGTCCGGGTACGCCCGCTCGTGCCAGGCCAGGTCGCTTGCGACGTCGCGCAGGACCCGTACGCACGCGTCGGTGTCGCCGTGGTGGTCGTGCCAGATCGCGAGGCGTACCCGGATCGCCGGCACCACGTAGTCGGCCTCGGGCAGCCCGATGCTGATCGCGACGTCCCGGGCGCGCTCGACAGCGGACAGCGCGTACCCGTGCAGCCCCGCGTACGAGTACGCCATCGCGAGATCGTGCCAGGCGCACGCCACGACGCGGTCGATCCGGGTCGCGGCGGCCAGGGCCCGGGAGCTCATCACGAGGTAGGTGACCGACCGGTCGAGCGAGCCGTCGAGGTTGGCGATGAGCGCGGCGAGCGTGTACAGCTGCCCGTACCGCTCGGGGGCCGGGCAGGCCCGTACCGCCTCGGTCGCCTCGTCCAGCGTGGTGGGGTACTCGCCGCGGCGCCCCATGTTGATCAGGGCGGCCAGGCGCAATAGGAGGGTGTCGGCCCGCGCTTCGGGACTCAACGCGCCTTGGGCCACCCCGTCCATCAGGGCCAGCGCCTCACTCGAGCGCCCAGCTGTCAACAAGGCGCGCAGGTCAGGCGGGCGATTCAATGATCTCCCCCCTCGACGCGCCAGGCAAAATCGGACGGTTCCATCATTATGGTATGTCCCACTCCCACCTGAAAACCGTTCGCGAGGCGGTTGCCGACGCGGCGCGGGTGCTCGCCGAGGCCGGCGTCGCTTCGCCGCGCGTCGATGCCGAGTGGCTCGCCGCGCACGTGCTGGCCGTACCGCGCGGCCGGCTGGCGACCGCGGGCGGTTTCGACGGCGCAGAGCTGCGCCGGTACCGGGAGCTGGTCGCGCGCCGTGCCCGGCGGGAGCCGCTGCAACACCTCGTCGGCACGGCACCCTTCCGCCATCTGGAGCTCGCGGTGGGCCCGGGCGTGTTCATACCAAGACCGGAGACCGAGGAGCTGGTCTCGTGGGCGCTGAGCGCGCCAGAGTTGCCGTCCGCGCCGGTCGTCGTGGACTTCTGCGCCGGTACCGGCGCCATCGCGCTCTCCGTCGCCCACGAACTGCCGGGCGCGCACGTGTACGCGGTGGAGCGCGACCCGGAAGCGTTGGCGTGGCTGCACCGCAACGCGGCCGCCCGTACCGCCGCGGGTGACCCGCCGATCACGGTGGTAGCCGGGGACGTGACCGACCCGGCGACGACGTCCACACTGGACGGTCGGGTGGACGTGCTGCTGTGCAACCCGCCATACGTACCCGAAGGCACGCCCGTACCCCCGGAGGTTTCCGACCACGACCCGGGCGTCGCCGTCTTCGCCGGCCCGGACGGCCTGGCCGTGATCCGTCCGGTCGTGGCCCGCGCCGTCGCGCTGCTGCGCCCCGGCGGGGTACTCGCCATCGAACACGACGACACGCACGAGCGGGCGGTACCCGATCTGCTGCGCGGATCCGGCGCCTTCGACGCGGTGGCCGACCACCGGGACATGGCAGGGTGTCCCAGGTTCGCTACGGCTCGACGCGTTTGGCAGACTTTCACGACGTGATGCTCTACGACTGCCGCAGCACGGCCACCCGCGATCAGGGGATCGAGGCGGCGGTCTCGGCCGTGCAGCGCGGCGACCTGGTGGTGCTGCCCACCGACACGCGGTACGGGGTGGCCGCCGACGCCTTCAAGACCTGGGCGGTCAACGCCCTGCTCAGCGCGAAGGGCAACCGGATACCCCCGCCGGTGCTCGTGGGTACCCGCAACACCCTGGACGGGTTGGTGTTCGGGCTGTCGCAGGTCGCCCGCGACCTCGTCGAGGCGTTCTGGCCCGGCCCGCTGACGGTCATCGTGGAGCACGCGCCGAGCCTGCAGTGGGACCTGGGCGATGACATGGGCGGCATAGTGGCGGTACGCATGCCGCTGCATCCGGTGGCGCTGGAGGTGCTGCGGCAGACCGGGCCGGTGGCGCTGACCGGAGCCAACAAGACCGGGCAGCCGCCGGCGTCGACCGCCGAGGAGGCGCGCGACCAGTTCGGGTACTCGGTCGCCGTGTACCTGGAGGCCGGGCCGAGCCCGGACACCCCGCCCTCGACGGTGCTGGACCTGACCGGCGACGTACCGCGGATCGTCCGGGCGGGCGCGCTGTCGCTGGAGAAGCTGCGCGAGGTGGCGCCGAACATCGTCGGCCTCGAGGAGCCCACCGAGCCTGAGGAGTCCGCAGAGTCCGAGGAGTCCGCAGAGGTGGAGGATCCGCAGGCGCGCGAGGAGTCCGCAGAGCCCGGGGAGCGCGAAGAGCCCGAGGAGTGACGATGCCGCCCTTCTCCGTACTGCACATCTGCATGGGCAACATCTGCCGCTCGCCGATGGCCGAGCGTCTGCTGGTCCTCGCCGCCCGGGAGCGTGTCGGTGACAAGGCCGACGAGCTGCTCTTCGCGCACAGCGCCGGCACCGGCGGCTGGCACGAGGGCGAGGAGATGAACCCGCCCGCCGCACGCGAGGTGCGCCGGCGGGGCGGGGACAGCGGCCGGTTCGCCGCCCGCAAGCTGCGCGGCGACCTGGTCGACTCCGCCGATCTGGTGCTGACCGCCACCGCCGAGCAGCAGGAGTACGTACTCGGCCTGCGCGCCGATGCCGTGGACCGGACGTTCGTACTCGGCGAGTTCGGCCGGCTGCTGCCCGCCGTCGAGCCGGCTGGGCTGCCGCGGTACGCGCCCGCCCCGACCCCGGTGTACGAGCGCGGCGTGGCGATCGTGGCGGCGGTGGCCGCCCTGCGCGGCGGCGCGGCGCCGGAGCCCGACGACGACCTGGACGACCCGTGGGGCCGGGGTGACGGCTACTTCCGCCTGATCGCGGACGAGATCGACCAGGCGGTACGGCCATTCGCCGCGCTGCTCTTCGATGCCTAGCCGCGCAGCTTGCGAAGCGGCTACCAGCCAGAGGTTTATCAGTCGCCCCGGGCCGGCGTCTAGAATGCAGGGCGTGGCTCTCGGTAAGCGGTTGCGGCACCTGCCCTCCGGGTTGGTCGCCTCGGGCGGCCTGCTTTTGGTGGGCCTGCTGCCGGCGGCCCTCGCCTGGGGTGCGGCCGGTGTCGCCGGTATCGCCGCCGGCGTGGGTCTGGTAGCGGCGAGCTACACGATCTCCAGCCTGGTCATCGCCTGGGCGGACAGCGTCGACCCGAAGCTGGTGCTGCCGGCCGGGCTCACGACCTACTTCCTGAAGGTCCTCCTGATCGGCGTGCTGATGGCGGCGCTCGCCAGCTCCGGCTGGCACGGGCTGGTACCGATGGGCGTGGCGATACTCGGCACCGCGCTCGCCTGGATCGTTGCCCAGTCGGTATGGACCTGGCGCGCCCGGATTATGTACGTAGAGCCCTAATCGGGCCGCTAAACGTGTGATTTCGTGGGGAAGAACACATCCGTGCGCAAAACTGCGTACCAACTCGGCGCGCCGCGCGTCAGGTGTCTTGATAACGGTCCGGTGTCCGTTAACAGACTTCTAACCACTCGTGGTCTAGTCAAAATGTGTGTCCGTAGTAACGTGTGTACCCGCACCGGACACACCCGGCCCTAGACCTGGCCACCCCCGCAGGCGCGCTGCCGCGGGGGTCGACTCACAGCTCCCTCCAGCCGGCTGATATGGTTCGCGCGTCATGGCCGGTGACCAGTCCCCGAATCCGCGTCGTGCCCCCGGGTCCGATGTCAATCTGGGCTGGACAGCACTGAGCTACCTGATCGCCGGAATCGGCTTCTGGGGGTTCATGGGCTGGCTCTCCGACCACTGGCTGCACACACACGGGGTAATGATCGGTGTCGGCTGCATCGTCGGCGCCGCGGCCGGGATCTACCTGGCCATGCGCAGGCTTGGGGCATGAGGGACCAGGAAGGCGGATAGGTGAAGGGACAGGCGAACGTTCTGGCTAAGGGTGTGCCGTGGCCGCCCAACGTCGGGGACTTCTATCTGCCCGGCTGGATGTACCCGTGGGTCACCAAGTTCACCGTCATGGTCTGGATCGCGGTGGCCGCGATCATCGCGTACTTCCTGCTCTCCTACCGGAAGCCCAAGCTTGTACCGACGAAGGGCCAGTGGCTGGCTGAGTCTGTCTACGGCTTCGGTCGCAACGGAATCGCCGGGGAGATGATCGGGCACGAGGGCCTGCCGTTCGCGCCGTACATCACCACGCTCTTCACGTTCGTGCTCGTGATGAACATCATGGGCATCCTCCCGTTCTTCCAGGTCGCGCCGACCGCGCACATCGCGTTTCCGGCCGCGCTCGCCCTGATCACCTGGGTCGTCTACAACTGGGTCGGCATCAAGCGGCACGGTTTCCGGCGCTACGTCAGGCTCATGGTCATGCCGCCGGCCCCGTGGTGGCTGATGCCGCTGCTGATCCCGCTGGAGTTCCTGCAGAACTTCCTCCTGCGGCCATTCACGCTGTCGATCCGGCTATTCGCCAACATGTTCGCCGGACACTTCATCCTGCTGGTCTTCACGCTGGGCGGGTTCGTGCTCGCGAACTCCAGCACGGCGTTCATCAAGCCGCTGTCCGTGGTGTCCTGGCTGATGGCGATCGCGATCACCTTCCTCGAACTGCTGGTGGCGGCGCTGCAGGCGTACGTGTTCGCCATGCTGACCTCGCTCTACGTCCAGCAATCCCTCGCTGAAGAGCACTGAACACAATTCCATATTTGTCCGAGCTTCCCGCGTGAATGGCACGCGCGAAACCCAGGAGGAATCCCAGAATGGATATCGCCGCAGTTACCGGCAGCGTTGCCGCGATCGGCTACGGCCTGGCCGCCATCGGTCCGGCGATCGGTATCGGCCTC
This sequence comes from Rugosimonospora sp., assembly GCA_051986465.1. Lineage (GTDB taxonomy): Bacteria > Actinomycetota > Actinomycetes > Mycobacteriales > Micromonosporaceae > DATEJJ01. The sequence continues at coordinate 14,852 of JBPYFB010000369.1, forward strand.
ATCTTCGCCTCGTACATCCAGTCGACCGCACGCCAGCCCGAGTCGGCCGGTCTCACCCGCACGTACCTGTTCCTCGGCTTCGTGCTCGTTGAGGCGCTGGCGCTGTTCGGCATCGCGTTCGGCTTCATATGGGCGGGCTGACGCCTTTCCGGGGAGGAGGTTCCCATGCGTGTAATGGCCGCTGACACGCCCAACCCGGTCATCCCGCTCTGGCAGGAGCTGGTCGTCGGTCTGATCGCGTTCGGGGTGCTCTTGTACGTGCTGTGGAAGTTCGTCTTCCCCCGCATGGAGGAGACGTTCCGCGCCCGGGTCGACGCGATCGAGGGCGGCATCAAGCGCGCCGAGGAGCGCCAGGCCGAGGCGCAGGCGCTGTTCGAGCAGTACAAGAGCCAGCTCGCGGAGGCCCGTACGGAGGCCGCGCTCATCCGCGACCAGGCCCGGGCCGACGCCAACGGCATCCGCGAGGAGATCCTTACGCAGGCCCGTGAGGAGAGCGACCGGGTCATCGCGGCCGGGCGCGAGCAGCTCGACGCGCAGCGCGCCACGATCCTGCGCGAGGTGCGCGCACAGCTCGGCGAGATGGCGGTGGAGCTGGCCAGCCGGATCGTCGGTGAGTCGCTCGCCGACGAGGCCCGCCAGCGCGGCACCATCGACCGCTACCTCAACGAGCTAGAGACAACGGGCGGCCGCTGATGCAGCCCAACCGCGAGTCGTACCAGCCAGCGGCCGACAAGCTCGGCTCGCTGGCGGAGGGCGCCGCGCCGGAAGAGTTGATCTCGATCTCCGACGAGGTGCTCGCGATCGGCCGGCTGCTCGGGCGTGAGCCGCGGCTGCGCCGGGCGCTCGCCGATCCGGCCCGCGAGCCGCGGCAGCGGGCCGAACTGCTGGGTGCGGTGCTGTCCGGGAAAGTCGCCGACGACGTGCTCGAGCTGGCCGTGAGGCTGGTCGGCGGGCGGTGGCCACACGCGAGCGACCTGCTCGACGCGGTGGAGCGGCTGGGTGTCGACGCGCTGCTCGCCGCCGCGGAGCGCGCCGACGAGCTGGCCGAGGTCGAGGACGAGCTGTTCCGCTTCGGGCACGTGGTGGACGGCTCACCACAGCTCGCGGCGACCCTGGGCGATCCGGTGGCGCCGGTCGACCAGCGGGCCAGCCTCGTCGACGACCTGCTGTCTGACAAGGCGAAGCCGGTGACGGTGCGGCTGGTACGGCTGGCGCTCGTCGGCTTCGGCGGGCGTGGGTTCAGCGCCTCCCTCGGCCGGCTCGTGGAGCTCGCGGCGGAGCGCCGGGAGCGCCAGGTCGCGTACGTGACCTCGGCGATACCCATGACCGAGCAGGAGGAGGAGCGGCTTGGCGCCCGTCTGTCCGAGATGTACGGTCGGGGGATATCCCTCAAGATCACGGTGGACCCGAGAGTCATCGGTGGGCTGAGCGTCCAGGTTGGCAGTGATCTTTACGACGGAACCGTGCTGCGGCGGCTGACCGATGTCCGCGCCGCCCTCACCAAGTGACGACTGACCGATTTCCACGCTAGAGATACAGGGGTAAGCAGCGGATGGCCGAGTTGACCATCTCCTCCGACGAGATCCGTGGCGCGCTCGAGCGCTACGTCTCCTCATACGCGCCGACAATCTCCCGCGAGGAGGTCGGTGCGGTAGCCGACGCGGGTGACGGCATCGCCCACGTCGAGGGCCTGCCCTCGACGATGGCGAACGAACTTCTGGAGTTCGCCGACGGTACCCTCGGCGTCGCGCTCAACCTCGACGTGCGCGAGATCGGCGTGGTGATCCTCGGGGAGTACGCCGGCATCGAGGAGGGCCAGCGCGTCAAGCGCACCGGCCGGGTGCTGTCGGTACCGGTCGGGGACGGGTTCCTCGCGCGCGTCGTCGACCCGCTGGGCGTCCCGATCGACGGGCTCGGCGAGATCGAGAACGAGGGCTTCCGGGAACTGGAGCTGCAGGCGCCCAACGTGATGGCCCGGCAGGGCGTCAAGGAGCCGCTGCAGACCGGGATCAAGGCGATCGACGCGATGACGCCGATCGGGCGTGGCCAGCGCGAGCTGATCATCGGCGACCGCAAGACCGGCAAGACCACGGTCGCGATCGACACGATCATCAACCAGCGCGCCAACTGGGCCTCCGGCGACCCGAAGAAGCAGGTGCGCTGCATCTACGTCGCGATCGGGCAGAAGGGCTCCACCGTGGCCTCGGTGAAGGGCACGCTGGAGGAGCACGGCGCGATGGAGTACACCACCATCGTCGCGGCGCCCGCCTCCGACCCGGCCGGCTACAAGTACCTGGCGCCCTACACCGGCTCCGCCATCGGCCAGCACTGGATGTACGCGGGCAAGCACGTGATGATCGTCTTCGACGACCTCTCCAAGCAGGCCGAGGCGTACCGGGCGATCTCGCTGCTGCTGCGCCGCCCGCCGGGGCGCGAGGCGTACCCGGGCGACGTGTTCTACCTGCACTCCCGGCTACTGGAGCGGTGCGCGAAGCTCTCCGACGAGTTGGGTGGCGGCTCGATGACCGGCCTGCCGATCATCGAGACCAAGGCCAACGACATCTCGGCCTACATCCCCACCAACGTCATCTCCATCACCGACGGCCAGATCTTCCTCGAGGCCGACCTGTTCAACGCGGGTGTCCGCCCGGCGATCAACGTCGGTACCTCGGTCTCCCGGGTGGGTGGCTCCGCACAGGTCAAGCCGATGCGGCGGGTCGCCGGCCGGCTGCGGCTGGACCTGGCGCAGTTCCGCGAGCTGGAGGCGTTCGCGGCCTTCGCCTCCGACCTGGACCGCGCCTCGCGCGCCCAGCTGGACCGCGGTAGCCGCCTGGTCGAACTGCTCAAGCAGCCCAACTACAACCCGTACCCGGTAGAGGAGCAGGTCGTCTCGATCTGGCTCGGCACCGAGGGCAAGGTCGACGACGTGCCGGTGGAGGACGTGCGGCGGTTCGAGGGCGAGTTCCTGGACGCGCTGCGCCGCCAGCACCGGGAGACGCTCGACGCGATCGCCGGCGGTACCTGGGACGACGACGTCATCGGCCAGCTGAACGGCGCGCTGGACTCCTTCAAGCAGGGCTTCCTGACGCAGGACCACCAGGTCCGGGTCAACGAGGCACCGGCGGAGCCGATGGCGGAGGGCACCGAGTCGCAGGAGACGGTGACCCAGGTCATCCCGCGGGTACAAGGGCAGTAGCGCATGCCAGCCCAACTCCAGACCCTGCGCCGGCGCATCCGTACGGTCAAATCGACGCGGAAGATCACCAAGGCTCAGGAGCTCGTCGCGACCAGCCGGATCGCCCGTGCGCAGGAGCGCATCCAGGCGTTCCGGCCGTACGCGGAGGAGATCACCAAGGTGCTCAGCGCCCTGGCCTCCAACGCGACGCTCGAGCACCCGCTGCTGGTACCCCGTCCGCAGGTACGGCGGGCCGGGGTACTGCTGATCACGAGCGACCGCGGCCTCGCCGGCGGGTACAACGCCAACGCGATCCGTACCGCCGAGCAGCTGATCGCCCGGCTGCGCGGGGACGGCGTCGAGGTCCTGCTGTACGTGGTGGGGCGCAAGGGCGTCACGTACTACCGCTTCCGCAACCGGCCGATCGAGGCGAGCTGGACCGGCTTCTCCGAGCGACCGGGCTTCACGCACGCCCGGGAGATCGGCGAAACCCTGGTCAAGGCGTTCGTCAACGGGGCCGATGACAGCCTCGACCACCCGGGCCCCGATGGCGTGCACGGGATCGACGAGCTGCACATCGTCTCCACCCAGTTCCGGTCGCTGATGACGCAGACGCCACAGGCGCGACAGCTCGCACCGCTCGGGGTCGAGCGCCGCGAGGGCCTGCTCCCGTCGTACTACTTCGAGCCCGATTCGGACACGCTGCTCGCCGCGATGCTGCCCAAGTACATCAACAACCGGATCTTCAGTGCCCTGCTGGACTCGGCGGCCAGCGAGTCGGCGTCGCGCCGGCGGGCCATGAAGAGCGCGACCGACAACGCCGAAGAACTGCTGAAGAAATACACGCGGGACATGAACTCAGC
>JBPYFB010000370.1:0-5628 GCA_051986465.1 Rugosimonospora sp.
CGCAATCAGCGCGTCCAATTCAATCCCGCAGGTTCTTTGCGCCAGGCCCCGTCCCACACCGGATCCGCCGCTGGTCGCCTGCACGGGCTGCCGCTCGTAGCCGATGAGCGGACCGCCCGGTCGGACTCACTCTTGGGGGCCGTCTCCCGTTCGCGCCAAGCGCTCGCGGCTCAGATACCGAACCGGCTTGCCGAGCGACTCCGCGTAGGAAATCTCCCGTCGGGTTGACTCACCTAGGTAGCCGCCCGGATCCACGATGTACACCTCGTCAGCCCTGCGGATCTTTTGGAAGTGCACGGCGCAAAGCCGCCCCTTCAGGTCCGAGCTGTCGACTGTCCAGTCGTAGTCCGGCAGAGCGGGGAGGCTGAACATTCCGAGGCTGATCACGACGCAACCTTCCATCGTGAGCCGCTGGTTGACCTCCGCGAACTCAGCCTCAAACTTGGTCGAGCCGCAAAGCGTGATGACTTTCCCCTCACCCTCGGCCGACTGCAACGCCTGCTCGTCCTCCATGAGGTTCATGATCGGTGAACGGACAGCACAAGTCTACGGTCGCCCGCTGGGCGTCCGCTCATGCCGCGGATCGCGCGTTTGGTTCTGGCCGTTGGTGCCGAGGGAGCCGCGCCACCGAAACTGGAAGGCGGCGTGGATCTTCGTTGGCCATACTGGAATCCATGAAGCTTGCGGAGGCCCTCGCGCTGCGTGCCGAGGCGGTGCGTCGCGCCGAACAACTGCGTGCCCGCATTGCCGCCAGCGCCCGCTACCAGGAGGGCGAGACTCCAGCCGAGAACGCCGCGGCGCTGCTCACCGAGGCGAACGATGTACTCGGTGAGCTCGAGTCGCTGATCCGGCGGATCAATCGGACCAACGCGGCCACCGTCATCGAAGGCGGCACACTGACCGACGCGCTCGCGCGCCGCGACATCCTGCGCCTACGCCACCGGGTGCTCACCACGGCCGCCGATGCCGCTGCCGGGGACGGCCAGCGTGCCCTCCGGCAGCTGCGATCGGAACTGAAGATGATCCCGGCGCTGCCGGTCGGCGAACTGCGAAGCCAGGCGGACGACATCGCGCGCCAGCTCCGCGAGATCGACACTCTCATCCAACGGACGAACTGGGAGGCCGAGCTGCTGGACTGACAAGGTGGTGCGGAGCAGGTAGCCGACGTGGAGGCGTGCACAAACCCGAGAGCCGGCGGGTAATCCGGCTCCCTCCTGGCGCGCCGAGGGCAGGCGCAGGGGTTCGATTCCCCAGAACACATCGCACGCCCAGCACAGCACACAAGTGACGGCGCACAGGGCACGGCACACTACCGCGTGCAGATCTACGATGGCGAGGGTGGGACAGGGGCACTCCGCCAGCGCGGGGTTCGAACGCGTATTGCGACGTGTCGAGCCCCACCAGTGGCGTCACCCCACGCCGTGCGCCGCATGGGATGTGCGGGCCCTGGTCAATCACATGACCCGTGGCAACACCAACTACGTTCTCCTTTTCGAGGGCGGCACCGCCGCCGACTTCCTGCGGTTGCGAGACGAGGACGCGCTGGGCACGGACCCGGTGGGCGCCTTCGTCCGCTCGGCCGCCGCATGCGCGGCTGCTTTCGGGCAACCGGGTGCGCTCCAACGGCAACTGGACTACCCGCTGGGCCCGGCTTCCGCCGGCCAGCTTCTCGCCGTACGCACCACCGACACCCTCGTCCATACCTGGGACCTGGCGCGCGCCACCGGCACCGACGAAACCCTCGATCGCGCACTGGTCTCCTGGGCCGGAAATGCCCTCAACCGAATCTACTTTGGCCTGGCTGAGACGCCCATGGACACGAACAGCACGCATCGGTTCTTCGCACCACCCGGCGAACTCCCGGACGGCGACATGACCGAACAAGACCTGCTGCTGTACCGCATGGGCCGATCGGCACGCCTGCCGATGAGCTGACCCGCCCCGATCCGTGTGCGAGACAGCATCGTCCTGTTAGGAGTTGTCCCATCCCGCGATGATGGCGCGGGTTACGGTCACGGCGCGGCGGGTGGCGGCGTCGACGGCATCGGGTCCGTCGCCGAAGGCTCCGTCGAGCAGCAGGGTGGCGTGGCCGTGTGCCGCGGCGACCACGGCGAGGGTGAGCTCGTGCGCCTGGGCGGGATCGGGGCGTATCGCGAGGGCGGGGGTCAGGAAAGCGTCGGCGACGGGCTTGGCGGCCTCGTCGATCTCCGGATGCCGCCTCTTGTCCAGGCCCGCCACGAACAACACCTGGAACAGCGGGCGGTTGGTCGCGGCGCATCGTACGTAGCCCGCTGCCGCCCCGGTGAGGCGGTCGATGTCGGTAACCGCATGGTCCTGGTGGGCCGCTACCGATGCGGCAAGCTCGGCGCTCGCACGCACGGCGACCGCGGCCAGCAGCTGGTCGCGGTCGGCGAAGTGTTTGTACGGCGCGGCGACCGTGACGCCGAGGTGCCGGCTGGCCTCCGCGAGCGAGAACCCGTGCACCCCGCGCTCGGTGATGAGCTCCACCGCGACGTCGATGAGAGCCGCCCGTAGATCGCCGTGGTGGTAACGGCCTGTCTTGGCCGGCATCAGTCGTCGCTCGGGAACGGTGCGACCCGCAGCATCATCGAGTCCCACATCCGATCGGGCATCGCGCGGCGGATCAGTGGCGCTACCCGCGCCTGGCTACCGATGCGGTACCGCGTCCGGGGCCGCTCGCTCGTGGCCGCCCGGACGACGACCTTCGCGACGTCTTCTGCCGTGAGCACACCGCGTACGCCGGGGCGGTGCGCGCGCTGGGCCATCGCGTCGACGTTGCGGGTGAAGGCGGCGTACGGCCCTGTCCGGGACGGGAGCGTCGCCCAGCTCGTCTCCATGAACCTGGTTCTTACCGCGCCCGGCTCGACGAGCACCACCCGGACACCGAAGCCGCGAACTTCCAGCCGCAACGCGTCGGACAGCGCCTCCAGGGCGTACTTGGTCATGCTGTATGCCCCGGAGGCCGGCGGCGTGACCAGACCGGCCGCGGAGCCGAGGTTGACGATCCGGCCGTGACGCCGGGCCCGCATGCCGGGCAGCACGAGTTGACACATTCGCACCAGGCCGAAGACGTTGGTGTCGAACTGGCGGTGCAGGTCGTCGAGCGGGATCTCCTCGATCGGACCGACCTGCGCGTAACCGGCGTTGTTCACCAGGACCCCGATCGCGCCGTGCTCGGCCTCGACGGCCCGCACCGCCCGCACGCGCGACGCCTCGTCGGTGACGTCGAGCGGCAGCACGCGGCAGCCGGCCGCCTCCAGATCGGCGAGGGCGTCCGGGCGCCGGGCCGTGGCCCATGTCGGCATCCCGGCCCGCGCGAGAGCCAACGCCGTGGCCCTCCCCACGCCCGAGGAACATCCGGTGACCAGCGCGGCAGGCGACTGCTCCATAAGGACTCCCAAGTTAGTGCCTTTTACAATGTGAATGACACTAACTTGCACACCGTTCGCGTTCAAGCGCGGTTCACAGCGGCCTTGACTGCGTGTCCGGATCCGCTGGTCGCGCGCACGATGTCCGTACGTGTTACGGCAGAGTGCGCGCTCCTATCGAAGATGAGTATCGGCACTCAGGCGGGAGCCGTAGTGACTCTGCGAGCTTGTTCGCATGGTCCCTGTGCTGTCGCTGGGCTCGAAGGTACGCCGCCGCGACCGCGTGTACCGGGTTGTCACGCGGCTGCTGGCAGTCGCGTTGGTGCCGTTGGCCCTCGCGGTCGCGCCGCGCCGCGCGCGGTACCTCGCCTGCCGGTGGGCACGTGCGGCCCGTTTCCCGGCGGAGAATCTGCACGGCTTGACCCCGGCTACCCGGGCCGCGTTCGAGGCGGCGCGGACAGAGGCGTTGTGGTGCCACGGCGAGCTGATCGGGCTGACTGACGGGTACCGCGACGCGTATGCGCAGGCGCGGCTGTTCGCCGACGTGGTACGCCGCACTGGCTCGCCGCGGCTCGCTCTACAGTGGACGCTCCCGTCGCACGAGTCACGCCATGTTACCGGAACCGCATTGGACGTGCGCCCGGCTGAGGGCGCCCGCTGGCTGGAGCGGTACGGGTCGCGAGGGTCGCAACAGTCTCTGCCGTACCTGCCGGGCATCTACTGTGGACTGATGCGCTGCACGGGGCGCTAATGCTGCCCCGATACTGGCTCGGCAACGCCTTACGCCGTCACGCTTTGAAGTAGTTGTCGTGGCCGCTGTTGCCAGCTATGGTCAACGCATCCATCCCTGCCTCCAGCAGGGATGCTGGGTGTGGGGGCTCGATCCCCGGCTTACGTGTTGAGATGGAACGCGCGCTCCTCGGCCTCTTGCTTGGCCTGCCCGAAGCGTTCCTGCCAGTCCGGTGCGTCGACGGGTAGCCGCGCGACGACATGCTCGTCGAGTACGTCGTCGCGCGGCGTGACAAGGCTGACCGTGACGACCGTGGTGTCGTTGTCGGTGTGGTGGCGCACCCGCCACGTTGCCTGCTTGCGCAGGCGACGTGTGTCGTTTTCGCGCATGGCGGTGGCTACCACATAGGCGCTGTAGACCACGACCGCGGCGAGCGCGAGTGCGATGATGAGGACGAAGGCGCGCATGCTATTTGCTCAGCGGTACCGTCGTGGTGGTGCCTGGTGCGTAGGTGGTGATTCCCGGCGGCAGTGCTTTGATCATGTCGATCTGCGCGCAGACCGGGCAGGCGTTGTAGCCGGCTTGGCGCCGCTTGTTCGCGTCCGCGTCGGCTTGGGCCTGCAGCGCCCGGGCCTGTGCCTCGCTCACCGCCGCGAAGGCCGCCTGCGCCTTGTCGACCGCGTTCTGGATCTGGGTGGGCAGGGTGACCCGGACGAGGTTGAACTTGAAGTTCTGGAAGAAGTCACCGCCCAGACTGTTGCGGATGTCGCTGGGCAGGCTGTCGTTGATGGCCTGCTGTACCCGCGCGATGTTGCTGTTGTTCTGCGGTCCCGTCGCGGTGGTGCCGATCGGGGTGGTGGGCGCCGGTGAGCTTCCGTTCTGTACAAGCGTGCAGCTGGACACCAGTTCGGCACAGCTGAAGTTGCTGATCTGGATGCGCAGGTCGTTCTCGATGATCGGGCGGACCGCGGCGTCGAAGAAGGTGTTCCACCCTTCGACGCCGTCCCAGGCGTACCGCAGCTTGCCGTCCGGTCCGAGGAACTGGCGGGTACCGAACTTGTCGTCAAAGAGCTTGATGGTGTTTTCGTCGATGTTCACGTTGAAGTACAGAATCGCCTCGATGCCCATCTCCACGCCATCGCTTGACGGCGTATGTACCAAGTCGACACCCGGATGCCCGCCGCGCGTCGGGTCGGCGGTCATCGTGTAGTACCGCTGCTGTGCCGGGTACCGGTGAATGCTGGAGAAGAAGCCGATCCAGGTGAGCGCCGAGCCGGGCTGGATCACCTGACGGATTCGGTTGTTGCCAAACCAGCCGCCGTTGCGTACCACGCCGACGTCGCCGCCGGAGGTCTTGTCGAAGGCGCTGGCCACACTGACCAACAGGAACGTCAACGCAATCGCCGCGACCAGTCCGATGGCCAGCGCGGTGCGCGGTCGGGGTCGATGCACTGCGAGGCGGGTTACCGAAGGCATCAAAGTCCTCCTCGTCGAACGTACGGCAGAGGC
>JBPYFB010000371.1:0-7825 GCA_051986465.1 Rugosimonospora sp.
GAGGAGAGTGATCCTCCTACGTCAACGCCATAGATCGCACGCGATCCCAAGCTCGACTCCGTCCGCCGACGAACGATCGGAGTTGGTCCGACCATGCCCGAATCTCCCGTCCGACGCGTACCCGGAAGAACCATCGCAACTCGTGCGGCAATCGCGCTCACCCTGGCCGGCGCCGCGTTCGCGCTGGCAGCGCCGGCGCAGGCCGCGCCGCCGGCCGCGCCACCCAGACCGCAGGGGCCCTGTGACATCTACGCCGCCGCCGGCACTCCCTGCGTGGCCGCCCACAGCACGACGCGGGCGCTGTACGCCTCCTACGACGGCCCGCTGTACCAGGTTCAGCGCCTGTCAGATAACCAGGTCAAGGACATCGGGGTCGTTGCCGCAGTCGCCGCACCGGTTCCGGATGCGGGCGGGTACGCCGACGCGGACGCGCAGGACGCGTTCTGCGCCGACACGACCTGCGTCATCACGAAGCTCTACGACCAGTCCCCCAAGCACAACGACCTGACCCAGGCGCCCCGGGGCGGATTCAGCGGCCCCGCGATGGGCGGCTTCAACAATCTCCCGGTCGCGGACATGGCGCCGATTACGATCAGCGGCCACAAGGCCTACGGCGTCTTCATCGAGCCGGGCATGGGCCTGCGCGACGACGACCCGGTCGGCACCGCGGTCGACGACCAGCCCGAGGGGCAGTACTGGGTCCTCAACGGCCGTCACTTCAACGACGGCTGTTGCTTCGACTACGGCAACGCGGAGATCGACAGCCGTGACGACGGCAACGGCACCATGGAAACCGCCTACTACGGCAACGCCACCGCCTGGTACCGGGGTCCCGCGCCCGGCCCGTGGATCATGACGGACCAGGAGAACAACCTGGTGGGTTGCGTCAACCCGGGCAGCACCTCCAAGCTCTGCGCGAACCTGCCGAGCATCACCTCGCGGTTCGTGACCGCGATGGCCAAGGGCGAACCGCACCACTGGGCCTCCCTGGGCGGCGACGCCCAGCAGGGAGCGCTGTCGACGATGTTCGACGGACCGCGCGTGGACTCCAGCTATGACCCGATGCGCAAGCAGGGGGCCATCGTCCTGGGCAACGGCGGCGACAACAGCGTCGGTTCGCAGGGCACGTTCTACGAAGGTGTGATGACGGCCGGATACCCGCCGGACGCGGTCGACCAGTCGGTTCAGGCGAACGTCGTGGCGGCCAGGTACGACGTGCAGCGGCTGCGCCTGTCGCCGGCATCCGCCACTGCCGCGCCGCCGGGACTCCAGACGTTCGCGCCGGAGTCCACACAGGACGTTACCGAGGAGTTCACGAATACCACCGGGGCACGTGCCGTGGGCGTGAAGTTGAGCCTGACCGTACCCACCAAGGAGTGGGCGTCCTTCGTCAAAGGCACGACCGACACCTCGGTGACGTTCGACTCCGTCGCGCCCGGAGCCAGCGTGAGTGCGACCTTCAGCGTCACCTCTGGACCGGCAGCCTTCAACGGCGACCTGGTGGGCAACGCCTCGTGGACGAACCCAACGAACGGTGGACGAAGGACCGAAACAACGGCCGAGAAGGTACGGGACGTCAGCCCCATCACAATCAACGAATTCCGCACGGGTACCAGTACCGACGCGACCAGCGCGTTCATCGAGCTCTACAACTCTAGCGCGAGTGCCGTCGACATCTCGAACTGGACCCTGACCGAGCACCCGACCCAGCAGGCCGTCTTCTCGACGGTCACCATCCCGCCCGGGACGGTGCTCGCGGCCGGCGGCTACTACCTGCTCGGCGAATCCAACTCGGGACTGGCCGCACCGGCCCGCGCGGGCGACCGGACCCTCAACGTCGGGAGCACGGCCGGGATGAACGTCGGCGATTCGATCGTCATCGACAGCGGCGGCCATGCCGAGGCCGCGACGATCGCCGGCATCTCGGCGAGCGGGGCGACCGGGTCACGGGTGGCCGGGCGGCTGGGCAACGCCGTCAACCTCAACGGCGCCGGCGAGTACGTCAACCTTCCCGCCGGCATCGTCAGTGGACTGTCCGACTTCACGGTATCGGCCTGGGTGAACCCGTCGGCGACGAGCACGTGGTCGCGCATCTTCGACTTCGGCACGGGCCAGACGGTGAACATGTTTATGACCGTCGACGGTGGCGGGTCCGGGCTGCGGTACGCGATCACCAGCAGCGGGAACGGCAGCGAACAACAGCTCACCGGCGGCGGGCAGTTGCCCCTGAACACGTGGTCACACGTGGCGGTGACACTCTCCGGCACCACCGGCACGCTGTACCTCAACGGCAACCCGGTGGCGACCAACCCCAACATGACCGTGCATCCATCCAGTCTGGGCAGCACCAACCAGAACTGGATCGGCCGTTCGCAGTACCCCGACCCGTTCCTCAACGCCACCGTGGACGACTTCAACATCTACAGCCGGGCGCTGTCCCCCACCGAGGTCGCCACCCTCGCCAGTGGCCAGCCCGGCGCCGGCGACGTCGCCGACTACAAGTTCGACGAGACCGGTGGCGCTGCCGCTACCGACTCGTCCGGCAGCGGCCACAACGCCACGATCGTCAGCCCTGTGACGGGAGCCACCGCCAGTACGACGCTGTGGCAGCCGCTTCCGGACGGGCCGGTAACGATCCCGGCCGGTGCGACCAACGTGCCGGTCACGAGCACATCCGGCTTCGTGGTCGGCCAGAAGATGGCCGTGGGCTACGGCGACAGGCTTGAAATCGCGACCGTCGCGGCGATCGGCCGCGCGGGTACCCAGGGGCGGCTGTCGGCACCGGCGCACAAGGGCGATACCAATCTCAAGATGTCGTCCACCGGCAACATCTCGGTCGGCGACAGAATCAGGGTGGACATCGCCAGCCCAGGACACGGGATCGACAACGTTACGGTCACCGCGGTCGGTACCGCCGGCGCGAACGGTACCGGCGTCACCATCGCCGCGCCACTGCAGTTCGACCACGCGGCCAACCTCCCGTACAGCGTTCGGGGTACCGGGATCAGCTTCACCCCGGCCACCACCTTCGCCCATTCGAGCAACGAGCCGGTGCAGGCGCTGGGCAGCGGCATCACCATCGACCACCCGCTCGCCAACAGCCACGCGATCAACACGCCGGTACGCGATGCCCTCGTCACGAACGCGGGTTACCAGGGGACGCCAGCGCCCGACCAGTGGTTCGGCGGCCCCGCCCTCGCGAACAACGGCGGCAGCATGGCGTTGCGTGATTCGCAGAACCTGGTGGTCGACAGCCTCAACTACGGAACCCTCGTCGACCCGTGGTTGGTCGAGGGCTACCAGGGCGGCTCAGGATCAGGGCAGAGCGGCTGCCGGGTGGGCTCACCCGGCTCGGGCCCGGGCGCCGGCAGGAGCGCGAACCGCTTCCCCAACGGCACCGATACCGACAGCAACTGCACCGATTTCCTCACCTCCACCAACCCGTCGCCCGGTGCGGCCAACCGCTCGATCACGCTCGACCCGGGGCCGCTGGTCTCCATACAGGCCACCGGTACTGGCAACACCTCGAGCTACATCAAGCACAACGACATCGACGACGGCGTGGTCCTCGCGCCGGTGACGGCGGGCAGCTCGGCCACCGACAAGCAGGACGCCACCTTCGTACAGGCTGCCGGCCTGGCCAACCCGAGCTGCGTCTCGTTCGAGTCGGTCAACAAGCCGGGTAGCTACCTGCGGCACCAGAACTTCCAGCTACACCTCCAACTCAACGACGGCAGCGCGCTGTTCTCCCAGGACGCCACCTTCTGCCAGCAGCCAGGCAACAGCGGTCAGGGCGTGTCGTTCCAGTCGGTGAACTTCACGGACAGGTACCTGCGCACCTTCAACAACGTTCTCTACCTCGCCAGTAACGGCGGCTCCAACGCCTGGGACGCCGCTACCGGTTGGGCGGCGGACACGAGCTGGTTCGTGGCCACGCCCTGGGCACAGGCACCGTAAGGCGCCGGTGGTACAACTCGCTCCCGGTGCCCACTGTCCACAGTGGGCACCGGGAGCGGCGGCCTACGAGGCGACCGCGTTGGTCAACGCGGCCCGGACGATCCGGATGGCCTCGTTGGTATCGATGCCGACGCTGGCGACCACGGCGGCGTACTCGGCGGCGGCGCGTTGGGCTCGTTCGCGCGCCTGCTCACCGGCGGCGGACACGAACGAGCCGGCCTTCCCCCGAGTCTCGATCAGCCCCGCCTCCTCCAGCTCCCGGTACGCCCGGGCGACGGTGTTGACGGCCAGTCCCAGATCGGTGGCCATCCGGCGGATCGTCGGCAGCCGGGTACCCACGGCCAGGGTCCGAGTCTGAATCTGCCGGGCAAGTTGGGCTCGCAGCTGCTCGTACGGCGGCACCGGCGAGCCCGGCTCGATGACGATCACCGGCCTACCGTAACGCCCGTGGCCCGCCGTGCCGCGCGGCGTGCCGTCGCGCCGCGAAACACGCTCGGGCGGCTCAGGGGTGGTGGTTGCCAGAAGGACGTGGGAGGCAGCCACCACCCCGGGCACGGTCAGTCCCCGTAGTTGAGCCAGGTACCGGCGGGGGGCCGCTGCGCGACGCCGCGACGCTTGTAGTCGCAGACGCCGGTCGGGAAGGCCGCCCGCAACTGCGCTTGCTGAGCATCGGTGAACGTCACCGGGTACTCCGCCCAGTCGATCGGCTTGAGCGCACACTTGAGCGCCATCATCGACAGTGGCTCCCCGGCGACCAGGCGGGTGTTGCCCGCCACCGGGAACAGCGCCGCGCACTGCCCGTTGCCTTGGTACGACAGCGTTTCGTGGATCAGCGTCCCGTCGTTGGCGAAGCAGCCGTCGGTGATGTCGGCGGGCCGGTCCGCGGCTACCTTCACCGACAGCGGCCGGTGCGCGGCATCCGCATCGATCGCGGTCAGCCAGCGGTCCATCGCGGCCAGCTCGTAGATGCTGGCCTGGGCGGCGGTTGCCAGGCCGTCCTCGATAATCACCTGATTGCGGGCGGTCCCGGCCGCCGTCATCCGCGCCCGCATCACGTATGACCAGTCGGTCGTGTGGATGTCGTTGCCGAACCCGGCGAGATCCAGGTCGATCCGCTGGTCCAGGACGGCGGTGTCGGCCAGGCCCTGACCGCCGCTGTTGACCAGGTCGTCGCGGTACGACGTGACGATCGCGCGCGGATCGCCCTGGGTACGGGCCGGCACCGGCGCGCCGGTGACGTCGAACCCGCCGATGTTCTGGTTGAGGTCGGCGAACTGCTGCGCGGTGATCTGCCCGGCATCGAGTGCGGCAAGGCCGTACTGCACGCCGACATTGTCCAGCGGGCTGCGCGTGAAGCCGGTCCGCGGGTCGCGGCCGAGCTGGTTCACGTACTGCTCGGTGGCGGAGCACCTGACGCCGTGCGGGTTGGTGACCGGGTTCCACAGCAGGCTCGTCGGGATCGACGGGTCGCAGCTGCCGGTGGCGGTGATCCGGTTGGCGAACGTCGCCTCCCACGAACGGCACGAGTCGTACGACGTGAACCCCGAGACCTCGCGCATCTGGTCGGGTGTGAAGCCGTTGCCGGTCGTGCCGAAGTAGTCGTCGAGCAGCTTGCAGTCGGTCACCGGGCCGGTCGTGGTGAACGGATCCGGGAACGAGATGCCCGGCACGATGCCGTCGAGGATGCCCGGGTACTGGTCGGCGATGTCGTACTGCTGGATCGCGCCACCCGAGCCGCCCCAGCCGATCGTGTGGGCGACCGGACCGTACACCTTGATGAAGTGCTCCTTGACCATCATCGCGGCCTCCGCGGAGATGATCGTCGAGCAGTTGTTGTTGAGCACGTTGAGGCTGGCGGAAGCGACCGCGTACCCCTGCGCGAGGAACAGGTCGTTGACCACGCCACCGGTCGAGTTGCCCTGATGGAATCCGCCGTTGCAGCCACCGCCGAAGGTGTACACCAGGCGCCGGTTCCAGTTCGACTGGGCCACCCACGGTACCGGATCCGGGTGTGCCGCATCGTAAAGCGCCGCGATCTGGTACACGGCCCGGTCGATGGTGCCCTGCTCCAGCCGTACGACATAGGGCGCCGGGTGGCCGTTGACGAATGCGGTCGCCGCGGTGGCGGGTACCGCGTTCGGATCGGCGAGCGCGACGAACGTGTTCGACGTGTTCTTGTACAGGTAGGACACCTGCGTCGGTACCGCGCACAACGGCGGGTCCGCCGGTGGCAGCCCGTACGCCGTCGTCTGGCAGATGAACGGCTGTTGCTGTGCACCGGAGAAGACCGGCCCGTTGCCGTCGTGGTTGTCCACCCGCACCTCTGCGTGTTGACGCCCGAGGCTGGCGGTGATGCGGTGCCGCCCGTCGGACAGGCCGGTCGCGAGGGCGAGGTAGGAGCCGTCCGCCTGCGGATGCGCGATCGCGGTACCGCCGCGGCCATCCACGCTCAGGGCAGGGGTCGAGGCGGCGCCGGTGACCCGGACGAGGACATCACCACCGCTAATGAGGTTGGGCCGCGGGTTGGACACGGCCGCGATCGCGAGGGATGAGCCGTGGGTGGGGTTCCCCGGGTACGAGAAGCCCGCCGGTCCGATCAGGATCATCGGGGACAGCGCGCCGACCAGCAGGGTTCGAGTGGATCGTTGCATGAAGGTCTCCCCTTCGGGGCGGACCCGCACCGCGAGGATGCGGCACACGGCCCGCCGCCACATCCACTGAGACGTTACCGCCAAGTAACCTACCTGTCGAGATCACCTTCGGTATCGGTAGCGACCCGCTCGCAGGCCGTGGCCGACGGCCGTCCAGAGTGGATAGTGCCGAACTGGGGTCACCTCCGTGCACCGCCGGCGTACTGTTGACCTTGCTGTGGCCCGGCTGGTTGTTCGCGGGGGAGGTCGGATGGGAGCGCAGCTCGGTTCCGTGGCGGTGTTGGGCGCCAATGTGCGATACGCGCGTACGGGGGAGGATTATCCCGACTGCCTGATCCTGCTGCACGGCCTTGGCGCAGACCACCGTGGGCTGATGACGATGGCACGCGCGATCCATGGATTCGACATCGTCGCGCTCGACCTGCCCGGGTTCGGCTTGTCCGGGGCGATGCCGGTGCCCTACACGATGGAGGCGTACGCCGCGGTGGTGGAGCAGCTGCGCATCCAGCTGGGCCGCCCGCGCATCCACCTGGCCGGGCATTCGCTGGGAGCCAACATCGCATTGGTGTACGGGGCCCGGTACGGCGCGGCGCTGGAAAGCCTGTGCCTACTCAATCCGGTCTGGCGCCTGCCGCGGCTCACCAAGGCACTGGCCAGGCTCTACTACGGACTCGGCGTTCGACTGCCACGGCCGGCGGACCGGTTCTGGTTGACCAGCCGCGGGGCGGTCTACATCGGCGACATGCTGACGTTCACCACCAACGACCGGATGACCCGCCGGAACATCCTCGCCCAGGACTACGTCAACATGCGCCGCGCGGATCTGCGCGCGATCAAGGAGATCTACCGCAGCTATCTCGACACCCCCTGGGAGCAGTACGCGGCCAGGATCGCCGCGCGGACACTGATCGTCACCGGTAGCCGAGACACGGTGGCGCGACCCAGCTCCATGGCGCGGTTGCAGGAACAGATCGCGCGGTCTCGCACGACGGTCGTGCCCGACGCGGGTCACCTGCTCCCGTCCGAGTCACCCGGCCCGGTGGGCGCGCTGGTCAACCGGTTCCTCACCAGCATCGCCGACCGGCCGGTGCCACGGCAGGCAAGCCGGCAGCACGCGCATTGGCACTACCGGACCCACCGGCAGGCCGCGCGGAGCGACGTCGCGATCGATTCCTGATTGTGCGGGTGGTGGGCGGCGGGCAATCTTGGTACGGAAG
>JBPYFB010000372.1:0-14952 GCA_051986465.1 Rugosimonospora sp.
GGCCCCTCCGGCTGCGGCAAGTCCACCTTCCTGCGCACCCTCAACCGCATGCACGAGGTCACCCCCGGCGGGCGCGTCGAGGGCAAGGTGATGCTCGACGACCAGAACCTCTACGCGGCCGACGTCGACCCGGTCACGGTGCGCCGCACCGTCGGCATGGTCTTCCAGCGGCCGAACCCGTTCCCCACGATGTCCATCTACGACAACGTGGTGGCCGGCCTGCGCCTCAACGGGGTACGCCGGAAGTCCACTCTGGACACTGCGTGCGAGAAGGCGCTGCGCGCGGCGAACCTGTGGAACGAGGTGCACACCCGGCTGTCCCGCCCGGGCGCCGGCCTCTCCGGTGGCCAGCAGCAGCGGCTGTGCATCGCCCGGGCGATCGCGGTGGAGCCACAGGTCGTACTGATGGACGAGCCGTGCTCGGCACTGGACCCGATCTCGACGCTGGCGATCGAGGACCTGATCACGGAGCTGAAGAACCAGTACACCATCGTGATCGTGACGCATAACATGCAGCAGGCGTCGCGCGTCTCCGACCGTACGGCGTTCTTCTCCATCGAGGAGACGGGCGACCCGGGCCGGCTCATCGAGTACGCGGAGACGGCGAAGATCTTCACGAACCCGACCGTGAAGAAGACGGAAGACTACATCACCGGCCGCTTCGGCTGACCCGCTCCGGCGCTCTTCCTGATCGCGAAGAGTTCGTGGCGCTCCGGCACCGCAAACTCTTCGCGATCAGCGTTTCGGGCTCAGTACAGGAACTGGCGATTCTCGATCCGGGGGCGGATCGGGGTGAGGGTACCGCCGGCTGCCGCCGCAGCCATCACCTCGTCGACCGTTGCGTACCGGGCCACCGAGGCGAGCGTCACCGCCGTCGGTGGGAGCTTCGGCAGGTCCTCGACCTCGCCTGGCGAACACCAGATCCGGTGCTCCGCCTCGCCGCCCACGTCGCGTGTCACCTGACCCTCGGGCAGCCGGGCGACGAAGAAGAACGTATCGAAGCGGCGCGACTCGAACTCCGGCGTGATCCAGCGCGCCCAGGGCGCCAGCAGGTCGCCGCGCAGGACGAGACCGCGCGCGGAGAGCAGGTCGCCGAAGCCCACCTCACGGGCCTGTACCGCGGCGCGCGCCCCCTCCCACTCCACAGTGGATACGTCACCCACCACTGTGGACTCGTCCGGACCGGCGAGCAGGACGCCACTCTCCTCGAACACCTCGCGCACCGCGGCGCAGACCACCGCCCGCGCCTCGGCCTCGGGCACGCCCAGCCGGTACGCCCACTCGGCGGGGCTCGGCCCGATCCAGCCCACGTCGGACGAGGTGTCCCGGGCATCCACGGAACCGCCGGGGAACGCGTACATGCCGGGGGCGAAGGACATCGTGGCGGCCCGGCGTACCAGGTAGATCTCGTACGGTTCGCGCAGCAGCACGACGGTCGCGGCCGGGCGGGCCGGTACCGGCGGCCGGCCCGAGGCGGCGAACTCCTCGGCGTGCCGGATCAGGAAGTCCGGTGCGCGCAATCCCGTGTCCTCAGTCAACGCGCACCACCATCGCCGTACCCTGGCCGACGCCGATGCACGCCGCCGCCACCCCGTACCCGCCGCCGCGCCGGCGCAGTTCCCGGCACAGGTCGACGATGACCCGGGGTGCCGAGGCGCCCAGCGGGTGGCCGATCGCGATCGCCCCACCGTGCGGGTTGACCCGCTCCCGGTCGACGTCGGGGAACTCGTGCAGGCACGACAGTACCTGCGCGGCGAACGCCTCGTTCAGCTCCCATACGGCAATATCCGATGTGGACACTCCGGCACGCTTGAGTACCTTCTGGATGGCGGGTACCGGCGCCACGGAGAACCGCTCAGGGCTGACCCCAACAGTGGCGCTGGCGACGATCCGGCCCAGCGGCGGTACGCCCAGCTCGTCCACTGTGGACCTGGAGCCGACCAGAGTGGCTATCGCACCGTCGTTGATGGGCGAGGCGTTGCCGGCGGTGACCGTACCGTCGGTGCGGAAGGCCGGCTTGAGCGCGGCGAGCTTGGCGAGTGAGGTGTCGGTACGGATCGACTCGTCGCGGGTGACCCCGGCGGTCTCGATGACGTAGTCGTGCAGCCCCGCGTCCCACGCCGCAGCGGCCCGCTCGTGCGAGCGCAGCGCCCACTCGTCCTGCTCGGCACGGCCGATGCCCAACTCGGTGGCGACCGCGTCGGCACACGCGCCGAGGCTCGTCGTCCACGCGTCGGGGAACTTCGGGTTCACCATCCGCCAGCCGACCTGGGTCTGGTACATCTGCATCCCGGCGGGGAACGGCACTTCCGGCTTGGGCAGCACGAACGGTGCCCGGCTCATGCTCTCCACGCCACCCGCGACGATCAGGTCGGCGTCGCCGGCCCGAACCGCGCGGGCCGCCTGGTTGAGCGCCTCGGCACCGGATGCGCACAGCCGGTTGACGGTGACGCCCGGTACGGTCACCGGCAGCCCGGCCAGCAGTAGCGCCATGCGGGCCACGTCCCGGTTGTCCTCGCCGGCACCGTTGGTGTCGCCGAGGATCACATCGTCCGGCTCCAGCCCCGGGTAGCGCCGGACGAGCTCGATCAGGGGCAGCGCCGCGAGATCGTCGGTGCGGATTCCGGACAGGCCGCCGCGGTGGCGACCGAAGGGCGTGCGTACCGCATCGATCAGAAATGCCTCGGATGTCACCACCCGAGCCTAACCGTGGTTGGATCGCAGATCAGCGACGAGTGCGCGGAGAGACAGGAGCACGCATGGCAACCCGTACCAGATGGGGGATTTTGGCCACCGGCGGCATCGCCAGCACCTTTGTCGCGGACCTCAAGCTGCTGCCGGATGCCGAAATCGCGGCCGTCGGCTCGCGCAGCGAGGCCGCGGCGGAGGCGTTCGCGACCGCGCACGGTATCCCCCGTGCCTACGGCTCGTGGGCGCAGCTCGCCGCCGACCCGGACGTCGACGTGATCTACGTGGCCACCCCGCATTCGGCGCACCACGCGGCGAGCAAGCTGTGCCTAGAGGCCGGCAAGGCGGTGCTGTGCGAGAAGCCGCTGACGCTCGACCTCGCCGCCGCCGAGGACCTGGTGGCGACCGCCCGCGAGCGCGGCGTGTTCCTCATGGAGGCGATGTGGACCCGGACGCTGCCGGCGATCCGCCGCATGCAGGAACTCGTGCGGGCGGGCGCCATCGGCGAGGTCACCGCGGTATACGCCGACTTCGCCATCGGCGGGCCGATCCCCGCGACACACCGGCTGCGCGCCAAGGAGCTCGGCGGTGGAGCGGTTCTGGACCTTGGGGTGTATCCGGTCACCTTCGCCCACATGTTCCTCGGCGTACCGCAGCGGATCGCCGCGATCGCGACGCTGAGCCCGGAGGGTGTCGACGAGAACACGGGCATGGTGTTCGGCTATGACAGCGGCGCGGTCGCGACTCTCCACTGTGGAATCGTCGGCGGCAGCCCGGTGGCGGCCACGGTTATCGGTACCACCGGCCGGATCGTGATACCGGATGGCTTCTTTTCCACGGGCGGGTTCACCATTGTCCACGATGGACGGAGCGAGGAGGTCACCCTGCCGAAGCGGGGCAGAGGGCTTTGCTACGAGGCCGAAGAGGTGATGCGCTGCCTCGCGAGCGGGCGCACCGAGAGCGAGCTGGTGCCGCTAGACACGACGCTCGCCGTGATGCGCATCCTTGACGAGGTACGGGCCCAGATCGGCGTTACATACGACTGACCTGCTCAGAAGAGCGGGCTGGCTAGAAAAGCGGGCGCAGCACCAGGTACAGCAGGGCGGCGACGCCCGCTGCGGCGGGGAAGGTCAGCACCCACGCCATCACGATGTTGCCGGCGACCCCCCAGCGCACCGCGGACATGCGCTTGGTCGCACCGACTCCCATGATCGCCGACGTGATCGTGTGCGTCGTCGAAATCGGCAGGCCCAGGCGTGAGGTCACGAACAGCACCGTGCTCGCGGTCGCCTCGGCCGCGAAGCCGTGCGGCGGGTCGAGGTGGATGATCCGGCGGCCGAGGGTACCGATGATGCGCCAGCCGCCCGAGTAGGTGCCCAGCGCCAGGATCGCCGCGGTCATCAGGTACACCCAGACCGGCGTGGGCTCCTTCGCGCCCAGATGGCCGCTCGCGAGCAAGGCCAGGGCGACCACCCCGATCGTCTTCGCCGCGTCCTGCATACCGTGGCCGATGGACATCGCGAACGCCGACAGCGACTGGGCGACGCGGAAGCCGCGGTTGAGGGTACCCGGATGGCCGCTCCGGAAGATCCACTCGACCGCGAGCATGACGATGTACCCGAGCACCACCCCGACGACCGGCGAGACCACCATCGGGACGATGACCTTCACCAGGATTCCGTGCCAGAGCACGTGCCCGCCCTCCGCGAGCAGCGTCGCGCCGACGAGGCCGCCGATGAGCGCGTGCGACGACGAGGACGGGATGCCGAACCGCCACGTGGTGAGGTTCCAGACGATCGCCCCGATCAGCCCGGCGAGCACCACCGACAAGCCGGGCAGGCCGCCGGGCAGCGTGACCACGCCCTTGCCCACGGTGGCGGCCACCTTGCCGCCGAGGAACGACCCGCCCAGGTTGCCCACGGCCGCCATCGCGAGCGCCACCCGCGGGGTCAGCGCCCGGGTGGAGACCGAGGTGGCGATGGCGTTCGCGGCGTCGTGGAAGCCGTTGGTGTAGTTGAAGCCCATCGCGAAGACGATCACGACGATGGTCGCGAAGAACTCGCCAGACACCGGGTCAGGACTCCTTGACCGCGATGGTCTCCACCGTGTTCGCGACGCGCTCGAAGGCGTCGCAGCCACGCTCCAGCTCCTCGACGACCTCCTTCATCTTCAACACGGTCAACGCGTCGTACTCGCCGGAGAACAGCCGTACCAGCAGCATCCGGTAGGCGCGATCGCCCTCGTTCTCCAGGCGGTTGCACTCCACCCAGTAGTCCTTGAGGTTGCGCATGACCTTCAGCCGTGGCATGGCGTCGGCAGTCACCTTGGCCTGGCGGTCGAGCACGTCGATCAGCTCGTGCACCTCCCGGGGCAGCGCCGGCATCTTGGTGAGCCCGTACAGGTACACCAGGCTCCCGGCCGCCTCCAGGTGGTCCATCACGTCGTCCAGGCCGGAGCCGAGGCGATAAATGTCCTCGCGGTCGAATGGGGTGATGAAGGTGGAATTTATCTTGTTGTACAGCTCATGCGTGATTTGGTCGCTGTCGTGTTCGAGGTCGACGAGTTGCTCGCTGATCCGCTGGATGTTGGCGTCCGGCAGGATGAGCTCCTCGAGCAGGGCGGTGCCGCTGACGAGGTTCTGCGCCGCCCGACTGAAGTAGTCGTAGAAGGACTTGTCGTTGGGGCGCAGTCTGAATCGCACGTCGTTGCCTCTCGTACCTGAAGGGTCGAGCAATGGTATGCGAGGCGCGGCGGCCTTGATTCTTCGTGTACCCCCCCTTGCCCCCGGTTCATCCTGAGTTTACCGAGAGTTCAACTTCGCCTCTCGGCGCCGGTAGGGATCCCGGTCCCCGGCGGGTCGACTCGGCCAGCCTCCGGCGCTCCTTCTCGACGTCGAAGTTGCCCGGCGGGTACGCGAGCCCCAGCTCCGCCATTGCCTCGCGCAGCAGCGTCGCCACCGCCCAGTCCCGGTACCACTTGCGGTCGGCGGGCACCACGTACCAGGGCGCGTACGGGGTGCCGCACTCGCGCAGCGCGTCCTCGTACGCCGCCTGGTACGCCGCCCACCGGCCCCGCTCGTCGATGTCGCCCGGGTTGTACTTCCAGTGCTTGGTCGGGTCGGCCAGGCGCTCGGCCAGCCGGACCGCCTGCTCCTGGAACGAGATGTGCAGCATCACCTTGATCACGGTGGTACCGGCGTCGTGGAGTTCCTTCTCGAACTCGTTGATCCGCCGGTACCGGGCCCGCCACGTCGCCTCGTCCACCAGGTCATCCGCCCGAGCGACCAGTACGTCCTCGTAGTGCGACCGGTTGAAGACGCCGATGCAGCCGGCACCCGGTAACGCTCGGCGGATGCGCCACAGGAAGTCGTGCGCCAGCTCCTCCGGGGTGGGCTTGGTGAAGCTGACGATGCGCAAGCCCTGCGGGTTCATCAGCCCGGCGACCCGGCGCACCGTACCGTCCTTGCCGCCACAGTCCATCGCCTGAAGCACCAGCAGCACCCGCCGGGTACCGCCGCCCACCTTGGCATCGGCGTACAGCCGCTCCTGGTAGGAGGCGAGGTCGGCGCCGATCGACTCCAGCCCCGCGCGGGCCCACCTCTTGGGGTGCCCCGTCGCCTTGCCGCGCGGTAGGCCCGGGGTGCCGGACGGGTCGATCCGGCTCAACTCGACGCGTCCCTCGACCCGCAGCAGGTCTCGCAGGCTTCGCTCGGTGCGCTCGCTCATCCGCCGATCGTCCTACAAGAGGATCGCGTACCGCAGCAGCCCATCCTCCAACGTGACGGTCAGATCCCCGGGCCACGCCGCGAACCAGGACCGCAGCGCGGCCCGGGCCGCCACGTTGGTCGGCGCGGTGTACGCGGTCAGCACGGTCACGCCAGCCGCTCGGCAGCGCGGCAGCAGCGCGGTGACCAGCGCGGTACCGACGCCCCGTCGCTGCCACGCGTCCACCACCGCGACCGCGAGGTCGGCCTCCGCACACTCCGGGTGGGTCCGGCCGAACTCCGCCCACCCGATCATCTGACCGTGCCGCACCGCCACCTGGGCATCCCACCGCCAGCGCGGCGCGGTGGCGACGAGGCGCAGGTACGCCACGGGCAGGGCCGGTACGCCCACGAGGAAGCGTGCGGACAGGCTGGCCGGCGAGAATCGGGGGCCTGCCTTGGCGAGGAGCACCTCGTCACCTGCGCGCCAATCGCGCAGCTCGATCCCGTCTGGATGAATGGTGCTCCGCGTCTGGGTCTCCACCATGGACTCAGATGTACCAGGCTGAGTCTAGATGGACAACCCAGATCGCCGAGAATGGCGCTGTGGCCTACATAACCTGCTTGAGCCACGGGTGGTAGGCGGATGCGAACGGCTCGGTCCCGTCACCGAGCGCCTTGACCAACCAGCGCGCGGCGGACCAGGCATTATCGGTGACGTCCTCCGGGTACCCGAAGCGCTCCGCGTGCGCCGCGAACTCGTCCTCGTCCAGGAGTTCGACCATGCCGGAGGTGCGCCGCCGCCGTACGTCAAGATCGAGATCGACCAGCTGTACGCGCCCCGCGTACCAGATGGCCGGCGTGGTGATGTCGCAGTAGACCTCGGTGCGCCGGGGCGGGGAGTTGAACATCGCGGTCCACCAGGCGTCGCGCGGTACGAGCAGCACGTAGGGCTCCTCGTACTTGAACTCGGCGCCCTCGAAGGCGCGGCGCGGTACGCCGAGCCAGACCCCGTACCCGTCTTCGCCCAGGCGCCACGCGGGGTATCCCCGGTGCTGGCTCCCGTCGTACTTCCGGAAGTCGACGCGGACGACCTCGTGGTCCATGACGTGACCTTAGTCGGCTACCACCACCTCACCGGACCAACTCGGCGAGTATGACGGTGATCGGATAGGGAAACCTGGCATGGAATCGCCGGAGGCAGAGGGCCTGACTCACCCTGCGGAGAGACCGCCACGCTCAGGGTGGCGGCTCGGCTACCAGTGCCGCAGGTACGACGGTCACCGAATAAGGCGACTTCGTGTGGAACTCTTCGTACCCTGTCACATCGGCCACCTGCCGATACCGACCGTCGTCGCCCAGTTCCCATGCGATCAATCGCGTCTGAGCGGGGCGAGCTAGCGGGTCAACGACCCAGAACGATGGCGTACCTGCCCGTTCGAACCGCTCCCGCTTGCTGTTCAGATCGATCATCCGAGTACTCGGTGACAGCACCTCCACGGCCAACTCCGGAGGCGCGGGCAGATCCTTGTCGGTCAGCTTGTCCCGCAGCGCGACGAGAACGTCCGGTTGGATCTCGGTATCGACCGCTAGGCCGACGGCGAACGGCGCGATCATCACCTCGTACTCGCGCGGGCAGGCCGCCCGCAGGACGACTGCCAGTTCGAACGCGGCTCGCTGGTGAACACGACCCGGCGCGGCGCTCACGATGAGTACCCCGTCGATGATCTCGTATCGGCGACCGTCATCAGGCATGCGTGCGAGGTCAGCCCGTGTGAACGGGCGCCCGTAGCCGCTCGGCGTCGTAGACATGGCAGCAACCATCGTGCCTCCCCTTTCCGACATGACGCCACCGTGTCGCCGTTACCGCTCCGCCGCAACAAACTTTCTACGGCTGTGGACAACTCGCCATGATCACGGTGGTGGCTACGCCGCGTGCCGAACGTCCTCTGGCGTCTGTGGATAACTCGCCGGACTGTGGACGACGCGCCGTCCTGTCGGGTCGACGGGGTAGCGTCAGCACCCGTGAAGGCCACTCCCACGGTTGACCAACTTCTCGCGGCGGCGGTCGGCGCGGTGCCCGGCGGCGTATCGAGGCCGGGCCAGCAGGGCATGGCGGCAGCGGTCGCCGAGGCCGTCGATACCGGCGAGCACCTTCTGGTACAGGCCGGCACCGGCACCGGCAAGTCGTTGGCTTATCTGATTCCCGCCCTGCTCGTCGATGGGCCGGTAGTGATCTCCACCGCGACCCTCGCCCTGCAGTCCCAGCTCGTCGACCACGACCTGCCCAGGCTGACCGAGGCGGTTGAGCCGTTACTCGGCCGGCGCCCCAGCTACGCCGTGCTGAAGGGGCGTCACCACTACCTGTGCCTGGCCCGGCTGGAGAACACGAGCAATGCGGAGGAGCCGGAGGACGCGCTGTTCGAGTCGGGTGCCGGCGGCAAGACAAAGTGGCTGGGCGAGGCGGGCCGGCTCGGCAAGCAGGTCGAGCGGCTGCGCGACTGGGCGATGGAGTCGGATACCGGCGATCGGGACGAGCTGGATCCCGGCGTCGACGACTCGGCCTGGCGCCTGGTGTCGATGCCGGCCCGGGAGTGCGTGGGCGCCAGCCGCTGCCCGTACGGCGGTGAGTGCTTCGCCGAGGCATCGCGGGCCCGGGCACGCGAGGCCGACATCGTGGTGACCAACCACAGCCTGCTCGCGGTGGACATGCTCGCGGGGCGCCACATCGTTCCGCCGCACCGGCTGCTCGTCGTCGACGAGGCGCACGAGCTGGCCGACCGGGTCTCCAGCGCCGCGCAGGCCGAGCTGCGCCCCGAGCTGGTGGAGCGGGCCGCGCGCCGGACACGCTCCTTTGTGGACGATGACGGGTACGACCGGCTGGTCGAGGCGGGCGAGGCGCTCTCGGTCGGCCTCGCGCACGCGCAGCCGGGGCGGCTCACGGCCGGGCTGCCGGCGCCGCTCGCGCAGGCCCTGACGATGGTCGACGCGGCGTGCCGGCGGGCGGCCGCGGGCATCGGCGACGTCAAGGCCGACGATCCCGATCCGGTACGCAAGCAACAGGCCAAGGCGATGGTCGCGGAGCTGGCGGAGACGGCGCAGCGGCTGGTCGCGGAGGCGCCGCACGACGTCGCCTGGGTCGAGAAGGACGACCGGCGGCAGGCGCTCGTGGTGGCCCCCCTGTCGGTCGCCGCGACGCTCGCGACCCACCTCTACGAGGAACGCACGGTCGTCGCCACCTCGGCGACGCTCGCCCTGGGCGGCCGGTTCGACACGATCGCGCGCAACCTGGGCCTGGCCGAGAAACCGTCCACAGAGGACACTACGGTATCGCCGTCGTGGCGCTCGATGGACGTGGGTTCGCCGTTCGACTACGCGAAGCAGGGCATCCTCTACGTCGCGGCGCACCTGCCGAGGCCGAGCCAGTCGGGCCTCTCCGACGCCGCGGCCGAGGAACTGCTGGCGCTGGTACAGGCGCTGGGCGGGCGTACCCTCGGGCTCTTCTCGTCCCGGCGGGCCGCCGAGCGCGCCGCGGAGGTCCTGCGCGCCAAGACCGACCTGACCATCCTGCTGCAGGGCGAGGAGCCGCTGCCGCTTCTGGTACGGCGCTTCCGCGCGGAGCCGGCGACCTGCCTGATGGGCGTGATGTCGCTGTGGCAGGGCGTGGACGTACCCGGTGACGCGTGCCAGTTGGTGGTCATCGACCGGCTGCCGTTCCCGCGCCCGGACGAGCCGCTGGCCGCCGCGCGTTCGGACGCCGTCGACGCGGCCGGCGGTTCCGGGTTCGCGGCGGTGAGCGTACCGATCGCGGCGATCCGGCTCGCCCAGGGAGTCGGGCGACTGATCCGCAGCGCGGAGGATCGCGGCGTGGTCGCCGTACTGGATTCACGCCTGGAGACGGCGCGCGGCTACGGCGGGTACCTGCGCAAGTCGCTCCCGCCGTTCTGGTACACGACCAAGCCAGGAGTGGTCCTCGGCGCGCTGCACCGCCTGGCAAAGACCTGACGGGCTGGCAAACCTAACTTCGCACCACGACGTCTTCGGGTGGGGGTGGTGGCGGCTCCGCCAAGCGGCGCGCGGCGAGGTGCCGCACGGCCGTATTGAGCACGGCGACGATCGGCACCGCGACCAGCGCGCCGACGATACCGGCGAGCACCGCCCCGGTCGCGATGGCCATGATGACGGCGAGCGGGTGGATCGCCACCGCCCGACCCATGATCACCGGCTGGAGCACGTGCCCCTCCAGCTGCTGTACCCCGATGACGACGGCGATCACGAGCAGCGCGCGTACGGGCCCGTTCGTCACCAGCGCGACGAGCACCGCGACCGTACCGGACAGGGTCGCGCCCACGATCGGGATGAACGCGCCGAGGAACACCAGTGCCGCGAGCGGGAAGGCGAGGTCGATGCGCAGGATGAACAGGCCGATGCCGATACCGACCGCGTCGATGAACGCGACGAGCACGGTGGCCCGCACGTACGCGACCAGCGTGCCCCAGGACTGCAGGCCCGCCGCACCCAGCGGCTCGCGCCCGGCCACCGGCAGCAGCCCGACCAGGAACTGCCAGATCCGGGACCCGTCGCGCAGGAAGAAGAAGGTGGTGAAGAAGATCAGGAAGATGGCGGCCAGGATGCTCAGCGTCGTGGTGGCGGTGGATACCGCGCCGGTGGTGAGCGTCGACTGGTGGGTCTTCAGCCAGTTCTGCACCGCGTCGAGCGCCGAGTTGAGCTGGTGATCGGAGAGGTGGAACGGCCCCCGTTTGAGCCAGTCCTGGATCTTGTGGACGCCCGTCTCTGACTTGGCGGACAACTCGTTCCAGCTGTTCACAAATTGCGTGATCACCAGGGTCAGGGTGCCGGCGATGACGATCAGGCCACCGATCATCACCAGCGCGGTGGCGAGCGAGCGGTGCAGCCCGACGCGGTCGCGCAGGAAGGCCACGGCCGGCGACAGCAGGGCGCTCAGCAGGAGTGCGATGGCCGCCGGGATGACAACGTGCTGGAGCCGGCCGATCACCCAGAGGGTGACGGCAGCGGCGGCCGCGACGATCAGCAGGCGCCAGGACCAGGCCGCCGCGATGCGTAGCGCATGGGGCACGTCCTCGTCGTCGCGGCTGGTCACCGACTGTGCCGCGACTGTCCGTACCGGAGGATCGGGAGCGTCACCGGCCGCGGGTAGTGCCCGCGCGACGGGCCCGTTGTTGTTTTCCGCGGCACGGCGGGCCGCCGAGGCACGGCCCGCCTCGTACGCCCGCCACATGTTGGCTCGTACTTGCTTGAAGCGCCCCAAGTGTTCCCCCCGAGTCCGCGCGCCCCCCTACGGTACGCGGCAACGCCGGGCCGCGCCGAGACCGCCTCGCCTGGGGCTGTACCGTTTCGGATCGTGACAGCCTCGGATACCGACCACGGCCTGCCGATTCGTCTCCTGCACGACCGGGTTCTCGTCCGCCTCGAAGGCAACGAGGGGGAGCGGCGCTCGGCGGCCGGCATCGTAATCCCGGCGACGGCCTCGGTGGGTCGGCGCCTGTCCTGGGCCACCGCGGTTGGCGTCGGGCCGCACGTTCGCACGATCGTCAACGGTGATCGCGTGCTGTTCGATCCGGAGGACCGCTCCGAGGTGGAGTTGCAGGGCCGCGACTACATTCTGTTACGCGAGCGCGACGTGCACGCGGTGGCGGCGAGCCGGGTGGAGAACGACGGCACCGGACTTTATCTATAAAGCGGACGCTATCTGTAGGCGTGCTGCCCGTACGGAGGCGGCGGTGCGTGCAGGACCACGGGCGTCGGCACCACGGGAGCCGGCGGCGGGTCGAACACCCGGGTCGTGCCGTCCGGAAGGGTGACGTGGTACCGGTTGCCGTCCCAGGTCGCCTGCGGTGCCATCGGATCGCGGCCGGTGAACACCGATCGGTACCCAGTGATCTCGTGAAGTAGCCGCTGCTCCTCCGCGAGCGTATCCGCCATGTCGCGCGGTCGCCGATCCAGTCCCCGGTGCATGCCGTCGCGCAGCAGCGCGAGCTGGGTCGCGGCGAACTGGTACCCGCGCATCGCGGCGGCGCCCTGCTCACCCGCGACCCGCTTGGCCCAGGTGCGGGCGGCCTGCCGGCGCCCGATCGTGCCGAGGGTGGCCACTTCCGGTGGCGCGAACCAGCCGGCGCGCACGTACTGCGGGAGGATCCGCTGGGTCAGCTTCCCCTCCCAGGACCGCAGCCAGAGCGCGAAGCCCACCATGCCGAGGAAGATCGGCATCATCACCGAGAAGTACCCGTACAGCAGGATCGTCAGGTTCCTGGTGTTGGTGGCCAGTGTGGACATCAGGTTCCAGGTGCCGTGCAGGATCATCGCGGTGATCAGGCCGGCGAACGGCGCGAGCCACCGTACCCGCTTGTCCGCGGTGCGCGCCGCCACCCCCAGTCCGATGCCGGTCATCGCGGTGAACAGCGGATGGGCGAAGCCGGAGAGCAGGATCCGCCCGATGAACACGCTGATCAGGCCGGTCAGCCCGGCGGCGGTACCGCCCCGCTCGGCGTTGGCCGCGTACCCGTAGCCACCGAGGTACAGGATGTTCTCCATCATCGCGAAGCCGGTCGCCGAGAGTCCACAGTAGACGATGCCGTCCACGACGCCGGAGAAGGCCCGGCGCCGGGTCAGCACGAGCAGCAGCACCGGACCGAGCGCCTTCATCGACTCCTCGGCGAGCGGGGCGCCCACCACGGCGACGAGGTCACGGGGCAGGTGAAAGTGCGCCAGCAGCTTGGCCATGCCCCATTCGGCCGCTACCGCGCCGGCAGTCGCCACGCAGGCACCCCAGAGGAGGCAGCCGGCCAGGTTCCGGATCGGCTCCGGCTCGTACCGGTCCAGCCACAGGAAGCACGCGACCAGGACGGGTACCGGAATGAGCGCGGCGACCAGGCCGATCACCAGGGCGGTGAGCCCGATCCGGTAGCCGACCCAGACGAGCACGCCGATCCCGCAGGCCGCCATGATCAAGGGCACACCGACGAGGGCTCCGATCCGTCCCCAGTCCACGCGGCGGGGCGGCGCCGGAAACGCCGGGTAGCCGGGCTGGTACGGCGCGGCGGGCTGCTGCGACATGTCGTTGAGCCTATCGAGAAGTCGCCTCGGCCGGCGGCAGCTTCCCGGCGGCGCGGCGCACCGCCCGCTCCGCCGTCCGGTGCTCCACACCGCTGGCCCGCAGCAGGTCGAGGGCGATCGAGCGGATCTGGGCGACCAGCACCGTCCCGGAGAACCCCAGGCCGTCCCGGTAGGCGTCAGCCGCCTGGGCGACCGCGCTCACGCAGGCGGCGCGGGCCCGGGTCGGCTCGCCGCCGCCGGCCAGCTCATCCCGCAGCGCCCGGACGGCTTCCGCGAGGGTACGCAGGGCAGCGGCCAACGCGTCTGGTACCTGCTCCTCGTCGCGGATCAGGGTCACCGCCCGCCTCGCCAGTACCCGCGTGTTGCGCATCGCCCGATCCAGGTGTACGGCGCTGTCCAGGTACTGGGCGAGGGGCGCCCGGGCCCGCCATCGCGCGGGCGCGAGCGTCGCCGCCTCCTGCGCCGTGACGAGCGAGTCGTTGAGGTGTGTGAATGCCGTCTCGGCCTGGCGCAGCCCGTCCAACACCGCCTGCGCCCGCCCCGCGTCGCGCGCCAGGAGCGCGTCGGCGCAGCCGTTCAGGCCGGCCCGCAGCGCGCCGAGCGCCGGTCCGGCCGCCTTCTTCACCAGCGTCAACGGGTTCACCGGCAGCAGCAGGGCCATCACCGCGACGCCCGTGGCGCCGCCGATGAGCGCGTCGAGGAACCGGGTGTAGTAGATGCCGTGGGTCGGCGGGGCGAGCGTGGCGACGAGTACCGCGGACGAACCCGCCTGGCTGATCACCAGCGGGCCGCCGCCGAGGAGCACCGCGGCGCAGGTCGCGACGATCACGCCGACGGCGATCTGCCATGGGCCGGTGCCGATGACGTAGAAGAGCGCGTCGCCGAGCAGGATGCCGAGGGCCACCCCGAGCACCAGTTCGATCGCCCGCCGCAACCGCTGGCCGACCGAGACGCCCAGCACGACCACGGCGGAGACCGGTGCGAAGAACGGGGCGCGGTGCCCGGCCAGGTCGTGCGCCACGTACCAGGAAATGCCGGCCGCGGCGCCGGCCTGTACGGCGTGCAGCAGGATGCCGCGCAGCCGGCGTACCCGCGTTGCCAGCGTCGCCCGGGACCGCTGCCCGAGTTGGCCCAGCGTGCTCGGCGCCACCATGAAGGAAGATTAACTGGCGGCCCAGTCCAGGGTCCCGCAACTTCATTGAAATTGCGGGGTACCGGCCCGCCCAACACCGCAACTTCAATGAAGTTGCGAGGGTGTCCACAATGGACTTGGTCGGTTAGTACCAGACCTCATCGCCTGGATCGGGACTCTCCGCGCGCGCACGCCGGGAGCGGACGAACAGCGCGCCCAGCGCGCCGGCGCCGGCGAGCACCAGCAGCGCGCCGAGGACCAGCGCCCAGCCGGCCCAGCCCGGCGTGACGTTCGCGGCGGCGGCGGGCGCGACGCTCCCGGCGGTCGGGGCCGG
>JBPYFB010000373.1:0-5705 GCA_051986465.1 Rugosimonospora sp.
GTCACCGCCGCAGACGATGGTCGGCTCGGTGGTCCATTCGTGCCGGTACGGATCCTGGCCGATGGCCAGGCCCCACAGGTTGGGCTCGCGGTGCCGTCCACTGCGGTGGTCATAGGGGTAGCCGGAGTCGGGCGTATCGTCGCCCCAGCGAAACAGCGTCGGGGCACCGGCACCGCAGGCGTACTCCCATTCGTCCGGTGTGGACAGTCGTAGCCCGAGCCGGTCGACCCGCTCGACCGCCTCGTCGTAGCCGACCTGGGTCTTCGTTCGTGCCTGGGCGACCCGCCCGCCGGCATCGAACCGTACCTCGATCCCGTCGCCGTCCCCGGTGAACGTCATGATCCCGCTGCCCGCGCGCGGTGCAGGGCCCGCCTTGGCGACCAAGTCCAGTACGCGGGGATCGTCGACGGGCAGCGGATGCGCGCACGGCTCGAACGGCTCGACCGCGACAAGCATCGCGGGCAGGACGACCTCGCGTTGCGGCGAGGTGACGCCGTCCAGGTATTCGGCGACCGACGGCGGACCGTACTCGCCGGCGCTCTCCGCATAGCTGGCCGCCTGCGCAGGCGTCGGCTGGAATCGTGAACCGTCGTAACCCAGCAGCACCCGTCCGCCGGGGACGAGCGAGAACAACAGCCCGTCCCGGTCAAAGACGGCCAGGCGGTGCCGGCGCCCAGCGAACTCGTGCCACCGCACCTCGACCAGTCGCAGCCCGGTTTCGCCGGCGATCCGCTCGGCGACCCGCTGCGCCTCGTCGTCGGAGCAGCGCGCCCAGTCAGCGGTAGTCAGATCGGCATGCGCCATGACCGCATTCTTACCGACCCGCTCGCCCGTGGCCACCCCGCCCCGCGAGCCTTCGACGGGCCGACCAGCCAACGCAGAAAGCCGACGCCGCTCACCGGTCGGCGAGGGCGGCGAGATGCGTCCGGATGGCCGCGGCGGTGGTTTCCTCGTCGTCGGTGTTGTCGATGCCCAACTCGGTGAGGATGTCGAGGGCGCGTTGCCAGTGCCGGCGGGCTTTGTCGTTCTTGTTGAGGGCGTGGTGGGCGCGGGCCAGCCCGTTGTGTGCCTGGGCCAGGCCATCGGGCTGGCTGAGCTGACCGGCGATGGCCAGTGCCGTTTCGAAGTGGGCCACGGCGGCCTCGGCGTCGCCGGTGGCGTGCCGAAGCCGCCCCAGGCCCAGCCAACCCTCGAGCTGCCAGTCGAGGTCGCCGCTTTCGTAGGCGATGTCGAGCAGCCGCTGGTATTGGTCGGCGGCTTGTGCGTACCGGCCCTGCAACTGGTGTACCCGGCCGAGGCTGTTGAGTGCGGTTCGTTCGCCAGAGCGGTGGCCGGTGGCCCGGGCGATCTGCAGCGCCTGCTGGTAGTGGTCGGTGGCTTGTGCGTACCGGCCGTGCAGCTGATGGAGGTGGCCCAACCTGTTCAGCGCGACCTGCTCCCCGGGGCGGTGGCCGGTGGCCCGGGCGATCTGCAGCGCGTGCTGGTAGCGATCGGTGGCCTGTGCGTACCGGCTCTGCCGCCGGTGGATGTCGCCGAGGCCGTTCGACGCGGTGAGCTCGCCGGGGCGATGGCCAGTGGCGCGGGCATTCTGTAGCGCCTGCTGGAAGTAGTCGGTGGCCTCCGCGTACCGGCCATACAGCTGATGGATGTGGCCGAGCCCGTTGAGCGCGGTCAGCTCGCCGGAGCGGTGCCGGGTGGCGCGGGCGATCTGCAGTGCCTGCTGGTAATAGTCGGCGGCTTGCG
This sequence comes from Rugosimonospora sp., assembly GCA_051986465.1. Classification (GTDB taxonomy): domain Bacteria; phylum Actinomycetota; class Actinomycetes; order Mycobacteriales; family Micromonosporaceae; genus DATEJJ01. Next base: position 1,744 of record JBPYFB010000373.1, read on the forward strand.
CGCACCGCCCCAGCCACCAGTGGATGTCACCGAGGCCGTTCAGCGCGGTCAGTTGGCCCACCCGGTCGGCGGCGGCGCTGGCGTTCGTCAGCGCCTGCTGATGAAGCGTTTCGGCGTCGTGGTAGCGGCCGCGGATGGCCAGGTGCCGATGCAGGATCGTCGAGAGTTGGAGGAGATGGTCGGGCCAGCGGTGGTCGGCGGCGTACTGGGCGGCGGCGAGCAGGTTGGGCAGCTCGGTGTCCAACCAGGACAGTGCCGCCGCCTGGTCGGGCAGTTCAGGGCGGGGGGTATGCGCGGGAGGCACCTGCGGCCGGTGCTCCCGCTCGTACGGGTAGGCGACATCCATCGCTGCCGAGGCGGTATTCCGGTAGTAGTCGAGCAGCCGCTGCAGTGCCGCGTCCGGTGTGGTTGCGGCCGGCTCACCGGTGACGATGTGGGCGGCGTGCGCGCGGGTCAGGTCGTGGTACCGGTACCGGCCAGGCGCGGGCTCCTGGAGCAGGTGCGCTTCGAGGAGCCGGTCGAGCAGCCGGCCGGCGGAGAGCGGTGTGGAGTCGAGCAGCGCGGCGGTGGCGTGTGCGTCGAAGTCCGCGCCGGGGTGCAGACCCAGCAGCCGGTACGCCTGCCGTTGGGCCGAGCTCAGCTGCTGGTACGACATGTCGAGCGCGGCGGTGACGCTGCGCTGCCCGGCCGCCAGCTCGCCCAGCCGGTGCCGCTGGTCGCGCAGTCGTTCTATCAGGTGGGACAGCTGCCAGCAGGGGTGGGAGCGCAGCCGTGCGCCCGCGATGCGGATCGCCAGCGGCAGCAGGCCACACAGTTGCACAAGTTCCGCGGGCTGAGCTCCGGACTGGTCAGGGATTCGGTCGGCTCCCACGATCCGGACGAACAGCGTGACCGCGTCGGGAACTGACAGGACATCCAGCGACAGCGCGCGAGTGTGGTCGAGGGCCAGTTGGCGCCGGCTGGTGACCAGTGCCAAGCTGCCCTGCGCGCCGGGTACCAGCGGCGCCACCTGAGCCTCGCTGGCGGCGTTGTCCAGCACGACCAACACCCGTTTGTCGGCGAGCTGAGTACGGTACAGCGCCGCCCGCTCATCGAGGCCGGCCGGGATCTCCTTTCCTGGCACACCAAGCGCGCGCAGCATCCGCTCCAGCGCCTCGGTCGGCTCGATCGGCTCCATGCCTTGCGTGTAGCCGTGGAGGTCGATGAACAGCTGCCCGTCCGGGTACTGGTCCCGGACCCGGTGCGCCCAATGGATGGCGAGGGCGGTCTTCCCGACCCCGGCGGTTCCGGACAACGCGCAGATGAGCACCGCGTTTGGCTGGTGGCTCGTCTCCGCCAGCACGGCATCCAGATAGGCCAGCTGTGCTGCCCGGCCCGTGAAGGCCGACACGTCACCGGGCAGTTGCATGGGCACGGTGGACCTGGTCGGCGAGGCGGCCGGCTCGCCCGCCGCGATCTGGCAGAAGCGTTCCCGGCCGGCGTCGACCAGCCCGAAGGCGTCGGCGAGGAGTCGTACCGTGGCCGGTCGCGGAGTCCCGACCAGTCCCGCCTCGATCTTGCGGATGGTACGCAAACCCAGGCGGGCGTTGGTCGCGAGTTCTTCCTGCGTCAGGCCCAGCCGTTGTCGATGGGTGCGTACTACCTCGGCAAACACACGCGCACCTCCTCGCCGAAAGCTGTCGCGCCCCGTCCCCGTTGATCTCCGATTTTGTCAGAGGTTGAGATCGTCGGCGAGGGCTTCGGGTGTCGCTGATTGTGCCTATGAGAGGCCGGTCACGTGCCTGGCACTGGTGGTCGATGCGCGCGATCGTTAAGATGACCCTCGATGTGATCAATCATCGCGGGTCGGTCGAAGATCGGGGGATGACTGTGTTGGGACCAGGCATATCAACGACCAGCCGGGATGGGCAACGACGCGATCGCGCAACCACACCCCCGAGTATTCCGTCCTGTGTGGCCTTAGCAGGATTAGCTGGTTGATCACAACATAAGCGGGTGACGACAGTCCTTGCTGGTCCGTCTGGCGCGGTGGATCGAAGGCAGGGTCGAATATCTTTTGGTGTACCTTGGGCGGCCCCCCGGCGTACCGTCGGGGCCGCGCTTTCTGACCTCGGCTGATTCGTCGCCTATAGCGGATTGAGTGCCTCGCCGCTCATAGCGGATGGTGCCGTCGAGCGGGACTGTGTAATGGTGCGGGTCGTGTTCGAACGGGCCGATAGAGCACGGGCGATTCGGGTAGCGTCGTGGGCAGTGCCGCCGCCGACCGGCCCGCCTCGCGAACATTCCACAACCGCACTATGAGCCGCCGTGGGCAGGTCAAACCCCGAAGGTGCGCGGTGCCGAAGGCGCGATCTCCGCAAGCCAGGCGTACGGGCTCCCGGTGGGCTCAGGTGTCGGGAGAAACACGGGTTGGACCAACGCCATTGAACATACTTCTGGCAAGCAACAACGCATATGACAACGAGATCTTGAGTGCGGAGTTGGCGCGTCGCGGGTATGACCTTTGCCACGCCCGGACCGCCGCCAACGTGCTCGAAATCTGCCGGGACGTAGACCTGATCCTGCTCGATCCGGACCTGCCGGACCTCGACGGCATCGAGATCTGCTGCCGGATTCGTGGGTACTCCCTGGTGCCGTTGATAGTCATCAGCGACCTCGACGACGAGGTGAACTGCGTACTCGCCCTCCGGGCCGGCGCAGACGACTACATCGTAAAGCCGTACCGCATCCACGAACTCGTCGCGCGCATCGAGTCCACCCTGCGTCGAATCCGGTACCAGCAGGTGACCGACGCGGTCATCGGATACGGGCCGTTGAACATCGACATGAGAGCAAGACAGGCCACCCTGAATGGTACGACGGTGAATCTGACCCGGAAGGAATTCGACCTCCTCTGCCTGCTCGCGTCGAATCCGGGAGTCGTGGTACCGAGGGACACAATCAAGGACAAGATCTGGGAAGGCACCTGGTCTTTGCGAACTATTGATACGCACATCAACAGCCTGCGCGGGAAGCTCAGGAGACGAGAGTGGATCGTCACCGTCCGGGGCGTCGGGTTCATGATGGCCAACATCTGATCCTCGGCCGTACGGGCGGGGGGCGCGAAAGCTTCACGGTAGGGGGTAGCGTATTCCGGCGGATTGGTTCAGCCAGGCATCGGGCCGACGACCTTGCCGTACCAGTCGGCCGGCTCGGTATCGCGTACGTGCTCGCACACCAACGGTGGCCTGCCGGATGCCCCACGGGCGTTCCTGCGGTGGATCCAGTACCGCGCCGCCATCCGGCAGTGTCGCTCGGACCACCTCGCGCATGTCGAGCACCGTGGTGAGCCATCCCGCCGCGCGTACCGGGTCGTCATACAGCACGCAGGGCACCACCACCGGGTACCCCCGCCTCGGGTCGTACATCCGTTTCCCCTTCCGGCCAACCTCGACGGTAGGGGCCGGGTCGCTCAGGGTCTTGTCGAAAACTGACCAGAACCGCCGTCGCGTACGGCTGCCGGCGTGACGCCGGAGAACCGGCGAAACTCGCGGGTCAGGTGCGGCTGGTCGGTGTAGCCGCAGCCGCAGTACCCGCGCCGCCCGCTTCGGCGTCAGCCCCCACCTCCCGGCGGAACAACCCCACCAGGTGCCGGTGGCTGCAGCCAGGATCCGGCGGACGCCAGTACCGCCGTCCAAGACTCAGCCATACCGCCGACCACATCGGCCAGGTCGACGACGCGGTTGGCCAATTCGTGCATTGCCACGCCGAACAGCGCGGCGGCCGCCGGCGGATCCAGGCGTACCTGAACACCGAACTGCTCACCCCGGTACACCGTGCGGATGGGTCCCTCGTGCAGCCCGACGATGAATGATGTGAAGCTGGTCGGCTCGCCCATGCCTGGCTGCTGCTCTGCCAGGAACGGATCGCCGAGACCCAACACGAGGATCACCTCGCCGGCCGGTGTTTCGAAGCGTTCGCAC
>JBPYFB010000374.1:0-14048 GCA_051986465.1 Rugosimonospora sp.
GGCCGCCGCGGCGCGGCTGAATCGCGGGTCGATCAGTACCTGCCGCACCTCGGCGTACCCGGTCGCGACCCAGGCGGGATGCCCGGTGGGGGTGGCGATCTCGGCTACCGGACGCTCTGCCCGCAACTGGGCGAGGACTGGTGACGGTTCGTCGAGGGAGGGTGCGGGCGGGAACGGATACGCTACGGGACCGTCCATGCCCGCAACCTATCGAAGAACCCAGATGGCGTCGACCTATTCGAGAACGAATACCGGGATCTGCCGGTCGGTGCGTTTCTGATAACCGGCGTAGTCCGGCCATACCGCGACCGCCCGCTCCCACCACAGCGCCTTCTCGTCGCCGTGTACCTCGCGCGCGGTGACCTCCCGCTTGACCGTGCCGTCCTGCAGCTCGACGCGCGGGTTGGCGACGAGGTTGTGGTACCAGAGCGGGTGCTTGGGTGCGCCGCCCTGCGAGGCGACGACCGCGTAGACGCCGTCGTGCTCGACCCGCATGGTCGGTACCTTCCGGATCTTGCCGGACTTGGCGCCCTGCATCGTCATCAGGACAACCGGTACGCCGCGCAGCAGCGTGCCGTCGGTGCCGCCCGAGGACTCGTACTGCTCGACCTGGTCGCGAACCCACTGCGCGGGGCTCGGCTCGTACTCACCTTGCAATGCCATGAGATCCAGTAAAACACCGCAGCCCGTACAGTCGAATCGTGAGCAATGTCGAGGCGCGGCCCAGTGAGGCGGCGGGCGGGCGCGAGGCCGCGGCGGGCCCGGTGCACCAGGCGCTGCCGGGGCGCGAGGTGGTGTTGGGGGGTACCCGGGGCATCGCGGTCAGCCGTACCCTGCCGCACCGGGAGCGCCGCATGATCGGCGCGTGGTGCTTCGTCGACCAGTACGGGCCGCACGACACCACCACCGGCGCGGGCATGCGAGTGCCCCCGCACCCGCACACCGGCCTGCAGACGGTGAGCTGGCTGGTCCGGGGCGAGGTGCTGCACCAGGACAGCCTGGGCAGTACTGCGCTGATCCGGCCGGGCCAGCTCAACCTGATGACGGCGGGCCGGGGGATCGCCCACTCCGAGGAGTCACCGCAGCCGCGTTCGCCCGTACTGCAGGGTGTGCAGCTGTGGGTCGCGCTTCCCGACCCGTACCGTCAAACAGATCCTGACTTCGCCCACCACCCGCAGCTTCCGGTCGTGGCCGATGGCGGCATGACCGTGACGGTCATCATGGGCGAGCTGGCCGGCGCGGTCTCACCCGCGCGGACCTTCAGCCCCATCTTGGGCGCGGAGGTGGTCCTCACCGGCGGTGGCCGGTTGCCGCTGCGCGAGGATTTCGAGTACGGGACGCTCGTGCTCGACGGGCGCGCCGAGCTGGATGGCGTCGCGCTGGGCCCCGGCACGCTGCTGTACCTGGGGCGCGGGCGTACCGAGCTGGCGCTGCGCGGCGACGGCCGGGTGCTGCTGCTGGGCGGTGAGCCGTTCGAGGAGCGGATCGTCATGTGGTGGAACTTTGTCGGCCGCAGCCATGAGGAGATCGTCAGTGATCGGACCGACTGGATGGCGGGTAATCGGTTCGGCGTGGTCGAGGGGTACCGCGGCGATCCGCTGCCCGCCCCGCCGATGCCGGCCACGCCGCTGCTACCTCGCTAGTGTTTGATCAGTGGAATATTGCGCAGTCAAGTATCGTTGGCTCGGGCAGCACGGGAACCAACCGTAAGCATCACGGGAACCAGCCGTAAAAGGAGTGGTCATGCCAGCCGTATCCGTCGAGAACATCCTGGTTCTGCCCCGGGTGCCGGCACCCGACCCGGCGACGACGCGGGACCGCCCGGTGGCGTCGGTCACCACCGGACCGAAGGGCTTCGAGGGGGAGGGCTTCCCGGTGCGCCGCGCGTTCGCGGGCGTGGACCTCGCGTCGCTGGACCCCTTTATCCACATGGATCAGATGGGCGAGGTGGAGTACGCGCCCGGCGAGCCGAAGGGTACGGCGTGGCACCCGCACCGCGGCTTCGAGACCGTCACGTACATGATTGACGGCGAGTTCCAGCACTCCGACTCGAACGGTGGCGGCGGACTGATCACCAACGGCGGTACCCAGTGGATGACCGCCGGCGCAGGCATCCTGCACATCGAGGTGCCACCGGAGCACCTGGTCGTCAGCGGCGGCCTGTTCCACGGCATCCAACTGTGGGTCAACCTGCCCCGCCGGCTCAAGTTCGCGCCACCGCGGTACCAGGACATCCACGCGCGCAACGTCAGTCTACTGTCCTCTGTGGACGGTGGTGCGCTGATCCGGGTGATCGCGGGCGGGGTGGCCGGCCACAGTGGACCGGGCGTCACGCATACGCCGATTTCGTTGGTACACGCCACGATCAGCCCGGGCGCGTCGCTGACACTGCCGTGGCGTACGGACTTCAACGCGCTCGCGTACGTGCTGGCCGGTGACGGTACGGTCGGCCCGGCGCGGCAGCCGCTGTCCATGGGGCAGCTCGCCGTGTTCGGGGCGGGTGACACGCTGACCGTGTCGGCCAATGCCACGCAGGACAGCCGCAGCAAGGGGATGGACGTACTGTTCCTCGGTGGCCGGCCGATCCGCGAGCCGGTCGCCGCGTACGGGCCGTTCGTGATGAACACCCGCGCCGAACTGGTACAGGCATTCGAGGATTACCAGGCCGGCCGGCTGGGCAGCATCCCAGCGGTACCGCACGAGCCGGTGCCGCACGCAGCTGTGCAGGGCGAGACGGGAGATGTCGCGTGAGTGTTCGGGTCGTGGACAACCCGGCGAAGGAACGGTTCGAGATCTACCGCGACGACACGCTCGCCGGCTTCGTCTTGTACGAGCGCGAACCCGACCGGATCACGTTCATCCACACCGAGATCGACCCCAGCTTCAACGGCCAGGGCCTGGGCACCGAACTGGTGTCCCAGGTCCTGGCCGTGGTCAGGCAGGAGGGGCTGTCGGTGGTGCCGATGTGCCCGTTCGTCAGGCAGTACATGCAGCGCCACCCGAGTTAGCTTCCTTAGCTGCTACCGAGTTCCGCGTCGGAGGAGAGCACCAGGCCGATGCTGACGGTACCGGTGCGCAGCCCGTTCTTCGTCTGCGGACCCGCTGAGTCCAGCGACTTGAACGAGCCGAACGTGATGTTGTAGGTCTTCTCCAGACCCACCTCGCAGAACGGCCGCTGCGGGCACTCCGGCGGGCCGCCGAGGACCGTGCTCTTGCCCGAGCACTTGCTGGCGAACTCCGACAGCGTGGTCACGCTGTACTTGTCGGAGAACGCCTTGGTGACGGCGAACGCGTTCTGGTCGGCCGCCTGTGCCGCGTCGCCGAAGCTGAGCCCGACCTTGGTGCCGAGGTCCTTCAGCTTCGCCACGGTGGCGTCGAGGTCGCTGGAGGCGAGCGGCGTCGCGTTGGCGCCGTTCACCTTCGGGTTGAGGAACTCGGTGAGGGTACCCACGTACTCCGGTACCACCTGCAGTTGACCCTTCTGCAGCGCCGGCTCGTACAGCTCGCGGTTGCCGACGGTCTGCACCTTCGGCGTGAACCCGGCCGCCTTCAGCGCGATGCTGTACAGCTCGGCCACGGTCTGGTTCTCGGAGAAGTTCGCCGCGCCGATGGTGACGGGGCCGCCCGCGCCCTTGGCGATACCGGTGGTGAGGTTGTTGGCAGTGGCGAATTCCTGGGCGGCCTGCTGCGACGTCTTGTGGTCGATATCGGTCGCCTTGTTCAGCCCGATCAGCTTCGTCGTGTCCAGCGCCGCCGAGACCTTGTTGAGCGCGTCGAGCAGGCCGGGCTTGACCGCCTTGGTGTTGACCGCCGGGATGATGTTGTCGACGGTCTGGAGCTTCTTGTCGTCGGTGAGTGCGACGAGTTGGGTGCCGGCCACCGGCGCGCAACCGCCCGCCGCCGCCGCGCTCGCCGGCGCCTGCGTGCCGGACGAGCCGGCCTTGCCGCACCCAGCGGCCAGCATCGCGGCCGCGGCAACGCCGATCAGTCCTATTGCTGTTCGTGTCACAGGCTTCATCAACACGCCCGCCTTCCGTGTCCCGGTGCCTACGCAACCGCGTGTCCGACGGGCGACAAGCGGGTATGCCGCCGCCCGATAAGGTTTTCCTAGCTCAGCATGGCGGGCCCCGAGCGGCAACCGTAATGACGATCACTGCTCATGTTGATGCCAGATCTTCATTCGGCGGTTGCGCTAGCCGGACGGGTCCGGCGGCCACGTCCGCGACGCAGTGGGCGGGGCGTCACCAGGCGTTCGACGGTGGCGAATATCGCCTCGACAAGTAGGGCCAACACCGCGACCAGCAGGCCACCGGCGATGACCTCCCCACCCCCGGACGCCATCCCCTTGCCGAAGCCCGCCTGGATGATCTGGCCGAGGCTGCCGCCGCCCACAAAGGAGGCGAGTGTGGCGGTTGCCACTACCTGGACGGCGGCGGTGCGAAAGCCTGCTGCCAGGTACGGAACGGACAGTGGCAGCTCCACCCGCCAGAGCACCTGCCAGCCGGACAATCCCATCCCGCGGGCCGCGTCGCGTACCTCGGGATCCACCTCGCGCAGCCCCGTGTATGCGTTGGCGAGCAGCGGCCGGATCGCGAAGACCGCCAGCGCCAGGACGATCGCGGGGAAGCCGAAGCCGATGAAGGTCAACGGGAAGATGGTGAGCAGCGCGAGCGTCGGTACCGCGAGCGTGATGTTGGACACGAAGCCGACGAAGGCGGCGCCCCGGCCCAGGTGACCGAGCCAGATCCCCAAGGGCCAGGCGATCGCGCACGCGATGACGACGGCGGCCGCGGTGATCCGCAGGTGCTCGCCGAGGCGCTGCATGATGCCGTCCGGGTTGGTCCAGTTCAGCGGGTCGTTGAGCCAGTCGATCGCCTGCTGTATGGAGTTCATGAGGTCGCCCTCCCGCGCGCCCAGGGGGTGGCGAAGCGGCCGGCGAGCGCGAGCGCCAGGTCGAGGACGAGGGCGAGCGCCACGCACAGCAGCGTGTTGGTGGAGATTTCCGCGCGGTAGAAGCCGTTGCTGAAGCCGGCGATGATGAGCTGGCCGAGGCCGCCGTGCCCGACGAGTACCCCGATCGTGACCAGCGCCACTGTGGATACCGTGGCCAGGCGTACGCCGGTGAGGATGGCCGGCAGGGCCAGCGGCAACTCGATGCGCAGCAGCATGCCGAAGCGCCCGTACCCCATGCCCTTGGCCGCCTCGCGCACGTCCTCCGGTACGGCGACCAGCCCGGTCAGCGTGTTGCGTACCACCATCAGCAGCGCGTACAGCACCAGGCCGATGAGCACGGTGGCCCGGCCGATCCCGACGAACGGCGCGAGCAGGGCGAAGAGCGCGAGCGACGGAATCGTGTAGACGACGGCGGCGGTACCGAGGATCGGGCCGGTCAGCGGCCGGACCCAGTACGCGATCACGGCCAGCGGTATCGCGACTACGGTGGCGAGCAGCACCGCCTCGATCGTCAGCGACGTGTGTTCGCGCAGCGCGTCGAGAATACTGGCAGTGTTGTCGTGCACGTACTGCCAGGAGAACCAGGGGTTGCTCGCCTGCACGTAGGCGAGCACAGGCGAGTCCGGAAGGGACATAGGTGGAAAGTACCCCCTCGGCCGCGAGCGGCGCGGCGCCCATCAGCCTGGTGGGTCTGGGCAAGCGCTACCCGGATGGTACCGAGGCCGTGCGCGAGCTCTCGTTGGAGATCGCGGCCGGCGAGCTGGTGGTGCTGATCGGCCCCTCCGGCTGCGGCAAGTCGACGGTGCTTCGCATGATCAACAGGTTGATCGAGCCGACCGCCGGGCGGGTGCTCATCGACGGCGTGGACACCGCCGACTCCAATGAGGTGGACCTGCGCCGGCGCATCGGGTACGTGATCCAGAACACCGGCCTGTTCCCGCACCAGACGGTACGGGCGAACGTGGCGACGGTACCGAAGCTGCTGGGCTGGAACCGCAACCGCACCAAGGCGCGCGTCACCGAACTGCTCGACCTCGTCGGGCTCGACCCGGACCGGTACGGGCCCCGGTATCCGCACGAGCTGTCCGGCGGGCAGCGCCAGCGGGTCGGGGTGGCCCGGGCGCTCGCCGCCGACCCCGTGGTGCTGCTGATGGACGAGCCGTTCTCCGCGGTCGACCCGATCGTGCGGCTGCGCCTGCAGGACGAGTTCCTCAAGCTCCAGGCGACGGTACGCAAGACGATCGTGCTCGTGACGCATGACATCGACGAGGCGGTGCGGCTCGGCGACCGGATCGCGGTGCTGTCCGAGGGTGCGACGCTCCAGCAGTACGCGACGCCGGCGCAGTTGTTGCGGGAGCCGGCGAGCGAGTTCGTGCGCGAGTTCGTCGGTTCGGACCGGGGCGTGATGCGGCTGGGGGTGACCCAGATCGACCGTGACTCGCTGAAGCCGCTCTCCTCGGTATCCACAGTGGACGGTGGACCGTCGGTACCGGCGACCGCCTCGTTGCGCGAGGCGCTCGGCGCGCTGCTGGAGGGCGGCAAGGGCTGGGTCGTGGTACGCGACGCGGACGGCTCACCCCTCGGCGTGCTGGTACCCGAGGACATCGCCCGCCTGCACTAGCTGGCGAACCCAACGGTCGTCAGAGCGCGACGTCGTAGCCGAGGGCGCTGAGGTAGGAGCGCGCCCAGTGGGTCACGTCGTGGTCGGCGAGGTAGCGGCGCATCGATCGCATCCGCTTCGCCGCGTCCCTGGGGTCCGCCTCCAGCGCGCCTACCATCGCGTCCTTCAGGCCGTCCAGGTCGTGCGGGTTGACCAGGTAGGCCTGCTTGAGCTCGGCGGCTGCGCCGGCGAACTCGGAGAGCACCAGGGCGCCGCCGTTGTCCACCCGGCTGGCCACGTACTCCTTCGCGACCAGGTTCATCCCGTCGCGCAACGGAGTAACGACCATCACATCGGCGGCCCGGTACAGGGCGGCCAGCTCCGTACGGTTGAACGAGCTGTTGAGGTAGTGCACGGCGGGTACGCCGAGCCGGCCGTACTCGCCGTTGATGCCGCCGACCTCCCGTTCGACCTTGTCGCGCAGGATCCGGTAGTGCTCGACCCGCTCGCGGCTGGGCACCGCGACCTGGACGAGCATGGTGTCGGGCACCTTCACGCGGCCGTCGGCCAGCAGTTCCCGGTACGCCTTGAACCGGTGCTCGATGCCCTTGGTGTAGTCCAGGCGGTCCACGCCGAGCATGATGCGGTCGGGGTCGCCCAGGTCATGGCGGATCTGCGCGGCCTGCTCGCGGACTTCGGGGGTGGCCGCGAGCCGGGCCATCTCACTGACCTCAATGGAGATCGGGAAGGCGCCCACCCGGACCACCCGCCCATTCACCTCGACTTCACGGGTACGAGTGTGCAGGCCGAGCAGGCGGTTGCAGAGCCGCACGAAATTCTGCGCGCCACCCGCGTTTTGAAATCCGATCAGGTCGGCACCGAGCAACCCGCGCAGCAACTCGGCGCGGCGCGGTATCTGCCGGAACAGCTCCGAGGGCGGGAACGGGATGTGCAGGAAGAAACCGATCTGCAGGTCAGGACGCAATTCCTTGAGCATCGCCGGTACCAGTTGAAGGTGATAATCCTGTACCCACACCGCCGCGTCGCGGGGTGCGGCCTCTGCCGCCGCGACGGCGAACCGCCGGTTTACCCGCTGGTAGGCCTCCCACCATCGGCGATGGTAGATGGGTTGCTCGACCGCATCATGGTAGAGCGGCCATAGTGTGGAGTTGGCGAAACCTTCGTAGTAGTTCTCGAATTCCTCACCGGACAGCGATACCGCGCGCAGCGCCACTCCGTCGATGTCGGGCAGGTTCGGCGCCGGCCCGACGCAGCCGGCCCAGCCGACCCAGGTTGCCCGGCTGCCCGAAAGTACCGGGTGCAGCGCGCTGACCAGCCCACCCGGACTTCGTCGCCATTCTCGTGCGCCACTACTGCTGAAAGATTCGTCGACTGGCAGCCGGTTGGCGACGACGACGAGAGAGCGATTGGACATGCCGGTACCCCCAGGGTCCGCGAAGATCCGTGCCTCTTCCAGTACTTCTTCACCCGGATTTTTACCGGTCAGGTATTAAGCTCCTGTTACGGCTTCGAAAAGGCCAACGATGATTTCGCTCACACGCCCTTGTGTTCAGCCAGATACAATGAAGACAGTATCTCATCTTCGTCATGGTCGGTAAACGTGGGTGATTTGCCACCATCAATAGAAGGATGCTTACTCCAACTGTCCTTTGTGGAGAGCCTTCGCCCGGCCGCCAGCGCCGCCGGGGACGTCACGGAAACCCCGGGACGGCCGGGATAGGGTTGGTGGGTGGTCGAGAACGGCAAGGTGCGCGCGCTGCTCCTGGAGAACATCCACCCGGACGCGGTGACCCGGTTGGAGTCCGAGGGGTACTCCGTGGAGAGCCTCGGGCGTGCGCTCGACGAGGACGAGCTGATCGAGCGGATCGACGGGGTGCACCTGCTCGGCATCCGCTCGAAGACGCAGGTCACCGCGCGGGTGCTGGCCTCAGCGCAGGAGCTGGTCGGTATCGGCGCCTTCTGCATCGGCACCGACCAGATCGACCTTGCCGCGGCGTCCGCCGCCGGCATCGGGGTCTTCAACGCGCCGTTCTCCAACACGCGCAGCGTCGTGGAGCTGGCGCTGGCGGAGATCATCGCGCTGACCCGGCGGCTCACCGAGAAGAACACCGCGATGCACGCCGGCGTCTGGAACAAGGACGCCGCGGGCAGCCACGAGGTCCGGGGGCGGACGCTGGGCATCGTCGGGTACGGGAACATCGGCACCCAGCTGTCCGTACTCGCCGAGAACCTCGGCATGCGGGTGTACTTCTACGACACGGCCGACAAGCTCGCCCTCGGCAACGCCAAGCGCTGCGCCAACATGGCGGAGCTTCTGGAGATCGCCGACGTGGTCACGCTGCACGTGGACGGGCGCCCGGGCAACAGCGGCATGTTCGGCGAGGAGCAGTTCGCCCGGATGCGCCAGGGCAGCCTGTTCCTCAACCTGTCGCGCGGGTTCGTCATCGACCACGCCGCCCTGCGCCGCCACCTCGCCGACGGCCACCTCGCCGGTGCCGCCGTCGACGTGTTCCCCAAGGAGCCCAAGGGCAAGGGCGACGAGTTCCAGTCGGAGCTGCGCGGGCTGCCCAACGTCATCCTCACCCCGCACATCGGCGGCTCGACCGAGGAGGCGCAGGCGGACATCGGCGGGTTCGTGGCGGGCAAGCTCGCCCAGTTCGTGAGCGACGGTACGAGCACGCTCGGCGTCAACCTGCCCACCATCGCGCTGCCGGTACCGGCGGGCACCCACCGCATCGCGCACGTACACCGCAACACGCCGGGCGTACTGGCCCAGGTGAACAGCATCCTCGCCACGCACTCGGTGAACATCGAGGGGCAGCTGCTGGCCACCCGAGGCGAGTACGGGTACCTGCTGACGGACATCGGGTTCGACTACTCCGACGCGGTACTGACGCAGCTACGCGAGATGGCCGCGACCATCCGGCTCCGCGTCATCTCATAACACTGGCGGGGTAGTCCTTGAGGGTGATGGCGTCGGCCTTCTGGAACGCCTTGGCCATCAGGTTGCGCAGCGGCCAGCGCAGCATCATCCGCGTCGAGACGTTCCGCATCCCGATCGCCGCCTGCGACTTGGGCAGGAATCCCTTGATGCCGCCGGGCGGGAGCTGCTGGGCCTGCTTCACGTAGCCGCGCATCTCCTCCTCGTACCGGCGCAGCCCCGTCGCGTGGTCGGGCGCGCTCGCCAACTCGCCGGCGAGCACGTACGCACCGACGAGCGCGAGGCTGGTACCGAGGCCGGTCAGCGGGCTGGCGCAGTACCCGGCGTCGCCCAGCAGCACGACCCGACCGTTCACCCACGACTCCATGTGCACCTGGCCGTACAGGTCGAAGTAGAAGTCGGGTGCCTCCCACATCGCGTCGAGCATCCGCGGTACCAGCCAACCGACCCCCGCGAACCGGTCGGCCAGGATCCGCTTCTGAGCGTCCACATCGGAGCGTCCAATGGCCAGTGGCGGCGCGGCGAAGCTGAACATCGCCTGGGCGCCCTGCTCCCCGCCGGAGCGGATGCCCACCACGCGGCGGCCCGGTAGCGGATAGAACTGCATCCAGCCGCCACTGTCGAAGCCGTACGGCAGGGTGAAGTAGCTGGTGTACGCGCCGAATGAGCGTACGAACCGGGACTCCTCCCCGAACGCGAGCGCGCGTACCCGCGAGTGCATGCCGTCCGCACCCACCACGAGGTCGAAGGTGCGCGGTGCGGCCCGCTCGAAGGTGACCCGTACCCCATCCTCCACTTGGGACAGTCCGGTGATCGAGTCGTCGAAGAGGTACTCGGTCTCCTGCCGGGCTGCGTCGTACAGGATGTGCGCCAGGTCGCCGCGCAGGATTTCGATTTCGGCGACGATACCCTCGCCGCCGAACATGTCGGCGGGCATCCGGGCGACCGGCTTGCCCGCGCGGTTCACGTATGCGAAACCGCGCTCATCCAAGCTAGCCGCGCGTACCGCCGGGAGGATGCCCATGCGCTCGGCAACGTCGCGGCCCGCGCCGCGCAGGTCGACCGCCTGCCCACCGGCGCGGATGCCCGGCGCGCGCTCCACGACCGTCGGCCGGAAACCGTAGCGGCGCAACCAGTACGCGAGTGCCGGACCGCCGATGCCGGCACCCGAGACGAGCACGTCCATGTCGTTCCCCTTCCTGTGGACGGTGTACACAAGCTAGCTCGCCGCCCTTACCTGGTACAAGCGGCGGCTGTACGCGTACTAGTACACTGGCGGCATGACCGCTCCGTACACCCGCATCGTCGCGGACATCCGCGCCCACATCGCCGCCGGCCGGTTGCGCCCCGGCGACCGCGTGCCCTCGGCCCGCCAGATCACGCGGGACTGGGGTGTCGCGATCGCCACCGCCAGCAAGGCCCTGGCCGCCCTGCAGCAGGAGGGTCTGGTGCGGGCGGTGTCTGGCGTCGGCACGGTCGTGCAGGGTCCCGCGGCGCCGCGCGTGCCCCGCGGCGGCGAGCTGCGGCTGGATGCCATTGCCCGCACCGCGATCGGCATCGCGGACGGCGAAGGGCTTGGCGCGCTGTCCATGCGCCGCCTCGCGATGGAGCTCGGTGTCGCGACGATGGCGCTGTACCGGCACGTGCGGAGCAAGGAGGAGCTCGTGCTCCTGATGGCCGACACGCTGTTCGCCCAGGCGCCGCCGCCCACCTCGGCTGGGCGCGACTGGCGCGGCCGGCTGGAGGCGATTGCGCGGCTGCAGTGGTCGGTCTGCGGGCAGCATCCGTGGCTCGCGCCGGTCCTCTCGGTAACCCGACCGCAGATGCTGCCGAAGGGGATGGCGCACACCGAGTGGACGCTGCGCGCGCTGGACGGCCTGGGCCTGGACCCGAGCACCGTGCTGCACGCGGGCATCACGTTCCTCGCGTACGTGCGCGGCATGGCGATGAACTTCGAGTCCGAGGCGCGCGCCCGGCAGGACACCGGCGTGACCGATCAGGAGTGGGTCGAGTCGCAGAACGCGGCGTTCGCGGCGGCGTTCGCGGCCGGCCCGTACCCGGTGCTCGCCCGGCTCACCTCGCAACCGCATATCGAGCTCGACCTGGACAGCCTGTTCGAGTTCGGCCTCGCCCGCCTCCTCGACGGCTTCGCCGACCTGATTAAGCGGTCAACCTGATTGCGAGGTCCTCGTAGGATTGCGCCGTACTCGTAGCATGGGGCCGGTGAGTGTTTCGCGCATCGGCCCGGTTCTTGTTCTGACCGTCGCGTTGGCCGCGGGGTGTGGTGGTGGCGGCGCGCCGAAGACCGCCAAGGCGGCCGGCCAGGCGGCGCAGGAGGCGTTCAACCGGTACGGCTCAGGCGATTACGCCGGTGCCTGGGAGACCTATACCGACGAGGGGCGCAAGGCCATCAGCAAGGACGACTTCGTGTCGTTCAACACGCAGTGCCCGCCGCGCTTCCGTGGCCACAAGGTGTCCGTGGTCGGCTCGCGGCTGGAGAACTCCACGACGGCGGTGACGCGGGTACGGGTGGGCAACGAGACGACCGCGTACACGCTGCGATACCAGGACGGGCACTGGCGGGTGCAGCCGTCCGCCGACGCCACGGCCATGTGGAACCTGGGCGTGGCGAAGGCGGTCGAGAAGGCGAGGGCCGCCGGGGCCTGCGGCAGCTAATAAACCTCTGGCTGGTAGCCGCTCCGACAAGCTGCGCGGCTAGGGCGATATCTTCACCCAGTCGAAGTGCATGACGACGTGCGCGGGCGTGTTGGCGTTGGGCGCCGGTACGTTGCCGTCCGGGCCGATCGGCGACTGCATGTACAGGTGCTCCGGTACGTGCGGGATCACCGGACTGGCCGTGCTCTTCGTCGAGTCGTAGAACACCTTGCCGTCAAGCGACAGCCGCACGTACGTGGCGCGCCACTCGATCGTGTACGTGTGCCACGCGGTGAAGTCGCCGGTGACGGTGCCGGGATCGTTGCCGCCGTTCCAGACCACCCGGCCCGTCATGGAGGTGCGGGCGGCTCCGGGCACGCTCGCCCCCGCGATGTATCCGTCGGCGGAGCCCTTGTTGGAGGCGGGCCACAACCCAAGGACGATCCCGTACCCGGCGCCCGCGTCGAAGCGCGCGCGCACCTGCCAGGTCCCGTACAGCCGGTTGCCGCCGGTACCGCACCAGCACAGGCCGCCCGCGACGTTGCCACTACCGGTCGCGTTGGTGCCGGTACCGACGATCTGCAGTTCGCCGCCGGTGGTGCGGATGGCCGACGAATTCCAGATCCCGCCGTTGGTCGACGTCGAGCCGTACACGTCCCACTTGGTCGTGTCCAGAGTGGTACCGGTGAAGTTGTCGATCAGTGGGCCGGGCGGGCCGGTGGTCACCGCCTTCGACGGGGCCGCGCTCGATTGGCTGGCCTGCGGCGCCGCCGTACCGAGTGCCGCCATCGCTCCGCTCGCGGAGGCTTGCGGAGCCACGGCCGCTACCTCGCTCGTACTTGGCAAGGCGTTGTTCGACACGAGCGGAGGTGCGGTGGCGGTATGGCTGTTCAGCCGCCACACCGCGGCCGCGCTGCCGCCCACCAGGACGAGCACGGCCAGACCGATGGCGACCAGCCGGCCACCGTGTGACTTGCGTGGTTGCCCGGCGTCGGTCGGGTGCGCGGCCGTCCTCGGTGGTGGTGCCGCCGCGGGGCGCGGGGTTGTCGTCCGCGAATGCGTCGGCGTCGTCATTACCGGCTGCGGTGCCGTGATTACCGACTGCGGTGCCACCGGTACCGGCTGCGGCGTCGTCGTCACCGATGCCGGCGCGGTCGCGAACGGGTCCGGCGATGGCGGGGCCGGCACCGCCGGCATCTCGAATGTGGGCTCGGCCAGCGGCTTCGCCGTGGGCGCCGGTTCTCCCGGCGGCGCCTCCGTCGGCGACAGCGGCCACCAGCGCGGGTCGGTGGGCGAGGAGTTCACGCGGAAGAGGTTAGCCGGATGTCGTTACGCGCAATGACCCAATCGGCCATGTGCCGTGCGACGCGTTTCACGCTTTGGTAATCCGGTAGGGGGGTGTCGGTGGCGGATCTTTGGGTAGCAAGATCCCAGTGATGACTGACAGCACTTTAACCTCGACCCGGACCGACCACCGTCCACGCGACCCGGCGGGACGGGCACTTTGGCAGGCCGCGGTCGATGTACTCAGCGGTAACTGGGCGCGCGACCACACGATGCCCTCGCACACGCTCTACCCGCATCAGTGGAGCTGGGACTCGGCGTTCATCAGCCTCGGGCTTGCCCGGTACGCGCCGGACCGGGCATGGCAGGAGTTGCACAGTCTCTTCGAGGCCCAATGGGCTGACGGGCGGGTACCGCACATCGTGTTCGACCCCGGCGTGGCCGAGCGCGACTACTTTCCCGGGCCGGGGTTCTGGCAGGCGCCCGCCCCGCCGGGCCTGCCGGGGCGCAGCACGACCGGCGTGGTGCAGCCGCCGGTACACGCGCTGGCCGCGTGGGAGATCTACCGGCACGCGGGGACTGGATCCATTGACG
>JBPYFB010000375.1:0-14613 GCA_051986465.1 Rugosimonospora sp.
CACGGCAGGCCGCCGTGACCGCCTCGGTCAACTGCTCGAGCGAGGGTGCCCGGCCCGAGGCACCGCTCGCCATCAGCAGCACAGTGTCGTTTGTGGACAGGCAGCCGTCGGAGTCGACCCGATCCAGCGTGACCCGGGTCGCCGCGCGCAGCGCCTCGTCCAGAGCCGTGGAGTCGGCGACCGCGTCGGTCGTCAGCACGCACAGCATGGTGGCGAGGGCGGGGGCCAGCATGCCGGCGCCCTTGATCATCCCGCCCACGCGCCAGCCGTCCCCGTCCACGACTGTCGTCTTCGGTCGGGTGTCGGTGGTCATGATCGCCTCGGCCGCCGCCCCGCCGCCCTCGCGGGACAGCCCGCGCACGGCGGCGCCAACCCCGGCCAGCAGCCGCGGCATGGGCAGCCGCTCGCCGATGAGGCCGGTCGAGCAGACCGCCACCTCCCCCGGGCCGACCATCATCCGCACCCCGCGCAGCGCCGCCGCGACATGCTCGGCGGTGGCGTGCGTGTCCTGGAAGCCGGGGGCTCCGGTACACGCGTTGGCGCCGCCCGAGTTGAGCACGACCGCCCGCAGTACCCCGCCGCGCAGCACCTGGCGGCTCCACAGCACGGGCGCCGCCTTGACCCGGTTGGTGGTGAAGACACCGGCCGCGGTCGCGTCCGGACCGTCGTTGACCACGAGCGCGACGTCCCTGTTCCCGTTGGCCTTGAGCCCGGCCGCGACCCCCGCCGCCCGGAACCCCTTGGCAGCCGTGACACTCATGCCCGCCCCCAAGATCGCCGCAACTTCATTGAGATTGCGCGGTCAGCCGGCCGCCAACACCGCAACTTCAATGAAATTGCGGCAGCCACCGGGCCAGCGGCCGCAGCGGCGGCGGCGGGGGTCACGGGGCTACTCCGTTTGCGGTCAGGCCGGTCGCCTCGGGCAGGCCGAGCATGAGATTGGCGTTCTGTACCGCCTGCCCCGCCGCACCCTTGCCGAGGTTGTCGATGGCGCTGGTCACCAGTACCCGACCCGAGTCGAGGTCCACAGTGGACTGAAGCTGTACCGCGTTGGAGCCGAAGGTCGCCGCGGTATGCGGCCACGAGCCCTCGGGTAGCAGCCGCACGAACGGCTCGTCCGCGTACGCCTCGGCGAGCGCCGCGCGCACCTCGGCAGCGGTGAGCCCCGGGCGCGCCGGCCGCGCGGTGACCGTCGCGAGGATGCCCCGGGGCATCGGGGCGAGGACTGGCGTCAACGACAGCGACACCGCCCCGGTCGCCTGCTTGATCTCCGGTACGTGCTGGTGCGCACCCACCTTGTACGGGCTCAGGTCGCCCATCACCTCGCTGCCCAGCAGGTGCGGCTTGGCCGCGCGACCCGCGCCCGAGGTGCCCGAGGCGGCCACCACGACCACGTCCTCGGGCTCGACCAGGCCGGCCGCGATCAGCGGCGCGAGCGGCAGGATGGTGGCGACCGCGTAGCACCCGGTGTTCGCGACGCGCTCGGCCGCCGCGATCGCCGCCCGCTGGCCGGGCAGTTCCGGCAGCCCGTAGGTCCAGGCACCGGCGTGCGTCCCGCCGTAGTACCGCTGCCAGACGGCCGCGTCGCGCAGCCGGTGGTCGGCGCCGAGATCGACGATCTTCACGGAGTGCGGCAGCGCCGCGGCGAGCGCGGCCGACTCGCCGTGCGGCAGGGCCAGGAACACCAGGTCCGCGCCGGCGAGCGCGTCAGGAGTGGTGGCGCCGAGGGTGCGGTCGGCCAGCGAGACGAGATTGGGGTGTACGTCGCCCAGCCGCGCACCTGCCTGGGCGTGCGCGGTCACCGCCGCGATCTCGATGCCCGGGTGCCCGGCGAGCAGGCGCAGCAGTTCTCCCCCCGCATATCCGCTCGCGCCAACCACAGCGACCCGCGCACCCATCCGCTCCTCCTCGCATTTCTATGCAGGAGAGCGTATCAGCATGCATTGTGCGCCCGCAACCGAATGCCGGCCCCGCCGGACCGGTCAAGCCTCGTCAGCCAGGGCCTTCCCCAACTGCTCCCGGTTGCGTACCCCGAAGCGCCGGTACAGGCGCGTCAGGTTCGCCTCGACCGCCTTGATCGACAGGAAGGTGGCCCGGGCGATCTCGCGGTTCGTCGCGCCGCGCCGTACCAGGTCGACGATGCGCCGCTCGGTCGCGGACAGTCCCGCGTCCCGGGCGCCGTCCAGCCGGGCCAGTTCCGCCTGTACCGCGGCGAGCCACGGCTGGGCGCCCATCGCCGCGTACCGGCCGGCCGCCTCGGTCAGCGCGTCCCGGGCCGCGCCCCGCCGGTGCGCCCGCCGCTCCAGCCCGCCCAGCGCGTGCCACGCCCGAGCCAGCTCGAAGGGGTACGGGTGCTCCGCCCACTCCTCCAACGCCGCGGTCAGCGCCGCCACGCCCGCGCGCGGGTCGCCTGCGTACGCCGTCAGTACCGCGCCGGCCCGGGCCAGCCCGAGCTCGACCACTTTGCGATCCAGCCGCCGCGCCTGCCCCTGCACCTCGGCGAGTACCGCGCTCGCCTCGTCCCGAGCGCCCGTCGCGGCCAGCGTCTCGATGAAGTCGGCGTGCCACAGGTAGTGCGCCGGGTCGCCCAAACCGCGCCGCTGCTCCAACTGGAACGCGACGCGCATCGGCTCGATGGCCGCCAGCGGATCGCCGGCGAGCATCTGGATCTGCCCCTGCGCCGCGTATGCGCCCTTGAGCCAATCCTCGTCACCGGCGGCACGGCTGGCCGCCATCGCCCGAGCCACGTACTCCTCGGCCCGCGCCAGCTCGCCGCCGCCCAGCTCGACCAGCGCGCCGACCAGCAGGCCCGGCCCGGGCGCGCCGGCCGCGACGTCCGTGAACAGGCGCAGGCAGTCCCGGCCGGCGGTCAGCGCGTCCGCGCAGCGCCCCGCGCGGCTGTACACCGAGGCGACCACGGCCAGCACGTTGGCCAGGTCGTACACGCTGCCCGAACGCTCGACCGCCACCCGCAGCGCCTCGATGCGGCGTACCGCCTCCGGTACGTCCCCGCGCAGCAGGCACGCCTGCGTGGTCATGGTCCGGGCGTTGACCACGGCGCGGCTGATCGGCAGCCCGCGGGACAGGCTCGCGGCCCGCTCCATGACCTCCTCGCTGCCGCGCAGGTTGGTCGGCGCCTCCACGATGCCGCGCAGCGCGAGTACCTCCACGAGGCACTCGGTCTGCCCGGCGCTCTCCGCCGAGTGCTCGGCCCGCTTCAGCTCGGCCAGCGCCGACTCCACGTCGCCGTCGTAGAGCATCTTCCAGCCGCGCTTGAGCCGCACCTGAGCGACCAGCGCCTGGTCGGCGTCGGCATCGACGAACGCGGCATCCAGCAGCGGCCCGATGCCGGACTGGTCCTGGCCGGCGAGGTCCACGAGCAGCAGCCGGGCGGCGACCCGTACCCCCGGGTCGGCCGCCTCCCGCAGCACCGTTCCGGCCAGCACGCTGGCCTCCGCCGACATGCCACCGGCGTACGAGTAACGGGCCGCCGAAAGCCGGCGGACGCTGGCCGCGCCCGGGTCGATCGTGCGGTCGGCGGCCAGCCGGGCCAGATCGGCCGCGATCAGCGGGGCGCCCCGGCGCCGAGCCACCGCCGCGGCGTCCATCAGCGTGCTCGCCAGCGCCTCGTCGGGGTCGGGTCGGGCCAGCGCCAGGTGCCGGGCGCGCTCCACCGGATCGTCCACGACCGCGGCCAGCCGCTCGTGGGCGGCGCCGCGGGCGGCCGGCTCGGCGTCCGCATACACCATCTCGCGCAGCAGCGGGTGGCTGAAGCGCACGCCGCCCTCGGCGTCGGTCTCCACGACGCCGGCGCGTGCCGCCTCGGCCAGGCCGACCGCGGGGTCGATGCCGGCGCGCGCGAGCAGCGCGCGGCTGGGCCGGGCCGCCGCCGCGAGCAGCAGCAACGGGGTGCCGGGCCGGCTGGGCAGCGCGGCGAGCCGGGCGGAGACCAGTGCGCGCAGGCGTTCGGGTACGGGCAGCGGATCGGCGGCCGCGGGGGTCGCCGCCCCGGTCTCCCCGCGCTCCACGAGCGCGCGCCCCAGCTCGACCGCGAACAGCGGGTTGCCATCGCTGGCCGCGTAGAGCCGCCCGACTAGGCCACGCGGCAGCCGGGCCCCGAAGCGGTCGGTGAGCAGCCGGGTCAGCTCGTCCTCGGACAGCGGCGATACCGCCAGCTCGACACAGGGCGGCGGGCACAGGTCGGTACGCAGCGGCAGCCGGCCGGGCGCCGAGACGCGCTCCGCGGCCAGTACCGACACCGCGAGGTCGGGTACCCGCCGGGCGACGAACCGCAGCACCCCGGCGCTGGGCTCGTCGACCCACTGCAGATCGTCGATGACCATCAGGACCGGCGACTGCGCGGCGAGCACGCGCAGCAGCTCCAGCACGGCCAGGCGGACCGCCAGCTCGTCCTGGGGGGTGCTCGGAGTGGCGGTGCGCAGCAGTGCCGCGTCCAGCGCCGCGCGCAGGTGGCCAGGGAGCAGCGAACCGTGCTCGGCCAGGGCGGCGCCGAACAGGTCCACCAGGGTCAGGTACGGCAGGCCGGACTCGACCTCGGCGGCGGCCGCCCGCAGCACCCGGCACGGCGGCGCCGGCTCCATCGCCAGCGCACTGAGCAGGGTGGACTTTCCGATCCCCGCCGGGCCCACCACCAAAACGCTCTCGCCAGCGTTCAGGCTGGTCCGTGCGGCGTCCAGCAGCTCCGTGCGACCGACGGGAGAGGTTGGCCGCCGTTGTCCCACGATGGGGAGTCTGCCCGACGTGGCGAAAAACGGTGACGCCTCGCCATCGGGCTGCCCCGGTTGTAGCGAAAGAGCAACCATTTGGTCTCGCTCGGCAATCAGCCCTTGACCTGCCGGCAAGCAGAAGCGCGGGCCTCAGTGAGGACACATTCGGTAGTGGTCACGCCCCTAGGGTGTAACAGGTTCACGGTACCTGTACAGGCCAGTCAGTCATGCAGCAGATACCGGCACGGCAGAACGGCGTGCCAGGAGCCGACCCGGCCGGTCAACATAACCACGTGACCCCGTTGCGGGTTCGCCGCGCATTTCGCGGTAGCGGTCCGAATGAGCCCATTCCACGGGTACGAATGGTTACGGAAGTCTTTGTCGCGTAAGTTCGCGAGGCCGACGACGAGGAACAGGGCGAGCAGCGCCGCGATGGGTACGGACCCGCGCAGCGCGGGACGATCCGGGCGCGGGCGGGCAAGCGCGGCGAGCGCCACCAGCAGGATGAGGCCGGCGCAGAGCTCGTACCGGGGCTGCCACTTGCCGTGCAGCATGGACGCGACGCAGAACACGAAGACGCTGAACCCGAACCCGACGCCGGCCAGCAGCCAGTCCGGCCGGGTCAGCCCGGCGAGCGCGACCGCCACGACGGCCAGCACAACGACCCAGCTCAGCACGATGGCCCAGGGGTAGGTGACGTTTCCGGTGGGCGCCGTGGTGCCGTACGCGGTCATCCCGTACGCGCCCGCCCAGGCCTCGCCGAAGACCTCGCGCGGCAGCGCCACCTCCGCGTACCCCCACAGTGCCCAGAGCGGGTTGAACCGGGGTTCGGAGAGGTCGCCGCGGCTGGTCAGCCCGAGCTCGTGCGGTATGACCTGGAAGAAGACCGTGAGCAGGTACATCCCGAACGCGACCACGGTGAACCGGTCCCGCCGGGCGTACAGGCGCAGCGCAGCCACCGGCAGGAGTACGACGCCGAGGATCGTCGACGAGCCGGCCGCCACCAGCACCGCCACGGCGACGACCTGCGCACTGCGCCGGGCGGGCATCCACAGCAGCACCCAGAACGCGGCGTACAGCAGCGGGAACTGCAGCGTGGCCAGGTTGTTCGGGACCGAACCGTAGATCGGCCCGGCGATCAGCGGCAGGCACACGAGCAGCCGGGGCGCGACGGACTGCAGATGCGTACCGCTGGCCACGTACACGATCAGGGCGAGTACCGAGACGACCAGCGCCGCCTCGATCGTCATGACCGCCGGCATCCACGCCACGCCGAACAGCTTGGCCACCGCGGTGAGCAGCCTCGGCAGCACGTAGAAGTACCCGCCGAACGGGGTGAGTACCGCCGACCAGATGTGCTTGTTGAGCGAGTCGGAGAGAAGGAACGTGGCGTCCTCGGCCCAGATCGAGTTGAACGGGCCGGCGCCTCCGGTACGGGCCAGCGCGACAGCGGTACCCGCCAGCACGCACACCGTCGCGACGGCCACCCGGACCGGCCCGACCGGCCGCGCCGGACTGACCGGAAACAGCCGCTGCCACCACTGGCCGGACCAGAACGGCGGCCCCGCGTCGGATCCGCCGCGCTCGCGCACCGCCAGCTCGGCCTGATTCGCGGAGTCGATCATGACCCCTGTTCCTGCTCCGTCTCCGCGCCTCGGGTCCGCTTGGCGAGCTGCTCGGGGGTGAGCCGGCGCCCGAAGGCCAGCCAGTACCAGCGCAGGTACGCCGGCATCCAGCGGGCCATGTCGAAGTGCGAGTTGCCGAGCGTGCGGTCCAGCCAGATCGTCGGGATCTCCGCCACCGGCCGGCGCAGCCGCGTCGCCTTCGCGGTCAGCTCCAGCCCGATCTCGAAGCCCGAGCGGCTGTGGATACCGACCTCCTGCACGAACGCGGTCGAGTACGCCTTGAAGCTGTTGGTCGCGTCGCGGGTACCCACCCGGGCCAGCGTGTACAGCGAGCGGCCGGCCAGCCGCGACATGAGCCCCTTCATCCGGGGGCCACCGACCTGCTGGCCGCCCGGCATGTAGCGGGACGCGGCGGCCACCACGACCCCGCGGTCCACGAGCCGGGCGAGCTCGTCGATCTGGCGCGGGTCGTCCGAGCCGTCCGCCATCGTGACCACCGTCACCGGCGCCGCGGCCTGGTCGAAGCCGAACCGGATCGCGTTGGCCGGGCCGCGCCCGTACGTGTTGAGCATCGGCCGTACCCGCTTGTCGCTCTCCGCGATCTTCCGCGCGTACGGGACGGTGGTGTCCTCGGGAAAGTCGTACACGACGAGCACCTCGGTCGGCAGCGTCACCGAGCGCAGCAGGCGCTGCAGTGGCGCGACCACGGAATCGCCCTCGTTGTAGACGGGGACGATCACCGTGACCTCCGGAGCCGGCCCGGCCTCGGTCATACCCGTACTCCGCGGCCGGTGACGCCCCACAGGTCCGCGATCGGCTTGTCGGTCACGAGGTCACGGTACTCGGGGTGCGGTACGCCGATGATCAGCAGATCGGCTCGTTCCAGCACCTCACGCTCGGGTACCAGCCGGTCGTCGGCCACGTACGGGTCGCTGCACAGCGTCTCGCGAGCCCGCATCTGGAGGATCTTCCGCAGCTTGTACGACAGGCTCTCCCGGGGATCGTCGCTGCCCGCTTTGAAGGCCATGCCCAGGATGCCCACCGACATGTCCGCGAGCTTGTACCGCTCCTCCAGCCTGGACACCAGGTACAGCGGCAGCCCCTCGTTGATCAGCATCGCGGGGTGGCCCAGCACGAAGTTGTTGTTGTTGAACGCGGCCAGCTGCATGGTGTCCTTGAGCAGGCAGGGGCCGGCGGCGAAGCCGGCACCGGGCATGTCGGCGGCGCGTGGGTACTCGTACCGGATGGCGTGGCGTACGGTCTCGAAGTCCAGCCCGAAGTCGTTGCACATCATCCAGAACTGGTTGGCCGCGGCGAACTTGATGTACCGCCAGGTGTTGGTGAACAGCTTCGCGAGCTCCGCCTCTTCCGGCTGGAGCCGCACGACGCGGTCGGTCAGCACGCGGAAGAGCTTCTCCGCCCGGTCGCCAGCCGTCTCGGTGCGCGCCGCGACCAGCTGCGGCAGGTCGAACAGCTCCGTCATCGCCTTGCCCTCGGCGATGCGCTCCGGGCAGAACGCGACGTCCACCTGGCGGCCGAGCCGGGCGAGCATCCGCTCGGTCATCGCGGTGACCCCGGGGTGCACGGTGCTGCGCAGCACGATCAGCTGCCCGTCGCGCAGGTGCTCGGCGCAGCGCTCGATCGAGGCCGGTACGGCGGCCAGATCCGGATTGAGGTGGCCGTCGACGGGCGTACCGACAATGACGATCACGACCTCGGCGGTGCCGACGCTCGCCGCCTCGGTCGTGGCCCGGAGCTTGGCCTCGGCCACCGCACGGGTCAGCGGCTCGTCCGCGCCCTCCTCGTGGAACGGCATGCGCCCGCCGTTGACCACGTCGACCGCGCGCTGGTTGATGTCGTAGAGCGTGACCGTGAGGCCGCGGCTGGCCAGCGCAACGCCCAGCGGCAGCCCGACGCGGCCGCAGCCACCGATGATCACTACATCGCTCAGCATCTCTGGCGCCGCCATCGGCGACCCTCCTTCTGCGTAACAAAGTACGTGCGAGCACGTAGGGTAGCCGGCCCGCGCGCACGCCGCAGCCCGGGCTGGTCGATCTGGTCAGGCGCCGCGCAGGGTGGCGCCGACCCGGTCGGCCGCGACCGCCACCGCGGCGTCGCGCGCGGCCACCGCCTCATCAACGGTCAAGGTGCGGTCCGGGGCACGGAAGGTCAGCTTGTACGCGAGCGACTTGCGCCCGGCGCCCAGCGTGTCGGAGGTGTACACGTCGAACAGGCGTACCCCCGAAAGCAGCGGCCCGGCGCCCTCGACCAGTGCCTCCCGCACCTGTGCGGCCGGCGTCGCGGCGTCCACCACGAGCGCGACGTCGATCAGCGCCGGCGGGTACGTCGAGAAGGCCGGAGCCGGGACGGTGCCGGGCAGCGGCAGCGCGTCCAGGTTCAGCTCCATCGCCGCGGTGCGCTTCGGCAGGTCGAGCGCGGCGCACACCGACGGGTGCAGCTCCCCCGCGTGCCCGATGACCCGGTCGGCCACGACGATCTCCGCACAGCGGCCGGGGTGCCAGGGCGCCAGGCTCGCCTTCCGTACCGTGGCCGGGGTGCCCGCCGCGTCCGCGACGACGCGGGCGGCCTCGATCGCGTCCGCCCACAACGCCGCCCGCCCAGCGCCCCACCAGCCGGCCGGCTCGACCTCGCCGGTGAGTACCGCCGCGACGTGCCACGGCTGGTCGGGGACGACCGCCTCGCTGGCGGCCAGCTCCTCGTCCGACGGGCGGTGCGCCACGCCCATCTGCGGCGGGGGCGTGCGTACCGGCGAGGGGTGGAAGACCAGGCCCAGCTCGTACAGGGCCAGGTCGCGCGCGCCCCGGCCGAGGTTGCGCCGCACCGCCGCCAGCAGCGGGGGCAGAAGCGTGGTGCGCAGCAGCGGCTCCTCGTCGGAGAGCGGGTTCGCCAGCCGCAGTGCGTTGCGGCGCGGGTCGCCTTCGGGCAGGCCGAGCGCGTCCAACGCGGCCGGGCTGACGAACGGGTACGAGAGCACCTCGACATAGCCCGCCTCGGCGAGCGCCCGCCCCACCGAGCGCCGGCGGCGCTGCTGCGGGGTGAGCCCGTTGCCGGGCGGCGCGACCGGCAGGACGCTGGGCACCTTCTCGTACCCGTCGAGCCGGACCACCTCCTCGACCAGGTCGGCGGGCTGGGCGATATCCGGCCGCCAGCTCGGCGGGGTCACCTCGAGCGCGTCCCCGTCCGGCTCGACCCGCGCGCCGATCGCCCGCAGCAGCTCGATCACGCGATCTGGCGGGTACTCGACGCCGGCCACGCGGGAGGGCAGGTCGGTGGCGATGCGTACCGGCCACGGCGGTACCACGGCGTCGATGTCCAGGACCCGGGTATCCACCTCGCCGCCGCCGTACTCGCGCATCAGCTCCACCGCCCGCGCCAGCGCGACGAGCGGGAGCCGCGGGTCGACGCCGCGCTCCCACCGCTTGGCAGCCTCCGACCAGAGCCGGTGCCGGCGGGCGGTACGGGAGATCATCGTGGCCTCCCAGTGCGCCGCCTCGAACAGCACGTCCGTCGAGTCCGGCAGCATCTCGCTGTTCTCGCCGCCCATCACCGCGGCGAGGGATACCGGTACCCCGTCCGGCCCGCCCACCCCGGCGTCGCAGATGACCATGTCCTCCGGGTCGAGCGCGCGGTCGACACCGTCCAGTGTGGTCAGTCGCTCGCCCGCCAGCGCGCGCCGTACCACGAGCGGACCGGCGAGCCGGTTCGGATCGAAGGCGTGCATCGGCTGGCCGAGTTCGACCATGAGGTAGTTGGTGATGTCGACGGCGAGGCCGATGCTGCGGATACCGGCGACCGCCAGCCGCCGCTTCATCCAGTCGGGGCTGGACGCGGTGGGATCGATGCCGGTAACCAGGCGCGCGGCGAAGCGGTCGCAGCCGACCTGGTCGCGCACTGTCACAGGGTACGGCGGTTGTTTGGTCGCGCCGGGCGCCGGTGCGTCGGCCGGGTCGTGGAAGGGTACGCCGAGCGCGTACGACAGCTCGCGCGCCAACCCCCGTACCGACATGCAGTAGCCCCGGTCCGGGGTGATCTCGACGTCCAGCACGATGTCGTCCAGCCCGACCAGCGGCTTCGCGTCGTCGCCGGGCGCGCCGCAGCCGGCCGGCAGCACGATGATGCCGGTGTGGTCGTCGCTGATCCCCAGTTCGCGGGCCGAGCAGATCATGCCGTCGGATATGTGGTCGTACGTGCGCCGGGCGGCGATCGCGAAGCCGCCGGGCAGCACCGTGCCGGGCAGCGCGACCACCACCAGGTCGCCCTCGGCGAAGTTGGGTGCGCCGCAGATGATGCCGCGCGGCGCCGCCTCGCCGACGTCGACCTGGCAGTACCGGATCAGCTTCTTGAACTGGCGCAGCTGCTCGACCGATTCGACCCGGCCGACCACGAGCGGACCGTCCACTGTAGAGCGGAGGTCGGCCACGCTCTCCACCTCGATGCCGAGTCGCGTGAGTGTCTCCGCGACAAGTCCCGCGTCGGTAGGCAGGTCGGCGTACTCGCGCAGCCAGGAGACGGGGATCCGCACGTCAGAGCTCCATTCCGAAGGCACGGGTGAAGCGCGTGTCGCCCTCCACGATGTCGTGCATGTCGCTGACCCCGTGGCGGAACATCAGCGTGCGGTCGATACCCATCCCGAAGGCGAAGCCTGAGTACTCATCCGGGTCGATACCGCAGGCGCGCAGCACCCGTGGGTTGACCATGCCGCAGCCGCCCCACTCGACCCAGCGCGGGCCGTCGCGGTGCTGCTCGAACCAGACGTCGAATTCGGCCGACGGCTCGGTGAACGGGAAGTAGTGCGGACGCCAGCGGGTACGCGCCTGCGGGCCGAACATCGCGCGGGCGAAGTGGTCCAGCGTGCCGCGCAGGTGGGCCATCGTGATGCCGCGATCGACAACGAGCCCTTCGACCTGGTGGAAGACGGGGGTATGGGTGGCGTCCAGCTCGTCGGTGCGGTACGTCCGCCCGGGTACCACGATGTAGATCGGCAGCGGCCGGGTGAGCATCGAGCGGGCCTGTACCGGACTCGTGTGGGTACGCAGCACCAGGCCCGGTACGTCCACGAAGAAGGTGTCCATCATCCCGCGTACGGGATTGTCCGGGCCGATGTTGAGGGCGTCGAAGTTGTACCACTCCAGCTCGACCTCGGGACCCTCGGCGACCTCGTACCCCATACCGATGAACAGGTCGCCGACGCGCTCCATGAGCGTCGTCAACGGGTGCCTCGCGCCGCGCGGCCGGCGGTCCCACGGCAGCGTGACGTCCACCGCCTCCTCGGCCAGCACCCGGCGCTCCCGCTCGGCGGCCAACTGCTCGCCACGCGCCTCGAACGCCGCCTGCACCGCGGCCCGCGCCTGGTTGACGCGCTTGCCGGCGTCGGCCTTGGCGGCCGGCGGCAGCGCGCCGATCTCGCGCCGGGCCAGCGACACCTGCGACCGGTCGCCGAGGTGTACCGGCTTCAACGCCTGCAGGGCGTCCAGGTCGACGGCGGCGGCGAAGGCCTTCTCCGCGGCGGCCACCGCGTCATCGAGCGCCGATTGATCGAGCAACGCGACCTGCTTCGGGTCGTACTGATCGTTGCGGTACGTCATCCATGCCTCCCAGCCGGCAACCCGGAAAGTCTACGAACCTGCCTGCGCGGCTGGGCCGCAGCCCGCCAGTGTGGGTTTGGGGAGGCGCCGTCCTGAAGTCGGTCAGCCCAGCCACCCGCCGACACCGGCGGGCTGGGTAAACATGCGTGTCACCACGGGGGCTCTCCTGACGAACGCAGCGCTCTCGCCGAAGTGTACAGGCACACCGCTGCCGCGGCCGCGAGGTTCAGGCTCTCCGCGCGCCCGTGCAGCGGTACCCGCACCCGCGCGTCCGCCACCGAACGCACCTCGTCCGGCAGGCCGTGGGCCTCGGAGCCGAACAGCCACGCGGTCGGCGCGGCCAACTGTCCGGAGTCCGCCAGATCGTCGAGGTCCGCCTCGCCGTACCCGTCCGCCGCCAGTACCCGCAGACCCGCCCCGCGCAACGCGGCCACCGCCGGTACCGGATCGGCGCCGCGTACCACGTCGACGTGGAACAGGCTGCCGGCCGAGGCCCGTACGCACTTGCCGTTGTACGGGTCGACCGCGTCACCGGCGAACACGACCGACCCGGTTCCCGCGGCGTCGGCGGTACGCAGGACGGTACCGGCGTTGCCCGGATCGCGGATCTCCACGAGTACCGCGACCAACCGCGGCGCGCGCGCCAGCGCGGCGTCCAGCGGCAGGTCCCGGTACCGGCACACCGCGACGAGGCCCTGCGGGGTCACGGTCTGCGACAGCGCCGCCATCGCGTCCGGGTCCACCAGGTTCGCGCCGCCGGTCAGTTCCGGGTGGCGCGCCCGTGCCTCGGCGGTTGCGAACAGCTGCAGCACATCGCCGGCGGCGAGGGCCTCGCGCACCGCCTGAGGTCCCTCGGCGAGGAAGCGGCCGGTTTCGTCCCGCTCGCGCCGCCGGTGCAACCGGGAAGCGGCAACGACCCGGGGCGTCCGCCTTGTGAACGGAGCCGCCCCGGGTCGGTCATCGACGCCTCCGGGTCGCTGCACGGCGTCAGGCGCCGCCGGGCCGGAGTCGTCGATCAAGGGGGCTTCAGGCCGCCTGCGCGCCACCGGTGCCGGCGGCCGCCACAGCCTTGCGGGCCACCTCGACGATCGCGGCGAACGCCGCCTCGTCGGTGACGGCCAGGTCCGCGAGGATCTTGCGATCCACCTCCACACCCGCGAGCTTCAGGCCCTGGATGAGGCGGTTGTACGTCATGCCGTTCGCCCGCGCCGCGGCGTTGATCCGGGTGATCCACAGCTGGCGGAAGTCGCCCTTGCGGTCGCGCCGGTCCCGGTACGCGTACTGCAGCGAGTGCAGCACCTGCTCCTTCGCCTTGCGGTACAGGCGCGAGCGCTGCCCGCGGTACCCGCTGGCGGTCTCCAGTACGGTGCGGCGCTTCTTCTGGGCGTTGACCGCCCGCTTCACGCGTGCCACGTCTGCTTACTCCCTCTCTTCAGTG
This sequence comes from Rugosimonospora sp., assembly GCA_051986465.1. Taxonomy (GTDB): domain Bacteria; phylum Actinomycetota; class Actinomycetes; order Mycobacteriales; family Micromonosporaceae; genus DATEJJ01. The sequence goes on from JBPYFB010000375.1 coordinate 13,397, forward strand.
GCGCGCCTCAGCGGCCGAGCAGCTTCCGGATGCGCTTGGTGTCGACCGCGCTGACCTCGTCCGTACCGGCCATCCGCCGGGTCACCCTGGACGACTTCTTCTCCAGGTTGTGGCGCTTGCCGGTCGGCTGAGCAAGGATCTTGCCGCCGGCAGTCACCTTGACCCGCTTACCCATGCCCGTGTGGCTCTTCATCTTCGGCATTGCATTCCTCCTATGACACCGGATGCCGGCCGCATTTCCGGGAGCACCCAACGCGGGCGATCCCGGCGGCCGACCCGGTCGGACCGCCCGTCACCCGGCGCCGCTGTCGCGGCGCCGCGGGCGGGCCCGAGTCTTCTCCGCTATTGTTCGGCAGCCCCTGCCGGAGCGACGCCGTTGATACCTTCGCCGATGACACCGTCCGGCTCGCCGACGCCATCGCGCTCCTTGGTCGCGACGCCGCGGGCCGCCGCCGCTGCCTTGGTGGCCCGATGCGGCGCCAACACCATGATCATGTTGCGACCGTCCTGCTTCGGCTGGGCTTCCACGTACCCCAGTTCGGCAACCTCTTGTTCGAGCTTGCGCAGGAGCCGGTACCCCAACTCCGGGCGGCTCTGCTCGCGACCGCGGAACATGATCGTCACCTTGACCTTGTCGCCGGCCCGGAGGAACCGCACGACGTGACCCTTCTTGGTCTCGTAGTCGTGCGGGTCGATCTTCGGCCGAAGCTTCATTTCCTTGATGACGGTCTGCTGCTGGTTACGCCGCGCTTCGCGCGCCTTGAGTGCGCTCTCGTACTTGAACTTGCCGAAGTCCATGAGCTTGCACACCGGCGGGCGCGCCATCGGCGCAACCTCGACCAGGTCCAGATCGACGTCCGCGGCCAGCTGCAGGGCCCGCTCCAGTGGGACGATGCCCACCTGCTCACCCTCCGGGCCAACCAGCCGGACCTCCCGTGCCCGGATCTGATCGTTAACACGTGGTTCGACGCTGATGAGTCCTCCTTGTTCCTGACAGCAGTTTCCCGACCCAGTACGGCGCAGTGCCTGCCAAAAGCAATGGCCCCGACATATGCCGGGGCCCGCTCGACCGGTCGGTGCGCGCGATGATCTCCTCTGGCGCGTACGCCCGGCTCGGACTGGTGCCCGACCCGGGTGACCGGACCCGGCCACCTCGGCGGCGACTCGGGTGGGAGCAGGCGCTCCGCTTTCTGTCCATCACAAGCAGTGACGGATTG
>JBPYFB010000376.1:0-30256 GCA_051986465.1 Rugosimonospora sp.
GCGTCGGCGAGGGCGGCCAGCGCGGCCTCCTCGCCCTTGCCAGACCGGCACCATCCGGGCCATTCCAGCGCGGTCGCGAACACCCGCCGTTGGCCCATTTCGAGAACAACATCGACGGCCATCCAGCGATCATCGCACGTCCCGACGTGTCGCGCGCGGCACGCGGCGGCGCGACCGCCCCGCGGCACGCGCCGCCGGACCCGCCCCGCGACACGCGCCGGCGCGACCCGCCCCGCGACACGCGCCGGACCCGCAATTTCATTGAAGTTGCGGTGTTGGGGGTGCCGGGATGCCGCAACTTCAATGAAATTGCGGCGATCTTGGGCGCCGGGGCCTTGATCAGGGTGGGTCGGGACGGCGCGGGGGCCGGCCCACGCGGACCGGCCCCCGGGTGTGGGGCCGGCCGCGCGGGCCGGCCCCCATACCGTTACGTGACGGAACAGGTGGTGTTGTTGAGGGTGAAGCTTGTCGGCTTCGCGTTGGTGGAGTTGTTCCAACTACTGAGGAAGCCGAACTCCGCCGTACCGCCGTTCGCGGCGATCGGGGCGTTGTAGCCCGCATCCGTCACGGTCACGTTGCCACCGCTCTGCGTGTACGAGCCGTTCCACATCTGGTTTATCACCTGACCGTTGGCGAACGTCCACTTGAGACTCCAGCCGTTCACCGCGGTACCGCTGGTATTGGTGATCTTCACGTCACCCTGGAACCCGCCGCCCCATTGCCCGGTGACGCTGTACGCGACGGAGCAGCCGCCCGCCGCGGTCGCGCTCTGGCTCGGACTCGACGAGGGCGACCGGGAGGCCGTCGGGCTCGACGAGGCCGACCGGGATGCTGACGCCGACACCGATACCGACGGGGATATCGATGGGCCGGCGCTCGAACGGCTCGCCGACGCGACAACCGACGGCGTGGACGTGCTGATCCGGTCGCCGTAGATGATGCCGCGACCGTTGGTGCCGATGTACACGCGGCCGTAGATACGCGGGTCGCCGGTGATCGCGCCGCCGATGTTGCCGTACTGGTGCGCGTCGTCGTTGATACGTACCCAACTGCCCGCGCCGTCGTCGGAGCGGAACACGCCGGCGACCCCGCCGACCGTACCGACCATGTACAGCGCCGGGTACGTCTGGCCCGGAGCCGCCTTGCCGTACCCGATGTTGATGGAAGCGTCCACACCGGACACCTTCGTGAAGCTGGCGCCGGAGTTGGTCGAACGCCACAGGCCGCCGTCACCGGTCAGCCAGATGTCGCCCTCGTGCCCGGCGACCGCCTTGAACGCCACGTGTGCCGTCGGCAGCCCGGTCGCCGCGGTGGTGAAGCTCTGGCCGCCGTTGGTGCTGACGTAGAACGTGCCGTTCGAGTACGCGTAGAACTTCATGGAGTTCACGCGGTCGGAGCGAACCATCGCGTTCGCCGGTACACCCGAGGACTGGCTCCACGAGTTGCCGAAGCCGACCGAGTAGACGACCTGGATCCCGGAGTCGCCGGGCGCCCAGACGAACCTGCTGCCATCGGCCGAGGCGGCGATGGTACCGCCGTTGTTGACACCGCCCGGCTCGGTGCCCTGGAACCAGTTCGCGCCGCCGTCCGTGGAGAACGCGGCGTGGCTGTCGTTGGGCCGGTCCGAGTCGGTGAAGTTGCCCGCCCGTACCACCACGCTCGGATTGTTCTCCGCGTAGTCGATGCTCGTCGTCGACGTGAACAGCGGCTGCGTGAACATCATCGGCGGTACGGCATCCAGGTTGGTGTGGCGGAAGCCGCCGAGGTCACCCAGCGCGCTGATCAGGTTGGCGCCGCCGGTGGGCGGGCTGATCAGGTCGAGCGCCGCGGTCTCCTCCAAGCCCTTGACCATCGGGCTGACGGTGAACGTGGTGCCGGCGTCCCAGTTGGTCAGGCTGGTGGTGCTGAAGAGAGTGGCGCCGGTGCCGTACAGCATGCGGTTGGAGTTGAACGGGTCGATCTCGACCGACTCGTTCATCCAGCCCAGCTTGATCGCGGGTACCGGCGGAGCGTCGGTCGCGCCGAAGCTCAGCCACGGGGTCGCCGAGGCGTCCATGGTGTATCGCAGGCTGCGGTTGGGGTAGCTCGTAAAGTCCCAGATGCGGGTCCACGTCGCGCCGGAGTCGGTGCTGCGGAAGAAGATGGCATCGGGCCACCACGAGATCTGGGTCGCGACCATGATGGTGCCGGGGTGCTGCCGGTCGATTGTCAGGCCGCTGTAACCGAAGTAGTCGTCGCTGCTGCTGGACGGGATCGGGCTGATCTGGGTCCAGGCACCGGTCGACGTGTTGTACTTCCACACGTCGCCCTTGCCACCGTCGTACGGGCCACCGGTGTCGCTCGTCGCGATGTACAGCAGGTGGTTGGTGGTGTCCAGGACGCCCTTGTGCGGCAGGTACCCGGTGGGTGCGCCGGCCAGCGCGGACCAGGTGGCCCCGCCGTCGGTGCTGCGGTACGCCGGGTTGTTCTTGTCAGCGACGCCCACGTAGATGGTCTTCGTGGTGGTCCCGGCGCTACCGGTGGTCTTGTCGAAGGTCACCCACAGCACGCCCTGGTTGTCACCGAGGTACGCGTCGCCGGCCTGCTGGATGTAGTTGCCGGGGTTGGGGAAGCTCGTCACCTGTGCCCAGGTGGCGCCGCCGTCGGTGCTGCGGTACAGGCCCTTCCCGCTGGGCGCGCCGAAGTACAGCACGCTGTCGTTGTTGGGGTCGACCGCGAGGCGCTCGCCCTGGCCGCGGCCGGGCATGTTGCCGCCGAGCTTGAACGGCAGCGCGGTGGTCTGCCACGTGTTGCCCTGGTCGCTGGAGCGGAGGATGGCACCGTTGTTGGGATCCCAACTGTTGGTGTACATGCCGACCGCGGCCCATACCTTGTTTGCGTTGGTCGGGTCGGCGGCGACGCTCACCACGCCGTTGTAGCCCCAGTTGCTCTGCCCGACCCAGTCGAGCAAGGGTACCCACGAGCCGGCCGAGGCGTTCCAGCGGTACATGCCGCCGATGTCGGTACGGGCGTAGATGAGGTTCTGCTGTGCCTGGCTGAAGATGATGCCGGGGATGAAACCACCGCCACCGATCTGAACGTTTTTCAAGGTGTATGGGTCGGAGGCGACTGCCGAGGCGGTTCCCGCCCCGAGCACCACCGGCCCCACGATCGCCAGGGTACCGGCGGCGACCGCGCCCGCGAGCACCGCGGCCAGATTCCTTCGCATGTACGGCTTCCTTTCGCCGTTTCAGAACGGACAGCCGCCATACACGCATTGAGGGACGGGCGTGCATGAGCGACAGATGCCTTGAGTGGAGCTGCCCGACACTCCAACGCCGATCCCGAGCAGAGGTTCACATACAACTGAATGAGAGTCAATAGTTTAACGTGCCAACAAAGTCCTGGGGGGTTAGCCTCGCGGGGTGCGGCTGCGGCTGATCGGGGTACCCAGCAGTGCCGGCGCCCATGCGCCTGGACTGGAGGGGGGCCCGGCGCACCTGCGGGTGGCCGGGATCGGCGAGGCGCTGCGCTGCGCCGGACTGGACACGATGGACAGTGGCGACCTGCCCGTCGAACGATTCGACCCGGCGCCCGCCGAGTCCGGCGCGCGCAACCTACCCGCCGTGCTGCGCACCGTACGGCGAGTCGCCGAGCAGGTCGCCCGCGCCCATCGCGAGCGGGCGGTACCGGTCCTGCTCGGCGGGGACTGCACGCTCTGCCTCGGCGCGGTGCTCGGGCTGCGCGAGGCCGGGTACGCCGCGACCGATGTCGGCCTGTTCTACGTCGACGGGGACGCCGACCTCGATACGCCCGGCGAGGGCTGGGGCGTACTGGACAGTTGCGGGGTCGCGCACCTGCTCGGCGACGGCGACCCGGCCCTGGCCGCGCTGCGTACCGACGGGCCGCTCATCGACCCGGAGGGGATCGCGCTGTTCGGCTTCCATCCGGCGCAACTGTCGCCCGGACAGTGGCGCCGGTACGCCCGGCACCGACTGCGCGGGTACCCGGTAACCGCGATCCCGGCCGGGCACGCCGGCGAGCTCGCCCGCGAGGCGCTGCGCCCGCTGGCCGAGCGGCCGGCGCTGGTGCTGCACCTTGACGTGGACGCGATCGACTACCCGAGCCTGCCCCTGGCCGACTGCCCCCGATACCACGAAGGTCTGAGCCTGCCCGACGCGATGACCGCGGTGGCCGCGGCGGCCAGCCACCACGGCCTCGCCTGCATTACCCTCACGGAGGTCAACCCCGACCACGACCGCAGCGGCGAGCACGCGCGCACGCTCATTGACCGATGGTCGCGGGCGCTCGCGGAGGGTCAGAACGTGCTCGCCGCCCGTTGTTGAATTCTCAGAGGGCGATGTCGGTCTGTCCGACCACGTGTTCAAGGCGCAGCCGGCAGAGCATCTCCTCCTCGACCGCGTTGCGCCGCCCGTACTCGTCGGCCCGGCCGGCCGGTACGTACCGCTCGGCGACGCGGGTGGTCCACTGGAGCAGATCGGGGGCGTGCTGGCGCACCTGGACCGGGCCGCGTACGACGACGAAGCTGTACGGAAACTCCTCGCTGTCGACGCTCAGCGCGGCCCGTGCGTTGGCCCGCAGGTTCCGCCCCTTGACGGTGTCGCGCGCAGTCGTGAAAACAAGCTCGTCGCCGTCGACGAGGAACCAGACCGGCGCCACGTGCGGGGTACCGGCGAGCGAGGCGGTCGCGAGCTGCCCGATCCGGGTACCGGAGGCGAGGAACTCGACCGCGCTCGGCAAGGACATGATTTCCATGCCGGCTAGCCTGCCGCAGATCGACTGCCCGCGCCGGACAGGCGACCGGTTGCGAGCAGGCGACCGGTTGCGAGCAGGCGCAGCGCATTGGGCAGCGAGAAGTACCGCCGTACCGGCTCGGTACCGGCGAACACGCCGAGCAGTCGCTCGATCTCGGCGGGCCGCCCGGCCACGGACATGAGCAGCGCACGCTCCCGCCTGCCCGGCGGCGCAAGGCGGGCCAGCCGCGCCGTGAGATCGTCCATCGCCCGGGTCGCCGCGTCCCGGGCCCGGTGGTAGCTCGCAAACTCGCCGCTGGTGATCGCCTCCGCGAGCAGCTCGGCGTCGCGTAGCGCGTTGCCGATCCCCTGCGCGCTGATCGGGTCCATCACGAGACCCGCGTCGCCCACCAGTGCCCAACCCGGCCCATAGGGGACTCGGAAGGCGTTCGGCAGGTCGGGGGTGGTCCGCCAGCGCTCCGCGCGCCGCCCGGCCCGTACCCGTGCGCCGAGGTCCGCGCACCGGTCCAGCGTCTGCAGGTACCGGCCGGCCACGTCCGCCTGGAACGCGGGCAGTTCCCCCACGGGAGCGGCGACGTACACCATCGTCAGACCGTCGTTGGTCGGGAAGGCCGCCACCGCGCGTCCCGGGCGCTGGTACAGCTCGCCCGCGTCCTGGGACACCCCCGACCAGTACGTGTAGCAGGCGAGCGTGGCGGCGGGCCGGTACCGGTAGCACCGTGCGCCGGTTGCCTTCGCCACCATGGAGTGCTTGCCGTCGGCGCCCACGACGAGTCGCGCCGTCTCGATCCCCGGCGCGGCGCCCCGGGTGCGCCCGCGAATGCCCACCACCCGACCATCGGCCCACTGGAGCTCCTCGGCGAGGTAGTTCTCCCGCACCTCGGCGCCGGCCTGCCGGGCGGCGTCCAGGAGCAGCGCGTCGAGCACCGTACGCCGCGGGCTGTACAGCGCGTCGACTCCTTCGTACCGCGGGAACCGTCCACGTAGGACAACCGGGCCGGGATCGAAACGTACCTCGCGGGTGGCGGGCGTACCGGCGGCGACGAGCTGATCCAGCAGACCCCACCGGTGCAGCCGCGCCACGCCGGGTACCTGGATCTGGTGGGTGGACAGCGTGTCACTCGGGAACTTCGCCCGGTCGACCACGAGCACCCGCAGCCCGCGCCGGGCGAGCAACATGGCGGTTGCCGCGCCCGCGACGCGCGCGCCGACCACGATCGCGTCATAACCCTGTGCTGCCATCGGCCCCGCCTTGCCACCAACTGTTGGCCAACACTTGTTGACTAGACGATAGGCCCGCCACTTTCGTGTGTCAACAACTGTTGGCACACTGTGGACACCCGCCGAAGCGATGCTGGCTCAGTCCGGCTCGGGCTGGCGCGGCCGGAACATGCTGACCAACAGGGCGTACCGGCGCTCGCCCGGCCCCGCGTCGGTCACCTCGTCGGCGAGCTCGGCGAGCGTGGCGCGCAGCCGCTCCGCCTGCTCGGCGGTGAGCCGGACGCTGCGCAGCACCAGCAGCGGCTCGTCTTCGGCGGTCGCCAGCTCGTCCGCGACCGCCTGGAAGAACGCCGGGGTCGACGCGGCACCCGCCTCGTCGTCGATGTCGAGGCGGCGTGCCGTGCGCTCGTAGTACTGCTCGGTGCCGCCGCGCACGTGCCGCGTCGACGCCACCCGGACCAGCCCCGCCTCGCGCAGCACCTTGAGATGGTGGGCGATGTTGCCCTTCTGGCTGCCAAGCGCGGCGGCGAGCTGACCGATGGTGGCCGGGTGCTGGCCGAGCGCGAAGAGCAGGCGGTGGCGTAGCGGGTGCGCCAGCGCCTTGAAGTGCCCGGGGGTCGATATCCGGAGACTCTCCGCCATCAGGCTCTCGCCCGCGGCGGTCTCGGCCAGGTGGCCGTCTCCCTCGTCGCTCGCGTTCATGTGTAAAGCGTCAAGAACTCTTGACGCTTTGTCAAGAGCCTGCTCTACTTGCATGCCATGGACACCGCCACAGTTGTTGACCACGTCAACCGCCTGCTCGACGAGCACTACGTCTTCCCCGAGATCGCCGCGCGGCTGCGCACAGTGCTGAGCAGCCAATCAGCCGCCGGGCGCTACGCCGGCGCGGACGCCGAGACCCTCGCGAAGCTCGTCACCGAGGACCTCCAGTCGATCAACGGCGACAAGCACCTCCGCCTGCTCTACAACGCCGAGGGGGTGGATGACGAGAACGACGAGGAGACCCACCTGGTGGCGCTGAGGCGCCAGGCCGAAGCCACCGCCGGCGGCGTCGCCCGGGTCGAGCGCCTGAAGGGCAACATCGGGTATCTGGACCTGCGGCCGATCCTGTTTCCCACGGCGGTCGCCGCTCCCGCCGCGATCGCGGCGATGAACATCGTCGCCTCGACCGACGCACTCCTCATCGACCTGCGCCAGTGCCTGGGTGGCACGCCGGACATGGTGGCGCTGCTGTGCACATACCTCCTCGACACGCAGCCGGTACACCTCAACAGCTGGTACGTGCGGGACGGCGACCGTACGGACCAGTCCTGGTCGCTGCCGTACGTGCCCGGCGCGCGCTTCGGCCCCACCAAGCCGGTGTACGTGCTGACGAGCGCCACGACCTTCTCCGGCGCCGAGGAGCTGACCTACAACCTGCAGCAGCTGAAGCGGGCCACGCTCGTCGGCGAGAACACCCGTGGCGGCGCGCACCCGCGCCAGGGCTTCAAGGTGGATCCGCACCTGCTCGCCACGATCCCGGTGGCGCGCTCGGTGCATCCGGTCACCGGTGGCAACTGGGAGGGTACCGGGATCGCGCCGGACGTCGCGGTACCGGCACAGGACGCATACCCCGCCGCGTATCGGATGGCGCTGCGGCAGGTACTGGACGGCGGGCACTCGGCGGTCGCGGACGAGGCACGCGAGGCCCTCGCGGAGCTTTAGCCCGCTCCGCCGCGGGTACCCGAGCGCCATGACCGATGAGCCGGCCGCGGGTGTCCTCTTCGACGTCGACGGCACCCTCGTCGACACGCCGTACCTGCACGCGACGTGCTGGTGGCAGGCGCTGCGGCAGTACGGCCACGACGTGCCGATGGCGCGCATCCACCGGGCGATCGGCATGGGCTCGGACCGCATCCTCGACCACCTGCTCGGGCGCGACCGCGACCGGAGCACGGACGCGGCGATGGCCCAGGCGCATACCGCGCTCTACGCCACGTTCTGGGACCGGTTGCGCCCCCTGCCCGGCGCCGCCGACCTGTTGCGCGGGTGCGCGGCGCGCGGGCTGCGCGTGGTGCTGGCGTCCTCGGCCTCGAAACCGGAACTGCGCGCGTTGCGGGCCGCGCTCGACGCCGATGACGTGATCGACGTGGCGACCAGCGCCGACGATGCCGGCGAGTCGAAGCCGGCGCCGGACATCCTGGAATCCGCCCTGCACGCGTCCGGCCTGTCCGCCGGGCGGGTCGGGTACGTCGGCGACGCCGTGTGGGACGCCTACTCGGCGGCGAAGCTCGGCATCCCGTGCGTCGGCGTGGTGTGTGGCGGCGTGGGCGAGGCCGAACTGCGCGCGGCCGGCGCCGTCGAGGTCTACGCGGATCCGGCCGAGCTGCTGGGCGCGCTGGACGGTTCGGTGCTCGTCCGCCGTTGAGCCGGCCGGGACAGTCCACTGAGGACAAGCGCGCAGACCGCCTCGAACGCGGCGTCCGCACCCGGCTCCGACCAGTGCGGCGCACAGGCCGGGTCGTGGAACCGGGTGGTGGCGTCCCAGACCGCGCGCGCCAGCGCCGCCGCGTCGCCGCGCGCGAACTCCCCGCTCGCCATCCCGTCGGCGAGTATCGACTCGATCTGGCCCACCATCGTCGCCACGTGCGCGTCGGTCACCGCGCTGCTCCCGCTGACCAGCGCGTGGTAGGTGGCGAACAGTTCGGGATCGTCCAACGCCTTGGCGCGCTTGGTGGCGAAGAGTACGGACAGCCATTGGCGCAACCGCCACGGCGCCGGCGCGTCGACCGTCACCACGGCGGCCAGCGGGGCGTGCGCCCGCTCCAGCCAGCGGTCCGCGACCGCCTCGCGCAACGCGGTCTTGCTCGGGAAGTGCCGGTACACGCTGCCGTGGCTGACGCCCAGGGCGCGGGCCACGTCGAGGACGGTCGCCTTGGCCGGCCCGTACCGGCGCAGCACCTCCTCGGCCGCGCGCAGGATCTGGTCCCGCGCCAGTGGCGCGTCGCGCAGCCCCGCGTGCAGTCCGGCGATGCGCTGGGTGGCACCGAGAGAGCGAAGGATCATGACGACAATTATCTGGTATCGGCTGACAGATCTCAAATTCTGTCAGCCGATACGGGTCTCAGTCGTCCTCGTCACCAGGTCCGGTGAGCTGGTCGATCGCGAACTGGCGCGCGTACGGGTCCGGGTCGCGCTCGCTCGCGGCCGCATCGTGTTCCGGCGCCTCGGCTGCTTCGCCTGCTTCGGCTGCCTCGCCGCGATCCGGGTGCTGATCCCGGCGCTCGTCCTCGTCCCGAGGGGTACGGTGGCTCATCCGCTGCGCATTCCCGCTGCCGTACCGGGCAAACGTTCTTACGAGTCGGTGACCGCGGTAGCCGGAGCCTGTGCCGGGGTACCCCGTCAGGCATAGCCTTTCATGAGTGCGTAGTGGCGCTCGGCGGGTACTGCTCGCCGGTCTACTTCTCTTGTTGGGGGCGTGTGCGGGGCCGCGACCCGGCGGCCCCGCACATTCAGTGACCTCTCCCGCACCAGTCCACTGGGGACAGTTCCGCCACGTGGCCGCCGTCATCGACCTCACCCCGCGCCGCGGTGACGGGCGGTTCACCGTCGCCGCCGGAGGCCGCCTGTGGTTGCTGCGCCCCGGCGGCGAGCCGGAGGCGTTCGCGCGCGGCGGCGGCGGATACCAGACCGACCCGGGCCCCGAACCGTACCTCGCCCTCAGCGCCGCCCAGCCGGTCGCCGGGGCCGGCTGCTCGTTCCCGAGCGACGCGGTGTTCGCGCTGCGCCCGACCGGGCCCACCGGCGTGGTCCGCATCGACGCGAGCGGTGCGGCGAGCCCCTTCGCCGACCTGCCCGGGGTGACGCCGGGCGGAATCGCCTTTGACGGTACCGGCCGCTTCGGTCACCGCCTGCTCGTCACGGCCGGAGTCAAGGGCGGTACCAGGTTGTACGCGATCGACTGCGCGGGCCACATCGACACGATCGCGGCCGGCCTGCCCACGGTCGAGGGTGGCATCGCGGTCGCTCCCCCGTCGTTCGGGGCGTACGGCGGCGACCTGATCGCGCCCGCCGAGGGCAGCGGCCGGATCTGGGCGTTCGACCCGGACGGCAACAGTACCCTCGTCGCGACGTCACCACTGCCACACGGCGGCGACATCGGCGCGGAGAGCGTGGGTTTCGTGCCCCCGGACTTCACGGCGGAGTGGTCGGCCTATGTCGCCGACCGCCGCTCGCCGGGAAACGCCCATCCCGGCACGGACAGTCTCCTCCGCCTCTCCGGCGCGGATCTGACCACAGTGGACGTTCGCCCCGGCGACCTGCTCGTGGCGAGCGAGGGCGGCGCGCTCACCATTGTGTTGCGCTGCGCCCCGCAGTGCGTGCTGCGCTACGTCGCGGACGGGCCGCCCACCGCGCACGTCGAGGGTCACATCGTGTTCGTGCCCGGCAGTTAGGGCTGTTCGCTCGCTGGCGCGAAGAGGTGCCCGGTCGTGCTGTCCACATGCTCGGGGATGTCTCCCTCGTGCCGGTCGCCGGTCGTTGAGGTACCGGACGGCTCGAACATGAGGATCGCGCCGCCCGGTGAGGACGGTTTGTGCTCGGTACCCTTCGGCACGACGAACGTGTCGCCGCTGCGGAGCACCACCGTTGTTTCGTTGCCGGCACCGTCGCGTATCGCGATGTCGAACTGGCCGTCGAGGACGAGGAAGAACTCGTCGGTCTCCTCGTGTACGTGCCACACGTGCTCGCCTCGGGTATGCGCGATGCGTACGTCGTAGTCGTTCATCCGGGCCACGATCCGCGGGCTGTACACGTCGTCGAAGGAGGCCAGCGCCTCCGCCACATTGACCGGTGTCGTCTGCATGTACCCCATTATTGTCGGACCCCCTGGGTAGCGTGGTGTCCGTGCGCTCGGCTGTCCTGCTCGCAACCGCTCCGGAGTTCTCCGTCAACGCGGTCACCTGCCACGACGACCACACCGGCTGGTCGGCGAGCGAGGTGCGCGAGCACTACGGCGTGGTACTCGTCCGCCGTGGACGGTTCCGGATGCGCGCCCGGGGCACGGCCACCGATGTCGATCCGACGCTGGGCTACCTGACGGTGCCCGGCGAGGAGGAGAGCTTCGCGCACCCGGCCGGCGGCGACGTATGCACCTCGCTCAGCCTCTCGCCGGCGCTGTGGCGGGAGCTCGCCGGCGAGCCGCACCCGCCGCGGCGGCACACCCTCTACGTGGACGCCCGGCTCGACCTGGCGCACCGCCGCGTGCTCGCCGCCGCGCGCGAGGACGGCTTCGGTCTCGTCGAGGAGCTCGTCGCGCTGGTGTCGGGCGTCATCCGGCAGGCGGCGAGCGGGCCGGAGCCCGATGACGGGCGCCGCCGGCGCACCGATCGCGCCCTGGTCGCGGCGGCCCGCGAGGCGATCGCGAGCGGCCATCCCGCGGCTGCCGGACTGCTGCCGCTGGCCGGCCTGCTCGACGTCTCGCCCTATCGGCTCAGCCGCGCGTTCCCCCGGGAGCTCGGCGTCTCGCTGACCCACTACCGCAACCGGCTGCGGATCGCCCGGGCGCTGGACCGGATCGAGGCTGGCGAGGACAACCTGGCCCGGCTCGCCGCCGACCTCGGCTTCGCCGACCAGGCCCACCTGTGCCGCACCGTACGCGCGCACCTCGACCACACCCCGAGCGCGCTGCGCCACCTGCTCGGCCCGGAGGTCCGATCATCCACATCGGACGGACCCGCACCGCGACCGGATCCGCCCGGGGCGGTGGCGCCGGCTCGACACCTGACATATCCGCTGCATCGACGTTGACCGAAGAGTGCGCCGATCGTCATTGTCGGTGCCATGAGTCACTCAGTTATCGACACCGTTCCACTGTTCGAACTGCGGTCGGAGATCCACATTTCCGCCTCGGCTGACAAGGTCTACTCGGTGGTCAGCGACCTCTCGCGCAGCGGCGAGTGGAGCCCGGAGTGCCTTGGCGGCGAGTGGACGTCCGGCGAGCCCAGCACCGTTGGCGCGGTCTTCCGCGGCAAGAACCTGCGGCCCGAGGACGTGGTCGGCTGGGCACCGCTGATCCGGGGCATCTGGTACACCGAGGCGCAGGTGCTGGCGGCCGAGCCGGGCCGCACCTTCCAGTGGGCGATGCGTACCCACGTTGGCGAGAACCAGGACAGCGTGTGGGGCTTCGACATGGTGCCGACCGAGTCCGGATGCGTGCTGGTGCACCACTTCCGGATGGGTCGGGCCACCGAGGGAATCCACAAGATCGTCAAGGACCTCAACGAAGAGGACCGGCAGCGCTTCATCACGGACTGGACGGCCAAGTTGGTGGACGACCTCGCCATCACCCTGGACCGCATCAAGGCCGTCGTCGAGAAGGACTAACCAGACACGCTTCGAAGCCGGCTACCACCGGCGGCGGCCAAGGACGAAAGGACCACGATGATTCTGCAGCGCATTGGCAACAGGGGAATCCGCCTCGGTACCCTGTTCGAACGAGCGGCCGCCCGCTACCCGGCCAACCCTGTCGTGCTCGACCACGATCTGGACCTGGCGCCGGAGCTTGGACAGCGCACCACCGTGGCGGAGCTCGCGGACCTCGTCGCCGACGTCGCGTCCCGGCTGTGGCACAGCGGCATCCGCCCCGGCGACCGGGTCGTCGTCTACAAGACACACAACTTCGACATCTCGCTCCTGGCCTGCGCGATCGTCCGGATCGGGGCGGTACCGGCGATGCTGTCGCCGATGCTCGACGGCGACACGGTCGCCGAACTGGTGCGCCGGATGGACCGCCCGTACCTGGTGACCGACCAGTCCAAACTGGAGGGTTCACTGCCGGCCACCATCTTCGAGCTGTCCAAGAAGGTACTGCTCGCATCGGGTAGCTGGGCCGGGTGCGAGGACCTGCACGCGCTGGCTGGCGTGTCCCGGGTACCGGCGGTCACGATGCCGCCGGAGCACCCGACGATGATCACTCACACCTCCGGCACCACCGGCATCCCGAAGCTCGCTGTCCACACCGGACGGACGTTCCAGTCGCGGTACCGGCCGCAGGGCACCGTGGCCAAGGCGGTGGGCCGCAAGGAGCCCGTCGCGATCCACGTGTCCTTTGTGCACTCGCGGATGTACACGGCGATGCCGATTTCGCTGCTGCAGGGGCACCCGCTGGTCATTCTCGCCGACGACGAGCCGGGCCGGGTCGCGGAAATCTTCTCGGCGGCCCAGCCCGGTCTGATCGAGGCGCACCCCAACACGTTCCTGCGCTGGGAGGTGCTCGCCGACCACCCGGGCCAGCCGCTGGCGAGCGTGAAGTACTTCAGCAGTACCTTCGACGCGATCCACCCGCGGACCGTACAACGGATGCTGGACGCCTCCCGCCGCCGGTCCGCCCGCTTCGTGCAGATGTACGGGCAGAGCGAGGTGGGTCCGATCGCCATCCGCACGTACCACCCCAAGCGCGGCCGGGATGCGGACGGGCGCTGCGTCGGCATGCCGTTCCCCGGGTTCACGTCGGTACGCGTGGTGCGCCGCAACGGTAAGCGGCCGTCCCCGTCGACGCCGGGCTACATCGAGGTGCGCAGCGACGGCCGGATCGTGACGTATCTCGGCGAATCCGAGCGGTACGACAAGCAGGTCAACGGCGGCTGGTGGCGGATGGGCGACGTCGGCTTCCGTACCAAGTGGGGCTGCCTGCACCTGCTGGACCGGGAGGTCGACCTGATCCCGGGCATCGACAGCACGCTCGCCGTCGAGGACCGGCTCTTCGCCCGCCTGGACGAGCTGGTCGAGGTGATTGTCGTCCGCGGCGTCGACGAGCGACCGGTACCGGTGGTGTGCACCCGCGACGACAAGCCGCTGGACCGGGCGCGATGGGATGCCGCGGTCGCCGGCCTGGCGCCGATGGCCGATCCCGTACAGTGGCGCCTCGGTGACCTGCCGCAGACCGCCACCACCAAGATCAAGCGGTTGGAACTGGCTCGGCTGCTCGGCAACGGCGCCAGCGATTGACCTACTCCCCCGCCCCCCGGTTCGCGGCGGGCACCGGTACGCCGGTGCCCGCCGCGAATGCTTTGTGGCCACCTGCGCGCGCACATATTCGTGCGTGACGTGTGGCGCTCATGCCTCGTTGGTCGGGTGTGTCACGGATGAGATCTCTGATGGCCACTGCCACCGGGCCGGTCGCATCGACGGTTCTGACGTTCTGCAAGCGGAGGGTCGAGTTTAGCGCGTTAGGCGCGCAGGGCAGCGGCGCTAAGGGGTTGCCATCCACATAGGACTGGCCGGAAGCGGCGGGAGCGCGCGGAGGCGGTGTGGGCGCGCGGCCGCGCTGGTCGTGGCGGGCACCGATAATCCGGTGCCCGCCACGAATGCTAAGAGGCGGCCTTGGCGGGTCGGGTTCGGGGCGCGAGCCCGGTGGACGAGCGGATCACCAGCTCGGTCGGAAGCTGCACCCGCTCCTCGGTGAACGACGCGTCGAGCAGCATCCGACCCATGAGCCGACCCTTGTCGCGTACCGGTTGGCGCACGGTGGTCAGGTTGGCCGCCGCAGCCGCCGGTACGTCGTCGAAGCTGGCCACCGAGACACCGCCCTCGCCGACCGTGATGTGGTGCTCGGCAAGCGCTTCCAGCGCGCCGAGCGCCATCACGTCGCTGATGGCGACGATCGCGGTCGGAGGCCGGCGCTGCCCCAGGATCATCTCGGCCGCGGCCCGCCCCGACTTGGTGCTGTTGGGACCCCCGGTGACGACGGTGAGCCGGGTACCCGGACGGACGCCGGTACGGATGCCCGCCAGGCGCAACTTCGCGTACGGGTAGAGCTCGCTCTCGTCGTCCACATAGGACGGCTCGGGCACCTCGGTGGGTGAGTCGACGATGATCCCGAGATCGCGGTGTTTCAAGCCTGCCAGGTGCTCGCCGACCGAGCGGCCGGCAGCGACCTCGTCGATGACCACGCATCGGCAGGTGGTGCTCTCGTACGAGCGGACCAGCGGGGCACCCCGGCTGGTCAACAGCTCCAGTGCCGGGTGCGCGTCGTCGATGCCATCGGCGACCGCACCGTCGATGACGGCGTTCTGGAGCGCCAGCACCGACTCGCGTACCTCCTCGGCGGTCGCCGCCGCGCTGCCCGGCGCGAGTGGGATCAGCACCATGCTCGTGCGGTGGTTCTCGGCCACCTCGGCCAGCCCCGCGAGCAGCTCCACGCAGTACGGGTCATCGAAGGCGTACGACAGCTGAGTCATCAGCAGCACGCCGATCGAGCCGGAGCGCCGGCTGCGCAACGAACGCGCCGCCGGATCCGGGCCGGAATACCCCTGCCGCCTGGCGATCGCGAAGATGCGCTCGCGCAGCTTGGGCGAGAGGTGCTCGGGCTTGTTGTAGGCGTTCGAGACGGTGGTCAAGGAAACCCCGGCCGCCTCCGCGACAGTCTTGAGACTCGGCGCCTTCGACGCTGAACGGTTCGCCATTGAAGTGTCCTCGTAGTGTTGCGTTTAACGTTACACCAACAGACTACTCAAGCCGGCCGGCAAAGACAACAGAGCGACCTGACGGAGAGGGTGCGGGAACCTACGCCATCCGCATGTCCCGCGGCATAGTCATTGCATAGCCTAGCTTTCCAGACAGGAAGGGGTGACATGGCCAAGTTCCTATGGGCATGCTTCGACGGCGGCGGCAATGTTCCACCCAGCCTGGGTATCGCCCGGTCGCTTGTGGAGCGTGGCCACGAGGTGGTTTTCGCGGGACGGCCGGAGATGGCCCAGCGGGTCGAGCCGGCCGGGTTCCGTGCGGTGCGGCTGGCCCAGTCGTACCACCACGCCGATGAGTACGGGTGGCACCCGAGGGGCCGACTGTTCTCGTACCTTACATCGCCGGCCGTCGGCGAGGAGCTGCTCGACCTTGCGAAGGCCGAAAACCCGCAAGCCGTTGTCATCGATGCGATGTTCGGTGGCGCTTTGGACGTGGCGCCGCGGTTCGGGCTGCCTACGGCGGTCATGCTACACACCTTCCTGCACCGTACGTTCGAGGGCTGGCAGGTGTTGATGCGTGGCGAGAGCGAGACCCGGGAGCGCTCCGGCTTCGGCCCGCTGCCGTCGCTGGCCGACATGTGGTCGACCACCGACCTGTTCCACGCCAACTCGCTCGAACAGCTCGACTGCGCGCCGAAGGTCCGGTGGGCCAACGTCCGGCACGGCGGTCCGATCCTGGCCGACGATCCGCGCGCGGTACCGGTCGCCGCGGCACCGCACGACCACGACGACTCGCAACCGCTCGTCCTGGTCAGCTTCAGCACGGAGCCGGAGCAGCGCTCGGTAAGCAAGCTGCAACGCGCTCTGTACGGGCTCGCCGACCTCCCGGTGAGCGTCCTGGCCACCACCGGTGGTTCGGTCGACCCGGACGAGCTCGACGTCCCCGCCAACGCGACCGTCGTGCGCTTTGCCACGCACGGCCCGCTCATGGCACGGGCGTCCCTTGTGGTCACACACGGAGGGCATGGCACCACCATGCGTGCGCTCAGCTACGGGGTGCCGATCCTCTGCATGACGGGCCAGGCCGCCGACCAGAAGGGTGTGGCAGCTCTCGACCAGCCGTGCGTGGCCGCGTTCCTCGAGGAGCGCGGCCTCGGCCGTGGGCTCACCGCCGACGTCGCGCCGGCCGACATCCGCGCGGCAGCCGCCGAACTGATCGAGAATCCGTTGTACCGGGCCAATGCCGGCCAGGTCGCCGCCGCGCTGCACCGCACGAACGGGGCCGCCGTGGCGGCCGACCGCATCATCGCACTCACCTCCTAGGGCACGGAAACGGGCGGCGGGGCCGGATCGATCCGGCCCCGCCGCCCGTTGCTGTGCCTGTGTTACCGGTATGCCTTCTCCTGCAACGAGAACAGGTCCGCGTAGAACCCGCCGGCCGCCATCAACTCGGTATGGCTGCCGGCCTCCGCCACCCGGCCGTCACGCACGACGATGATGAGGTCGGCCATGCGTACCGTCGAGAAGCGGTGCGACACGAACAGGGTGACCGCACCGGTCGCCTTGCCCACCCGCTGCGCCTGCTCGGCGTAGCGCTCGAAGAGTGCGTACTCGGCCTCCGGGTCCAGCGCCGAGGCGGGCTCATCGAGAACCAGCAGCAGCGGGGATTCGCGCATCATCGCCCGGCCCAGGGCGAGCCGCTGCCACTGCCCGCCGGAGAGTTCCGCGCCGGCGGCGTAGCTCTTGCCGAGGTGAGTGTCGAGCCCGTCGGGTAGCCCGTTCACCATCTCGGTACCCTGCGCGCGGTCCAGCGCCGCCCATACCGCCGGCCGGGAGCCGATACGCGGCAGGTCGCCGACGCCGACCACCTCCTGCGCCGCGAACTCGTACCGGACGAAGTCCTGGAAGCCAACCGCGATCCGGCGCCGCCAATCCTCGATCGGCACCCGGTCGAGGTCCACAGTGTCCAGTCGGATGCGCCCACCGGTCGGCCGGTAGAAGCCGCACAGCAACTTGACGAGTGTGGTCTTGCCCGCGCCGTTCTCGCCGACGATCGCGACCATGCCACCGGCGGGGAGGGTGAGATTGACGTCGCGGATGACCGGTTTCTCGGTACCCGGATAGCGGAAGCTGACGTTCTCGAACGTGATGCCCTGGCGCAGCCGCTCGGGTGGCGCCTGGTCGGTCTGACCCGGAAGGGCTGGCCGCACGTTCCTGCTGACCTCATCCAGCCGCTGGTACGCGCTCGCCATCCGCTGCACGTTCTGCAGCAGCGTCACCGCCATGATGACCTGCTGGTTGACCTGTACGGCCAGAACCAACACCATGACCACGTCGCCGACCCCGCGCGACCCGTTGATGGCGTCCCGCACGACGAGCAGTACCGCGCAGACGTATGCGAGCGCAAAGACGAGCTGGCCGGCGGAGCGCATCCAGGTACCGGTCAGGTGCGCGCGCCACAGCCCACGGGTGGCCTTCTGCCAGAGCCCGTCGTGCCGGTCGAGCAGCGCCCGCCGCAGCCGGAACGTACGCAGCTCCCCCGCCGCCCGTGCCGAAGTGCTCAGCTGGAACAGGTTCTGGGCGACCCGGGTCGGCGAGGCGACACCGGACTTCGCGCGGTCGAGTACCCGCTCGGCGACCCGACCCGCGATCAGCGGCGGTACCGCGGCCAGCGGCAGCAACAGCAGCAGCGGATTGAGTGTGGCGAGCAGGACACCCGTCACGACGATCGCGAGCAACAGGCCCAGGCCCTGCAGCAGAGCCTCCAGCCCCATCCGGAACCGCCGGCTCTCCTGTCGCAGTACGGTCAGCGCGTCGGCCTGTTCGGGACGCTCGTGGTGTTCGATGCCGGGTACGCCGTTGGAGAGCGCGACCAGCCGCTGGTCGAAATCGAGTTCGGCCAGTTCGGACAGTTCAAAGTAGGCGATGTGGGCGAAGTGGCCGAAGCTCAACGCGACGACCGCGAGCGCGGCGACGACCGCGCCGGCGTACACGGCATCCCGGGTGGCGCCGGCGAAGGCGGCGTTGGTCATCCAGCGCAGCGCCGCCGCGAGGAACGGAGCCGCGCCGGCCCCGGCGAGGATGAGAAAAACCGACAGCAGTGTCTTGCGGCGGTCGATCCGCCATGCGGTGGCGAACATCCGGCACGCGGCGTTCAGCACGGTCTTCACGTCAGTACCTCCTCGGCGACGCGCATCTCCGCCAGGGCCGCCGGGGTGGCCGGTTCGCCACCGGTGAGCCGGGCTGCCTGCAGGCGGAACAGCCGGGCGTACCGGCCGCCGAGCGCGATCAGTTCGTCGTGTGTGCCCTGTTCGAGCACCCGGCCCCGCTCCAGCACCACGATCAGGTCGGCGTGCCGGACGGTGGAGAACCGGTGTGAGATCAGTACGGTTGTGGCGCCCTGGGTCAAGCCGGCGAACTCGTCGAAGAAGGCCGCCTCGGCCCGTACGTCCAGGCTCGCCGTCGGCTCGTCGAGCACCATCACGGACGAACCGTGGCGCAACGCGAACAGCGCCCGCGCCAGAGCCACCCGCTGCCACTGCCCGCCGGAGAGGTCGGCGCCACCGACCAGATGCCGGGCCAGCGGCGTATCCAGCCCATGCGGCAACCGGTCCAGGTCCGGCGCGATGCCCACCGCCTCGGCCGCGGCGCGGATACCCGCCCGGTCGCCGAGCTCGTCCACCGCCCCGTACCCGATGTTGTCGGCGGCGGATACCTCGTACCGGACGTAGTCCTGGAAGATGACGGCGAGCTTGGCGCGCCACGCGTCCAGCGAGTACTCCCGTACGTCGACCCCGTCGACGCGCACCGCGCCTTCGGTCGGCTCGTACAGGCGGGCGAGCAGCTTGATGAGTGTCGTCTTGCCGGCGCCGTTGACGCCGACGATGGCGGTACAGCGGCCGGCCGGGATGGTCAGGTCCAGCCCGTCGAAGACGGGTCGGGTCTGCCCGGGGTACCGGAACGTGACGTTGTCGAAGCGGATGGCGTGTGTCGGGTCCGGTGCGCGGCGCGCGGGCTCTCCGGCTTGCGGCTTGGCTTCGACCCCCGGGTACTGGTCGATCCGGTCGGCGAAACGCCGCACCGCGTGGTACGCCTCCAGTCCGATGGTGGTCTGCAGGTCGGCCTCCGGGTAGTACTCGGCGAGGCGGATCGCGCCGAGCACCGCCTGCGCGACCAACACGAACTCGGTGAGGGTGACCCGGCCCGGGCCGGCCGCACCGAGCGCGGCGACTACCACTATCGACGCCACCAGCAGCCCGGCGCCTGCCCAGACGAACGGCCAGAGGTACGCCCGGCGCCGGATGGTCCACAGTGGACGCAGGAAGTTCAGAGTCGCCGCGTCGAGCGCGTCCTTCAGCCAGCCGACCAGACCGAAGACCCGGATCTCCTTGGCCGCCGGCGACCCGATGGCCAGATCGCGCAGGTACCCGATCTTCCGCTCCATCGAACCCATCGCGCCCCGCTCCCGGCCGTACCCGCGCTGGCCGGCCCGCTGCACATGGCGGAACAGCAGCACGGCGGCGAGCAGCCCGGCCGCGGCCAGCCAGGAGAACATCGCACCGACCAGCACGGTGTACCCGATGAGCTGGACGTGCCGGGCGGTGATCGCGAGCAGGCCGGCGCCGGCCTGGCCCGGGCTCTGCACGCCGAACTCCAGTTCGGTGGCGGCGACCCGCAGGTCGGCCAGTACCTGCTGGTCCTCCAGCGGCGCAATCCCGGGGCTGCGCAGCGACGCCGACATCAGGTCCCGGTACATGTGCCCGTCGATCCGCCGGGCCACCAGTTCACCGAGCGAAGTGGAGAGTGGAGCGAGGATCTGCTGCCCCACGAAGACCGCGGCGGCGACGACGAAGACGGCCACGAGCGAGTCCCAGGCCGCCGAGTTGGTACCACCCCGCACCGCGGCCGGCACCCGGCCGAGAACCTGGCTGGTGGCAATGGCGAACGCGACGGGAAGGGCCCCGAGCACGAGGTTGACCAGCAGCGAGGTGGCGACCACACCGGCACCCGCCAGCGGCAGCAGCCGGGCGATCTGCCATCGGTCCTTCAGCGGCTTCATCGTGCCTCCGTTCCGGCCAGTTGCCGCTGCTGTGCCAGATAGTCCGCACAGCGCGGCAGCCCGAGCCGCCAGATCAGGTCGTTGAACGTGTTCGGGTTGCCGCGCTCCGGCAGCAGCCGCGTGATCGGAGTGTCGTACTTGCTCGCCATGTACCGGTGGTTGGTGGTGTTGCGCTGATCCTCCGAGCGGCGGGCCTTCGGGTGCGGCAGGTGGATGGCTGCCGCGTCGCGGTCGAGCAGCAGCCGCGCTCCGGCCAGGTTCAGCCGGTACCCGAAGTCCATGTCCTCCACGCCCCAACTGCGGAACGCCTCATCGAACGCGCCGACCGCCCGGACCAGGTCGGTGCGGGCGGATACGTTGCAGGTCCAGAAAACCAGCCAGGGCGCGGGCAGGTAGCCGAAGTCGTCACCGTACTTGGCGTAGAAGCCTTCCCGGATGTCCAGCCACCGCCGCTGCCGCGCGAACCGGTCGATCGAGCCGGTCGGGTCGTCGATGTCGACGTCCGCGGCGAGGGCTTCGGCGTCTTCGTTGTTCTCGTTGAAGCCGTACACGTAGCCGATGACCGCCACCGGGCGGGTCGCCGACGCGTGCGCGGCGACGTGCGCCGCGAGGCAGCCGGCGTGCAGTTGCAGGCCCGAATCGATAAAGACACACACCTCGCCCCGGGCGTGTGCGATGCCGATGTTGCGTGCGGCGGCCACCCGGAAGCCCTCGTCCTCCTGGAAGAAGTACCGCAGATCCAGCCGCTCATGGAAACCCTCGACCATCTGCCTGGTGCCGTCGCTGGATCCGTCGTCGACCACCAGGACCTCGAACCAGTCCCGCGGCAGAGTCTGCTGGGTCAACGACTCAAGGGTGTGCCGCAGCAGCTTCTCCCGGTTGTAGGTCGGAATGACCACACTGCACTTCAGCGCTTCGTCCATTGGAGATCTCCTACCCCCAAACTCGGAGCCCGTCAGGTGTATCGTTCAAGTTGAACGATACACCTGACGGGCCCACAGTCAACTGCCTTGGTATGTCAGCTGGCCGCCGCGGTCGGCGTCCGGCCACTTTGAGCCAGGTATGCCGCGCAGTCGGGCAGCCCCCGCTCACGGATCACGTCGTTCATGTCGTACGGGTCGATCACCGGGAAGTGCGCGGGGATCTCGGTGATCGGCGTGGCGTACTTCCGCGCGAAGTACTGATAGTTGATCGCCGCCGATGCCTCGTTGGCGGCCTTGTCCTTCGGGTGCGGCAGGTGGATCGCCCGAGCCTCCCGGTTGACCACGAACCGGGCACCCGCCCGGTGCAGCCGGTACGCCAGGTCCAGGTCCTCGCCGCCCCAGCTGCGGTACGCCTCGTCGAACGCGCCTACCGCGCGTACCTGCGCGGTACGAGCCGACGCGTTCGGCGTCCAGTAGATGACCCAGGGCGCGGGCAGATCCGCGATCTGGTCGGTGTACCGGGCGTAGAACCGCTCCCGGTGGTCGAGGAAGGCGTCCCGCGACGCCCAGCGGGCGATCGTCGCGCCCGGGTCGGCGAGGTTGATCTCCGCCGCGATCAGGTCGGCGTCCTCGTTGTTCATGTTGAACGCGTAGACGTATCCGATGACGGCGACCGGGCCGCTCGCGGATTCGTGGCTGTCCAGGTGCGCCGCGAGACATCCGGGGTGCAGCTGCACACCGGAGTCGATGAACACAGACACCTCGTACCGGGCGTGTGCCACCCCGACGTTTCGCGCCGCCGCGGCCCGCCAACCCTGGTCCTCCTGGAAGAAGTACCGCAGATCCAGCCGCTCGCGGAAACCCTCGACCATCTGCCTGGTGCCGTCGCTGGACCCGTCGTCGACCACCAGCACCTCGAACCGGTCCTGCGGCAGAGTCTGCTGGGTCAGCGACTCAAGGGTGTGCCGCAGCAACTCTTCCCGGTTGTAGGTCGGGATGATCACGCTGCAACTCAACGGTTTGCTCGCCATCTGTCTCGTTCCCTCGCTCGGTGGCTGATTGGCTCGACCGTAGGGCGACCGGCGCGCCGCGGGCGCGAAAGTCATCCGTGCTCTGTCAGATCGAGGGCCGATGACCTGACACACCATCACTGAGGGTCGGGCGTCGCAAGCCGCGCCGTGGCCACGATGGCAGTCGACGGTGTCAACATCCGGCCAGCCGGACGAACCGTCCGCCGAGGCCACAAGGGATGCCGAGGCCACAAGGGATGAGGAGAAGCGGTGAGTACCAACGCGATCGACTGCAGTGTGGTAATTCCAACGTACAACCGGAAGAAGCTCCTTCGGGACACCCTCGAGTCGCTGACCCAGCAAACCCTGCCGCGGCAACGGTTTGAGGTTCTGGTGGTCGACGACGGGTCGAGCGACGGCACCGAGCAGGCGGTCGCGGAGTTCGCCGCCCGGCTCAACGTCCGGTACTTCTTCCAGGAAGACCAGGGTTTCCGGGTGGCTACCGCGCGGAATCTCGGCATCGCGCACGCCCGCGGCAGGGTATGCGTCTTCATCGACTCCGGCGTGCAGGCGCACCCCGGCTGTCTCGCGGCACATCTGCACAGCCACGACTCCGCCGGTTTTCCGGTCGCCGTCATCGGGTACGTGTACGGCTTCAACCTGGACGAGGCGGACACCGACCGTATCGAGATGGACATCGATCCGCGCGACCCTGGCGGCACCATCGACATGCTCGAGAAGAGGCACCAGTGGCGGGACATCCGGGAAAAGTTCTACGCCAAGTACACCGACGACTTCGCCGACCTGCCCGCCCCGTGGGTGATCTTCTGGACCTGCAACGTCTCGGCCGGTACCCGACAGTTGCGCTCGATCGGCGGGTTCGATGAGGCGTTCCGCAGCTGGGGCGGTGAGGACCTGGATCTCGGGTACCGGCTGCACCGGGCCGGTGCCCGGCTGGTGCTCAACCGCAAGGCCAGCGCGATCCACCTGCCGCACGAGAAGAAGTACGAGGTGAACGAGGATTCGGCGGGGCACAACTACCGCTACATCGCCACCAAGTACGGCACGCCGATCACGCAGTTGCTGACGCTGTTCCCCGCGATCGGCCCGTTCACCATGAACGACACGATCCGCGAGCGCGGGCTGCCGCGCTGTGCCGACTTCCTGGCGCTGCCAGCCGGCGATCGGCCATTGACCTCCAGCGATGTCCGAACATCGACCATCGGCGATCAGAAAGAGTAGCCAGCCAACGTTGACTTGATCTCCCGGGTCTTGTATATCGTTAAAGTTGAACGATACACAAGACAAGAACGCGAGCCCGGCAACATCGGCAGTTAAAGACAAACCAGCCGGCGTTGACTTGATCTCCAGAGTCTTGTATATCGTTAAAGTTGAACGATACACATGCGGGACACGGGGTCCTGCGGAGATCGGGAGCGGGGGCGTCATGAGCGTCAGCACGATGGCTACGAGCGAGATCCTGCCGGACGATCTGCCCGAGGTGGACAACCAGCGGTCGTTGGACGCGGTGCTGGAGGAGATGGCGGACACCATCCTCGCCGCACTGCCGCGCAGCGACCAGCGCCGGACGGGCATCGAGTACATCCGAGGGCTGCTGCACGCCCCCGGGCGCAAGTCGATCCGCAACATCGCGGCGTCGGCCGGCGAGCAGACCAACGAGCAACGCCTGCACCACTTCATCTGCGACTCCACCTGGGACTGGCGGCAGGTTCGCCAGGCGCTGGGCAACTACGTGACCGCCGGCCTGGCGCCGCGGGCATGGGTGGTCCGGCCGATGGTCATCCCGAAGGCGGGCGGAAGCTCGGTCGGCGTCGACCGGCGCTTCTTCCCGGCCTTCGGCCAGGTGCTCAACGGGCAGGAAGCGTTCGGCGTCTGGGCCGCCCTGGACGACCGCAGCATCCCGGTCGGCTGGCGCCTGCACCTGCCATCGTCCTGGTTGGACGACCCGCGGCAGCGCCAGCGCGCGGGCATCCCGGACAGCACGCCGGCAGAGTCGCTCACCGAGTGCGCCATGCGCGCCGCCCAGGACCTGCTCGGGCGCGGGGACCTGCCGGTCCGGCCGGTCGTGATAGATGGCCGGGGCACCGACGCGCTGGCGACGGTACGCAGGTTCCGGGCGGCGAACATCCCCGTACTGATCCGCATCAGCGGTACCTGCCCGCTCGGCGTCACGCCCGGCGCGATGCCCGGCCACTCCCACGCGGTACCGGCTGACAACGTCCTCGCGGCGCTGCGTACCGCGGGCTGCGCCGTCTTCTACCGTGACCACACCCCGGCGGCGAAGGTACGCACCAGCACCGTGGTGACCATGCGGTGCGGATTCCCCGGCACCGCCGGCCGGCCCGACGGACCGGACGACCTGCTCTTCGTGGGCATCCGCCCGCACGACCGGGGTGCCGCCAGCGAGCTGTGGCTGACCACGATGATCGATGCCCAGCCCGCCGAACTGTTGCGGTTGACCCGATTGCCGGAGCGGGTGGAGCGGGACTTCGACGAGATCGGCGACCAGGTGGGCCTGCGGGACTTCACCGGGCGCTGCTTCGGCGGCTGGCACCGGCACATGACACTGGCATCCGCCGCGCACGCCGTGCGCATCCTCACCAAGCCGGCGGAGCCCTGGATGACCCTCGGCGCCGCGCCGGCGCACTACGCCATGTGTGGCTAATTAATTAACGTACGAGCTCGTCGTACGCGCAGGCCAAGGCGCGGTTGGCGGCTGAGCCTCGGCAATGCCGCATTCGGCGGCAGGCCGCGAAATGCAAATCTGGGATCGGAGGGCGCTACCTCGCGCCCTTCGATCCCCGTCGAGCGCCCATTCGCGCCCCGGTCGCCAGCGGCGGGATCGCCGCCGTGGCACTGTCGCTATTGGACACTCGCAGCGCGCAGGCCGTCGAGGATGACGGCCAGCGGCTGGTCGTCTGGCGCGTGCCGGCGGGCCTGCGAGGCACCGGCGAGCAGCGCGATGACATCCCTGACCCGGACATCCGCGCGTACCGCACCGGCCCGCTGCGCCTGCCGCAGCAGAGCCGCCAACGCCTCGGTCACCTCCTCGGCGATCGGCGCGATCGCCTCGTCCGGGTCGACACCGAGTTCGGCCAGCGCGTCCACGAGTTCGAGTTTGGTTTCCGAGCCACGGACGGTGGCGGCGAAGAAGGCGAAGAAGGCGGCCCCCGCGTCCGGCGATGCGGCGTGTTCGCGGGCGTTGGCGGCGACCCGGCGCAGGCGCTCGCCGACAAGTGCCCGCAACAAGGCTTCCTTGGTGGGGAAATGCCGGAAGACGGTACCGACACCGACGCCGGCCGCGCGGGCGACCTCCTCGGTCGAGGCGCCGGTACCGCGTTGCGCGAAGACCTGCTCGGCGGCGGCCAGGACCCGTGCGCGGTTGCGCTGGGCGTCGGCGCGCAGTGGCCGGGCGGCGGTCATCGAGCACCCCTTGCAATCGGAGTGATCAGTCCGTATTCTCGAACCGGAGTCACGAGTCCGATTCTATGGTCATCGGGTTCCCGGTACCAGGTCCTCGGTACCAGGTTCTCGGCAACGGGATGGAGACCGGCATGTGGCAGACGGCACTGCTCGCGTTCCTGAGCGGCCTGCTCGGCGCCAACGCGTACCCGCACTTCACCAAGGGCGTCACGGCGGCGCGGTTTCCGACCGTCTTCGGATCCTCCCCGGTGGTCAACGTGCTCGCCGGCTGGTCGGGCCTGGCGGTTGCCGGGCTGTGCCTGTGGGGTGCGCACCCGGTGCGGCATCCCGGCTGGGCGCTGCTCGGCCTGGCCATCGGCGCGCTGCCGCCGGCCCTCTTCCACGCCGGCGGCCGTACCTTCGGCGCTCGCGACTGAACCCACCAGTCACGCTCGCGACGGAACCCGCCAGTCACAAGAAAGGCACCTCCGTGGCGGAGGTGCCTTTTCCTTACCGCTCGGTCGCTACGCCACCGGCTGCGGCTCGGCGCACAGCGCATGCCGGATGAGCTCGCCGACGATACCCACGCCGTCGAGGGTCAGCACCGACTCCGGATGGAACTGGATGGAGGCGAACGAGGGTCCACGCAGCGCACGCACCTCACCGGTACTCGCGTCCCGGCTCACCTCGACCGTGCCCACACCGTCCACATCCACCTCATCCGAGCCGCTGCGCGCGACGAACGTGTTGTAGAAGCCCACCACTTCCCGCGAGCCGAAGAGGTCGATCTCGCGTTGCGCGCCCTGGTTGGGTACCTCGCGCCGGGCCAACGCCAACCCCAGCCGCAGGCTGAGGACCTGATGGCTCAGACAGATCGCGAGGAACGGGCGGCGCTGCGCCAGCAACTCCTCCACCGCCACGCGCAGCCGCGCGATCTTCGGGTCGTCGACGGCCCGCGGGTCGCCCGGCCCCGGGCCCATCACGACGAGGTCGTGGCCGGCGATGTCGTACGCCTCGTCGAACCGGCGCACGGTGACCGACATGCCGAGGCAGCGCAACTGCTGAGCGATCATCGCGGTGAACGTGTCCTCGGCGTCCACCACCAGTACCCGGCGACCGGCGAGATCCGGTTCGAGCCGCGCCCGCGACCCGTCTTCGGTGAGCCAGAACCGGGAAATCTGGTCGTTGCGCCGCCGCAGCGCGTCCCGCACCGCCGGGTGCTGGCCGAACCGGGCCGGCTGCGCCGGGCCCAGCGCGGCGATCAGGCTGGCCGCCTTGGCCCGGGTCTCGGCCACCTCGGCCGCCGGGTTGGAGTGGCGGACCAGGGTGGCACCGACGCTGAGCCGGACCTGACCCGCCTGGTCGATCTCCGCGGTACGGATCAGGATCGCGGAGTCGAGCGTGCGGGCGCCCGCCGCGTCCCGACCGATCAGCGCGATCGCCCCGCTGTAGTAGCCGCGCCCCTGCGGCTCGTACCGCCGGATCACGCGACAGGCGCTCTCCACCGGGCTGCCGGTCACGGTGGGCGCGAACATCGTCTCGCGCAGGATCTCGCGCGGGTCCCGGTCGGTACGCCCCTCGATGAAGTATTCGGTGTGCGCGACCCGGGCCATCTCCTTGAGGAACGGGCCGACCACATGGCCACCGGCGGTACACACCCGGGCCATCATCTTGAGCTCCTCATCCAGGACCATGTAGAGCTCGTCGGTCTCCTTCTGGTCGGCGAGGAAGCCCAGCAGGTCGTCGAGGGCCGGGCCGGACGCCGGATACCGGTACGTGCCGCTGATCGGGTTCATCACCGCCACACCGTCGTGCACGCTGATGTGCCGCTCAGGCGTGGCACCGATGAACGTCTTGCCTCCAATGTGGACAAGGAAGGTCCAGTAGGCGCCGGTCTCCTGTTGCAGGAGGCGACGGAAGCAGGCCAGCGCCTTGTCCAGGGTGAACTCGTGGATGTCGGCGCGGTAGCTGCGCTTGATCACGAAGTTCGCTCCCTCGCCGGTACCGATCTCGTCGGCGACCACCCGTTGGACCAGATCGGCGTACTCGTCGTCGGATACGTCGAAGTGGCCGCCGGACAGGGTGGTCGCCGTGTCGGGGAGCCGGCGCAGCGCCTCGGCGAGCGGCACGTGAGCCTGTTCCGTAACACGCATCGCCAGCAGCGGCGCGCCGTCGTCGACGCAGGCGAAGTTCCGCTCGGCGAGCTGGCGGTACGGGATGACGGCCAGCACATCGTGGCTGGGTCCCGGCACCTGGGAGGTTTCGGTGTCGGTCAGCTCGATCTCGCCGAGCGTCTCCGGTACGGTCACCTCGCCCACGAGGACGTCCAGCGTGCGTGGATCCGTTGCCCCGGGGCGGTGTACCAGGGCGAAGGCCGCCGGCGGCTGGGCGAGGACTCGGTCGAGCAGGTCGCGTGCCATGTCTCCTCCTTGCACTGCTGCGCCGCTTGGTCAGCCGGCGGCGGCGAGTTGGGGTGCCTGCAGCTGGCCGAGGATCGCCGCGGTCGTCGCGACCACCGCGCAACGCGCGGCCGCGTACTCCAGGGCCATCCGGTGGTCCTTCTGCGAGAAGTCGGCGACCGCGTCGGCGACCATGAAAGGTTGGACATCGTTGCTGAACGCGTCGATGGCGGTTGCCAGCACTCCGATGTGCGCGTACACGCCACAGAGGATGATCTGGTCGCGGCCGAGGCGGCGCATCCGGTCCAGCAGGTCGGAGCGGACGAACGCGCTGTACCGCCACTTCTTCAGCACCCAGTCGCCGGGCGCCGGCGCCAGCGGCTCGACGATCTGCCGGTCGGCCGGGTCCACCCGCATCCCCGGGCCCCAGAACTCCTTGAGCAGGCCCCGCTGCTCGTCGGTCATGCCACCCGGCTGCGCGGTGTACCCGACCGGTACGCCCAATGCGGCGCAGCGCTGGCGGAGCGCGGCGATCCGGTTCACGATGGCCTGCTGGGTGTCGTCGCCGGGCAGCCGGCGGACGAAGTACCGCTGCATGTCGTGGATGAGCAGGACGGCGCGGTCCGGATCGGGGCTCCACTGCGCGATGTTCTCCGGCAGCTCGCTCTCGGTGGGCAGTGGATAGGACTCGATGGCGGGTATGCCTGCCATGGGTTGGCCTCCTCGGGTAATCAGGTATGGTGCCGCGGCGGGTGGGTCACACCCCGAGCGCCGCGCCACCGTCCACTGTCAGCGTTTGCATCGTGATGTGCCGGGCCGCGTCGGAGAGCAGGAACATGACGGCGTCGGCGACGTCGGTGGGGGTGCCGATACGGGCCAGTGGAATGCCGACCCGGTATGCGTTCAGGTCGCCCCGCAGCGTGCTGGCCGGCCCACTCTCGTCGAGCCACATCGAGCGGAGCATCGGCGTATCCGTGGAGCCCGGCGCCACCACGTTGCAGCGGATGCCGTGCTCGGCGACCTCCAGGCCCAGGCACTTGGTGTACATGGCGGCGGCGGCCTTCGAGGCGGCGTACGCGGCCATTCGCATGCGCGGCAGGTATCCCGCGTTGGACGCGATCGTGACGACCGCCCCGCGCGAGTGGGACACCATCCGGTTCACCACGGCGCCGGAGACGTTCACCACGCCACCGACGTTCACGGCCAAGGTGGTCTTCAGGTCCTCGTCGGTGAGCTGGCGCGCCTCGCCCAGCCGCAGCACGCCCGCGGCGTTGACCAGGTAGTCGATGGCACCCAACTGGCGCTCAACGGCACCCACCGCCGACTCGACCTCGGCGCGGTCGGCCACGTCGACGGGGAACGCCTCGGCGTGCCCGCCCTCCGCGGACAGCTTCTCCACCGCCGTATCGAGTTCGGGCGTGTCCCGGTCCATCACGGCCACCGAGACACCGCGGGCGACGAGCGCGGCGGCCACCGCGGACCCGATGCCGCCCGCGCCTCCTGTTACAACTGCAACCCGGTTCTCCATTGCTGAGCCTCCCTGATCGTCGAGTCAGCCGAGCCACGCGGACACGGCGGCGATCGCCTGTTGCGGGTTGAGCCGCGGGTCGCAGGCGCTGGTGTACTTGATGCCGAGCTCGTCGAGGCGCGACTCGTCGCGCACGCACTCGGTCACTGGGTCTGGTGTGGTCTCCAGGTGGAGGCCGCCGGCGACGCCGCCGCCCTTGTGGACAGCGCGGATGAAGGAACGAATTTCGCGGATGATGGTCGACACGTAACGGGTCTTCGTACCGTCCGGCGTGGTGACCGTGTTGCCATGCATGGGGTCGACCAGCCAGATGGCGGGGTGTCCGGCCTGGCGGACCGCCGTGACCAGGGGCGGCAGGCGGCGGGCGACCTCGGTCGCGCCCATCCTCGCGATGAGGGTCAACCGGCCGGGCTCGCAGTGCGGGTCGAGCCGCGCGCACAGGCGCAGCAGTTGGTCGGCGGTGACGTCCGGGCCGACCTTGCAGGCCACCGGATTG
>JBPYFB010000377.1:0-14356 GCA_051986465.1 Rugosimonospora sp.
TGGTAATACTGGACAACGCCGCCAGCGCCGATCAGGTACGCCCGCTGCTGCCCGGCGCCGCCGGCTGCCTGGTAGTGGTGACCAGCCGAGACCGGCTCAGCGGACTCGTGGCCAGCCACGGGGCACATCGGATCAGCCTGGACGTCCTCACCCCGCCGGAAGCCCGGCAACTGCTGATAGCCGTGCTGGGCGCCGACCGGGCGGTCGCCGAGCTGGATGCCGTCAACTCGCTGGCTGGCTGCTGCGGGTACCTGCCGCTAGCCTTGCGCATCGCGGCCGCCCTGCTGCTGGACCAGCCCGGGCACCCGATCGCGGATCTGGTGGCGGAGTTGGAGCAGGATCGGCTGTCCACTCTCGAGGTTGCCGGGGATGAGCAAAGGGCGGTACAGGTCGCGTTCGGCCTGTCCTACTCGACACTGCCCTCCGGCGCGCGGCGGGTGTTCCGGCTGCTCGGTCTGGTGCCCGGGCCGGACGTAACCACCGAGGCAGTGGCCGCGCTTGCCGAAATCCCGGAGCAGCAGGCGCAGCGGCTGCTGGGCCGGCTCACCGCCAACCACCTGGTCGCCCAGCCCACCGCTGGCCGGTACGCGCTGCACGATCTGCTGCGCCGGTACGCCGCCGACCGAGCCGCCGCCGAGGACAGCGAGGATGTCCGGCAGGCGGCGCTTGGCCGCCTCTTCGACTGGTACCTGGCCAGCACCAACCGCGCCGCAGACCTCCTCTACAGCGAGATGACGCCGAAACGCTGGAGGAAGCGCTGCGACGGGTAAAACCAGCGGTCGCCGCCGTGGTCGGCCACGTCCGGGACCTGGCGACTCCGCCGGACAAGGTCCAGCTGGAGTTCGGGGTGAAGCTCACCGCCGAAGCTGGCGTGGTTATCGCCAAAGCGGCCACCGAAGCCAACTTCAAGCTGTCCCTGGAATGGACGCTCGACCCAGGGAAGTCCGAGGACAGGTGACTGGTTCCGACAACGTCAGAGGCTGTCGCCAGAGCCGGGTCGTGGCGTAGTAGTCGGCGAAGCGCCTGTCCAGATTGTACAGGTCGCGCTGGCACTGGCCGCCGGTGGCTGGTGGCAACACGCGCACCACGCTGTGCTGCAGCGCCAGTGTGCAGTTGACACTGGCGAACACCGACCCCTGCGGTCCAGTATGTGTGGTCGGTGCGGCGGCACCCGACCCGGTCGCTGTGATTACCTCCGAATAGGCGCAGGGCAGGGTCGGCGCCACGCACCCCGGTCCGTAGCCGCGATTGGTGGCGCTGGTTGGTGGGACGCGCGAGGGCACCGATCTCGTGGGAACCCTCGCGCTGGCCAGAAACGACACGGAGTGGCTCGTTATCTGTAGTGCCTGATTCAGGTGAGGGTCAGTTCGCGGGCTTGCAGGTCCCCGTTGGCTTGTGCCTGGCCAAAGCTTTCGGAGATCCATTGCTTCTGGCTGTAGAGCTTGGTCTGGTCGTCGTACCAGGGTGAGGTCGGGTCGGTCGACTGCGAGTAGCTCAGGAGTGTGCGGGCCTGGGGTTGGCCGTGGTCGTCCCAGGTGACCGCCATGACGAAGCTCGTACCGTCGACCGGTTCGTAGGTGCCGTCGGGGCGGGACTGGTCGACCTGCAGGTTGAAGCAGCCCTGCTCGACCACCAGCGAGGTGCCTTGGCAGCCGTCTATCGGGATCCGTACCCCGGCCCGTTCCACGTACTGCACGTCCCCCCATGGGGCGTCCAGCGGCAGGCCCTTGCTCTGCAGGTACTCGACGGCGTCAGCGAGTGCGGTCCAGACGGCCGGGTTCCCGGCGTTGAGGCGACCGGGTGTCTCAAGTGGACGGTCGGGGTCGAACGCGTCGGCAAAGATACCGCCGGGTGCGACGGCAGCCCGGTTGAAGAACTCGCTCCAGAGCAGCTCCCCCCGCGAGGTCGGCGTAGCGTGCAGGTCCCACGAGGCCAGCGTGTCGCAGGCCGACCGGAGGTCGACCACGGTGTTGTTCGACGACGTGGCGACCGGGTTTGTTCGGCAGGCCGCGACGACCTGGTCGCGCAGCAGTTCGGCGGAGTAGTTGCGGTCCTGGAAGGCCAGCGTTTGCATGTCCTGGAGGGTGAAGCCGTGGCCGGGCAGGCCGTCGGTGCCGGCGATCCGGTCGGTCATCATCGTCATCGCGACCCGGGTGCGCAGGCTGAGTTCGGTGCGCTCGCCGCCGATGATGCGCGGATACCCTTCGATCGTCTGGTGGGGATTGACGAGCCAGTAGCTGTCGTTGGAGTTGCCAACGAAATCCGACCGGATCAGTCGGGGCAGTTCGGCGGGCCCGAAGGTACCGGGGTCGACCGCGTCCGGGTCGTGCTGCCAGCGGCACTGGCTGCGCGAGCCGTCCAGGACGGGCAGGCCGAGTACTTGGTAGATGACCGTGCCGAGGCCAGGAACGAGACACCGGTCGACGAGACTGTCGGGCACGTCCGGTACGACGGACTGGTCGGCGTAGTAGGCGACGCCGGTGCGGTCGGTGGCGACGGTGTTGACCCAGGGCAGGCCCTGGAAGCGTTCCTCGGCCGCGCGTAGCTGGGTCACGTTCTGCGCCTGGTCCATGGCCAGGGAGGTGTCCTCCAGGCGGATGTTGGTGGCGTTGGCGTCGGCGAGGGCGTACGCGGTGGCCGGCGTCCAATGCAGCAGGTACGCCTGGCTGTCGAACACCGGTCCCCATGGGGTCTCGTAGAAGGTGTGCCCGCGGGTCTCCAGCGCACCGTCCGGTCCCCGCGCGGTCACCTGGACGGTACGCGCCTGCATGTGCTGTACCCGGCCGTCGACGATGTAGGACGTCGGGTCGCCGGGCACGAGGGTGAGTTGGTAGGGGGTGAACCGGTACGCCGTAGAGGCGGTGTGGGTCCACGCGACACCCTGGGTGTGCCCGATGTTGATTCCGGGTAATCCCAGCAGCGCCCCGCCGGCGACGTCGAGTTGGCCGGGGATGCTCAGTTCGAACTGTTCGTAGCGGTCGATGCCCTGCCAGGGGAAGTGTGGGTTGGCTAGCAGCATGCCGGTCCCGTTCGCGGTCGCGGTGCCGCCGATGGCGTACCCGTTGCTGCCGACTGGCAGGCCGCCGCCCGGTACCGGCAAGGCCTGCCGCAGCCGCTGCGGGTCGATCGCGGCGGCCCCGGCCACGACCGTTGTCGGGGCGGGTGGGACGGCGTCGACGAGCGCCTGCGTGAAGTACTGGAAGCTCAAAAGCCCGGCCAGCGCGTAGATCCGCCGCCAGACATCCCGATCGGTGATCGGCCTGACCCACGCCCGGCCGTGGCAGGCCGGGTCGCGGACGCCGGCCGCGCCGCCGATGGCGCGCAGCAGCCGGTCGTACCCGGCGGCGAAGCCGGCCACGGCCTGCCGGGCCTGCTCGGTCGGCCCGTTCGGCGGCGGCTGGTCGAGCAGCCGCTGCACCAGCCTCTCGTCGTTGATGCGCTGGTAGGCGAAGTCGCTGGCGAGGTTGTTGAACGACACCTGGTTGCCGGGGCTGAGATAGGTGGCGTCGGGGCCGAAGTACCGCGAGCGCTGGGCCGCGTAGGTGACGAAGGCGTCGGCGAGGACGCACAGGTTGTCCTGTGCCTCCACGTAGCCCTGCCCGTACCCGACGCCGAAGAACGTACGCGCGCTGATGTGGGCGATTCCACCCTCGGTCCGCTGGATGACCGCGATCGCACCGGGCTGGTTTGCCGGGTCCGTACCGGCCGACGCTGAGCTTACGGATATTGCGCCGATGACGGCCACGATCGAAACGCAGCAGAACACCACGGCGACAGCGCGCAAAGACCGACCCGGACGCGGCACGCCGCGCGGCGGCCCGGCCGGTTCGACGCCTCGTTGGCGTACCCGTGTCTGGCGGCGAAGCAGACGGGTCAGGCGGGACACTGCAATCCGTCCTGACACGTGCGCATCCATGGGGGCGGCGGGGAACGACCGGTTGCCGAGCTTGCTGTAGCGATGTGACATGACGTCCCTCCGGCTATTGGGTGATGTGGTCATGTGCCTGATGTGGTCATGCGGCTTCGCTGGGGGTGTGTGACGTCGGTTGGTGGGCGTGGGTGTTCAGCCAGGTGACGACGTGGTCG
Organism: Rugosimonospora sp.; assembly: GCA_051986465.1. Taxonomy (GTDB): domain Bacteria; phylum Actinomycetota; class Actinomycetes; order Mycobacteriales; family Micromonosporaceae; genus DATEJJ01. The sequence continues at coordinate 4,087 of JBPYFB010000377.1, forward strand.
ATGACGCGCTGGTCGACCGGCTGGCGACACTGGCGGCGGTAGCTGCGCAGGGTCGGCTGACCGGGCTCGACGCGTAGCAGGTGGGTGACATCGGGGACGACATGGCCTTCGAACTCGGTCGGTACCAGTTCGGCCATCCGGTCCAGATCAGCCGGGTCGACTTGGAGTTCGTTGGCTCCGGTGATCGCCAGTACCGGGACCTTGGCGGCGGCGAGGTCCGCGGCGGGGTCGTAAGCCATGAACTCCCGCATCCATTTCGCGTTCATCTTTCTCAGCTGGATCCGCACGGTGTCACCCGTGGCGGCCTTGATCCGTTCTAGGTTGCGACGGTGCTGCTTGAGCGGGTCGATAGGCAGGACCTTCAGCAGCCAACGGTTGACGCCGGTCAGGGTTTGCAGGATCTGGCGGACCTGCCATCGCAGGATCTCCTCCCCGGACTTCGCCGACCCGGCCAGCAGCACCACGCCGGCGACCGGGGCTGCCCCAGCGGCCAACCGGGTCGCGTACAACGCCCCTTCGCTGTGGCCGACGACGAAGATTCCGGACGGGTCGATCTCGGGTCGGGACCCGAGCCAGGCCACCGCGGCCGCAGCGTCGCGAAGCCGGTCGTGGAAGCCGATGGTCTCGCGGTCGCCCGCGCTGGCGCCGACGCCACGCTTGTCGTACCGGAAGGTGGCGAAGCCGGCCGCGTCGAGGGGCTCGACCAGCGTCGGGAACAGGTTGAGTCGCAGCCGCGGCCGACTGACGTTGCTGTCGCGGTCCGTGCGTCCCGAGCCGGGCAGCATGAGTACCGCCGGCACCGGCCCCGGTTCAGTGCGGTCGGGCAGGGTCAGCGTGCCCGCCAGCGTGTACCCGTCCGAGCTGAACGTCACCGCACTATCAGTCATGGTCGTCTCCTTCACTCTCCGGTTCGGCGGTAAGCGGCATGAACACGCTGGCAATCAGGCGGCGTTTGCGACCCGGCCTGGGCGGCAGCGCCGTGCGGGGTTGCACCAACGTGACGACGTCGCGGGACTCGGCGAACTCCTCATCGGTCAACCACACGGCGTTCATCGAGTAGCCCACCCCCGTCGCGTTGCAGGTCGGGGCGGCCGCGTTGCAGGTAGCGCTCGTAGGCACCCAGAAGCCCGGCGACTGCGATCGCCGCGATGGTCGACGGGCTCATGACGTTTGCCCTGCTGCTGGCCGCGCCGGGTTGGTCCAGGACCGCAGCATGCGGTCATCAATGGAATTGACCGGGACAACTCGATTTGTCACTGTCAGATGGGTGCGGTTGTCACGAATCCGAACCGACAGCGAGGCAACCACCCCTGGACTGCTCCCGCCTATGAGGGCTGTGTCGCCGCGGGCGCGAATGAGCCAACCAAGACCTGCGCTGCCTGCGCCATCCTCACGTGAAGCCTGCGGCGTGAGTGCCTCGTGCGCGAGATCTGCGGGCAGCAGCGATGCCCAGCCAGCCCCCAAACGCACGAGGTCGGCCGCACTCGCCCACAGACCGCCAGCGGCCGGCATGACACAGACCGTGGCGGGAACCGGCTCGAAGACGCCCGCCGCACTCACGCGGTAGCCGGTGATTGCGTCGGGGCCGATGTCAGCGGCGCAGGCAGGAAATGACGAGCTGGTCATCCCGAGGGGCTCAAGCACAAGGCTAGTGACCGCGTCGACGTACGGCGATCCGGTGACATCGGCGACCAGCTGTCCGAGTACCGCACACCCGACGTTGGTCGGGCGGACCAGGCCGCGCGGACCGCCACAGCCGATCACCGGCCCGGTCACCCCCACCAAGTCCGGGACGCGTTCGGCGAAAAGCTCACCCGGGTTCGCGGGGACGTTGTCGACGCCACCGCTGTAGCTCAGCAGCTCTCTGACCGAGACCGCGTCATCGGCGAGGCGCACCGTGCGCAGAAAGTCGTTGGCCGGGCGGTCGAGTTCGACACGGCCCTCGGCGACCAAGCGCAGCACGGCGGTCGTGGTGACGAGGGCCGAAACCCCGGGCGCATACAACCGGTGACCGGTGGTATCCAGGGGCTCGGCCCGTTCCAGATCTGCCCAGCCCTTCGCGACGGCCCATGCCCGTGCACCAGGCTCGCCGCCGGCGAGGATCAAACCCACCAGACCCAGTTCCGCGAACGCCCCATCGGCGATCCCAACCACCTCGGCCGGAACGTCACCGACGGTGCGCAGCGGCGGCGCCATCGCGCGAGGATCAGTGATCCGGCCACGAAGGGGAACCGGGATCACCGCCATGAGCCGGTGCGGCGGCTCCGCCTCGACCGTCGCGAGCAGCTCGGTGCCCGCGATACGAACCCGCGCCCCCGCCGGCACCTGGTCTACCACCAGGACATCCCCGCGTAGATCGGGGGCGTGCGCGACGAGTGCCGCGACCAGCTCGCCGAGCGGGAGCATGCTGAGGACCTGGCTGCTGAAATGCTGTCCCAACTCGTCTTGCCCAGGAGCCGCCCACGTCGGCTCACCAGCATCCCGGAAACGGCTGATCACCCACATCAAGTGCGACAGGGCCGGGCTGTCCTGCGGGCAATGGTTGTTGATGTACTGCTTGAGCGCCGCCCAGCTCGGCTGTCCGTAGTCTCTGGCGATCGCCGCCTGCGCGTCATGTAGTGCCCGAAACTCACCCTCAGCCAAGCGATGCTTCGCTTCTAGCTTCAAGTACCGCAAACTCGGATGAGTCGGAAGCGGACGCGATCGACCATGCATGGCAGCCTTCCTTCACGCCCAGGGTCCGCGAAGTCAGGGCAGGAAAGACCACCTTGGTCACGCCAGATGTACCGGTGAGCTTGCAGCTCTGCCCGCGGACCAGGAGGCGTCCGGAATCGCCGTTCGTGACTATACCCGAATGACACAAGCCCGGCGCTCGCCCCGGCCCTGGTCCGCGCCGCCATCAGAGCCGAGGACCGTCGCGGTCGCCCCGAAAATCCCGAGGTTAGTTCTCCAGCCCGGGATCGTTACGTAGACGCTGGTCGATGTTCGGGTTGGTCACGGCGGCGGGTCTTGTCCCACACGCAGTCATCGTGCTTGGGGATCGGTCGGGTCAGTGCTTGCGACGGGGGAACAGCCGGGCAATCTTCGGCTGGCCGGCGGTAAGCCAGTCGGCGATGTCGGCGATTACGGCTGGGTCGATGTGCTGCGGCGGATCGTACCCGGCGGGTGTGGACGGGCCTTTGCCGCGAAAGAACATGTGATCGTCGGCGTCATAGACGCGGATCGTGACGTCTCGGCGATGGGCGAGGGCCGCTTGCCAGCGAGCGAGGTCGTCGGCGACGGTCACCTGGTAGTCGCGGGCGCCTTGCAGGATGAGCATTGGCTTGTCCAAGGCTGCGGCGGTTGCAACGCGGTCGTAGTCGCGTAGGTCCAGCCAGTACGACGCGGGCCAGCCGAACAGTAGGTCGGTTGTCGGTGTTGCGGGTGACAGGTCGGGGCTCTCGACCAGGGCGGCCTGCCGGGTGATCAGCTCGAGGGCGGCTTGCGTGTCTGGGCCGGGATTCACGGTGGCCAGGTAGCGGGCGACGCGCACAGCGGCTTTGCTTAACGGCACGGTGTCACCGGCCAGGATCAGCATGCCTGCGACCGACGCCTCGGCGGCCGCAACCCGCGGCGCGGCGCTGCCGCCCATGCTGTGGCCGAGCACGAACACGCGGGCGGGGTCGACGCCGGGCTGCTGTTGGAGCAGGCGGACCGCGTCCAGCGCGTGCGGGACGTACTCCTCAGCCATCGTGAAACCCGGCTTGGTGAGCACATCACCGTGGACGAAGGTCAGCTTGTCGTAGCGGGCCACCGCAACACCGCGGCTGGCCAACCCCCACGCCAGGTCCTTGAGCGGCTTGTTCGCTCCGTTGGTGGCGTCCCGGTCGAACGGTCCGCCGCCGCTGAGCAAGACCACGCCGGGCCATAGTCCTCCCCTGCGGGGAAGGGTCAGAGTGCCGGGAACCGCGAGTGCGCCGGAGCCGAAGGTGACCTCGTGCTCGACCAACCGTTTCGGATTGGCGTAGCCCGATGGCTCCCAGGACGCGGCAGCCGGCGGCGCGAGCCGCAGGCCGTGCATCATGCCGGCACCGTCAACTGACATGACCACCATGAGCCCGCCACGCTCGCAGGTCACTGGGACGCTCACCCGGACCAACCCCGCCTTGCCCGGCTCGCTGGTCGGTTGCCCCACAGCCGTGATCGCACCGACCCTGGAGATCTCTGTCGCCCAATTCACCCGCAGCGTCTCGGCGGACACCACCGCCTGCAGCCGCGGCGCGAACAGCGCCTCGATGTCCACGAAGCGCCCCTCGCGCGCCGATCGGACCACCGTTGCGGCGACCTCTGCCGGGTCTGTCCCCACCGTCATCCCACATCCCTACCTTCTCGGATTTTGCGAACGGTAGCATGATCTGAGATCGTTCGGGAGTGGACACCTTGGAACTGCTGGGGCACCCGGTTCGGCTGCGGATCGTGCATGCCATGCGCGGCGGACGCACGCTAACGACAGCGCAGCTGTGCACGCGGCTGCCCGACGTCTCCAAAGCAATGGTCTACCGGCATGTCGACCTGCTGGCCACCGGTGGAATCCTGGAGGTGGTCGAGGAACGACGGGTACGCGGCGCGGTCGAGCGCCACTACCGCCTATGCCAGGACCGGGCCAGCATCGACCCCGCCACGGCCGCGTCGCTGACACCCGACGAACACCGGCGCGCGTTCGCCACCGCCGTGGCCACCCTGGTCGCCGAGTTCAACGCCTACCTCGACCGGGAACACACCAACCCGGCCACCGACCCAGTCGGCTACCGGCAGCACGCCATCTGGCTCAACGGCGAGGAACTTGACGCCATGATCAAGGAACTGCGCGAGGCAATCGTCCCCCGGCTGGCCAACCCACCCACGCCCGACCGCACCCGATACCTGCTCAGCCCGATTCTGTTCCCCAGCGAACCACCCGCCGTCACCGACTGACGGGCTGGAGAACTAGAGGACGGGTACGTGGCCATACATCGACAGGGCTAGCCGCACGGGAAAACTGCGGACGCCCGCCCGCTGCGGCCGTCGGCACCGTTATGACATCTCCAGACCCAACGGCGGCTCCGACGGGCGTGGAATGGTTGCGGACAGGCCCACGTAGCAGCGATCGTGCCAGACCAGTGGCCTACCGTCGCCGGTACGGGTGGCGAGCACCCGGCCGACCACGACGTGGTGGTCGCCGTACTGCCGGTCGTCCTCGAGCGCACACACCGACCACGCGAGCGCGTCCCGGATCACCGGCACGCCGCAGACGTACCGGTATGCCACGCCGCCGAAGCGCTGTACGCCGTTGCCGGGCCGGCAGAACTCCTCGGCGACCCACCGCTGATCGTCGCGGAGCAGGTGGACCGCGAAGCACTGCCGCAGCCGGATCGCGGCCAGAGTGCTCGATTGCGTGCCCACGCAGACCAGCAGCATGGGCGGTTGCAGCGACACCGAGGTGACCGACGACGCGGTCAGGCCCACCGGCTCGTGCCCGCCGCAGGAGGTGACGACGGCGACGCCGCCGGCCAGCTTCCGGAACAGCCGCCGGGCCTCCTCAGCCTGCGCCGTCACGAGCTGTCCCCGCCAGCTCCGGCAGACCCGCCATCGGCGTCACCTCTCCGAGCAACCCCCGAAGGATCAGCATGATGTTGGTACGCAGCGCCGAGCTGGCCACCGGGTCGAGGATCTCGGCCAGCGTCGGGATGCCCAGGTCGAACAAGGCGGTGAAGGTGACCTGAGCACCCGGCGGGTCAGGCGCGAATCGCCAGGATCCCTCGAAGCTCGCGAAATCGCCGCTGATCTGGCAGAAGTCGATGCGCATGGACACCGGGTCGAAGCTGTCCCGCTCGGTCCAGCGCAGCAGGCCGTTGCGGAACCTGACCGTCCACTCCGACACCAGTGTGCCGTCCGGATCCGACGGGTGCAGCACCACCTCCCGGACCGCCTCGGTGAGCTCCGGGTAGCGCGCGAAGTCGCTGATCCGGGCGTACGCCTGGGTCGGCTCCCACTCCGGGACTCGCGCGCAGATCACAATCTCGGGCACGGTACACCTTCCGTCAGACGATCGAACCGGTCACTGGGTCGTGGACGTGCGTGGCGACCGCGGCCAGCGCCTCGCCGAACGCGGTGAAGAACAGGTCGAGCTCGGCCTCGTCGAGGATCGCCGGCGGGGTCAGCCGCAGCACGAGCGAGGCGTTGAGCGAATGGTTGACGAGCACCCCGCGCTCCAGGAGTTCGAGCGCCAACTCGCCGACGGTCGCCGGCCGCAGGCACTCGATGCCGACCAGCAGCCCGCGCCCACGCACCTCGGCGATCACGCCAGTCCCGAACTCGGCGCAGCGCTGGCGCACGCCGGCCAGCAGCCTGCCACCCAGGCTTGCCGCGGCGGCCACCGTGTCCTCCTCGATCATTGTCTGGATCGTGGCCAGCGCCGCGGCGGCGGCCAGTGGCGAGCCGGCGAAGGTCGAGGAGTGGAGGAACGGGTCGCGCCCGAACGGCTCGTACACCTCGTGACCGGCGACCACCGCCGCAACCGGCACCACCCCGCCGGACAGGCCCTTGCCGACCAGCAGCACGTCCGGCTGGACTCCCTCGGCGTCCACCCCCCACCAGACGCCGAGCCGCCCCAGGCCGGTCTGTACCTCGTCGACGATCAGGAACGCGTCGTGGGCGCGGCAGGCGGCCGCGACCCCGCGCAGGTAACCCGGCGGCGGGATAACCACACCACCCTCGCCCTGTACCGGCTCAAGCACGACGCAGGCCCGCCCGGCGTTGACCGCGAGCGCGCCGGTCAGCGCCGCCAGGTCGCCGTAGCGTACGGTCACGACGCCGGGCAGCAGCGGTACGAAGGGATCCTGGTAGCGCGCGTTGGCCGTGACGCTCAGCGCGCCGAGCGTCTTGCCGTGGAATCCGTTGTGGGTGGTGATGAGCGTGGTTCTGCCGTGGATCCGGGCGAGCTTGAGGCCGGCCTCGGTGGCCTCGGCGCCCGAGTTGACGAAGTGGACGAAGTCGAGGCCGGCCGGCGCCACCTGCCCGAGTGCCTCGGCGGCACGTGCCAGGACCGGGTCGAGGAAGACCCGGGTGGCCAGCGGGTGCGTGTCCAGCTGGCGGTGCACGGCGGCGACGACCCGCGGGTGCCGGTGTCCCAACAGGAACACGCCGTACCCGCCGAAGTCGAGGTAGCGCCGGCCGTCGGCGGCGACCACCCAGGCACCGTCGGAGGCCACCTCGGTGACGCCGCCGAGCATGCTCGCGAGTGCGGCGCGGCCGGTGCCCAGGTGGCGCCGGTACAGCTCCGGGACGTTCATGCGACGGTGAGCGGTTCGCCGGACAGGTACCGGATGATCGCGCCGTCCATCCGGGCCCGGGATGGTGGATGGAAGCTCAGCCCGTTGACGCAGGCGGCGAGGTACCCGACGTCGTCGGCGGCGATGAAGCGCAACCCACCGAGCAGTTCCACCGCGCACGGCGTGGCACGGGCGATCGCGTCCTGGACCGCGTACCGGGCGAACAGCGCGTCGGCGAGAAGCCGCTGATCGGGGGGTGCCTGTGGCGGCACCTGTCGGGCGATGTTCTCCAGTACGCCCATCGCCGCCTCGGTCTCGACCACCAGCCGGGCCTGCTGCCCCTGCGGGATCCGGTCGTCGGCCAGCGTCCGCTCCACCAGCGCGCTGGCCATGCCGAGATAGCTGGCCGCGATCAGCAGCTCGAACCAGACGAACCCGGCACTTTGAATCTCGTCCAGCGCGTGGCCGGGTCGTACGCCGGTGCGCACGACCAACTCGTCCGGTACAAATACGTCCTCGACGGTGACCTGCTCGCTCTCCGCGCCCGCCAGGGCGAAGCTGCCCCAGAACGGGCTGACCCGCACGCCCGGCGTGCCGGCCGGAATCATCACCACCGAGAGCTGTCCGTTCTCGACGACGCTGGCGGTGAGCAGGTCCATGGACCGGGCGAGGCTGCAGGGCCGCTTGACACCGCTGACCCGCACCCCGTCGGGCGCCGCGACGGCGGTCATGGTCGGCTCCAGGATGCCGGTACCCGGGCGCCCCTCGCCGAACCCGGACGCGAGCAGCTTGCCACCGGTGGCCACCGCCTCCAGCAGCATCCATTCGAAGCCGTTGCTGGTGTGGGCGAGGGCGACCAGGCTCGCCATCGAGAAATGGTGCATGGCGGTGGCGACCGCCAGCGACGGGGACCGGGCACCGACCGCGCGCTGCACGCGTACCGCCTCCAGTGCACTCGCGCCGCCGCCGCCGTGCTCGGCCGGTACCAGCAAACCTGGACCGCGGTGCTCGCGGAACACCTCGATCCCCGGTGAACCGGGGCGTTCCAGGTTCATCAGCGGCTCGGCCTCAAGCCGCTCGTCGAGCCCCGGCAGCAGCTTGCGCGCGGCCGTCCGTGCACACTCCAGGTACCTCACACCGGTGTTACGCGGCCGGGCCGCCGATCCCTCATAGTGAGGGCGCGGCCGGGCCGCGACGTAGTCCTGGTATGAGCCAGACAGTAGCTCGACCGACCGCCGGGGCCCACCAGGCCGCGGCCCGCGACAACGCCGCACCGGTGCGCTCATGAGGCGCACCGGTGAGCTGCTGGTGACGGTCGTGGCCAACCCGGCGGCCGGCGGCACGACTGCGGCGCTGATCGACGAGGCGGTCGCGATCTGCCGCCGGTACGCCCCGTCCTGCACGGTGCACAAGACCACCGGTCCCCGGCAGGCCGGTGCCGTCGCGGCGGCGAGCGAACACGACCTGATCGTGGCGATCGGCGGCGACGGGACCATCGGGGAGGTCGCCGCGGCCCTGGTCGGCAGGAAAGGACCGGTCCTCGTCCCGCTGCCCGCGGGTAGCGGCAACTCATTCTGCCTGGGGCTGTGGGGGCAACGGGACTGGCGGCAGATCCTGGAGTCGGCCTTCGACGAGGACCGCGGGTACGTGCGCCGGCTGGACCTGCTGCGCATGCTCGATGGCCCGGACAGCGGCCGGGTCGCGGCGCTGGGTATCTCGGCCGGTTTCCTGGCGGACGTCCTGGCGGCCGCACTCGCCGGTGGGCCGGCCACTAAGACGGAGCGTTACTGGTCCGGCGCGGCCACGGTCCTGGCCGCGCCGCCCTCCTTCCCCGCCCGGATCACGGTGGACGGCGTTACCGTCCACAAAGGAGATACGTGCCTGGTGAACGTCGGCGGCGGCCCGTTGCGTGGCGCTGGCGCGCTGCGGCTCCTGCCCCAGGCCGCCCTCGATGACGGGCTGCTCGACGTGTGCGTGGTCGCCGGCATGAACACCGACGAGCTGACCCGCATGCTGCCGCTCATGATGGCCGGCCAGCACCTCGGCCACCCTGGCGTCTGCTACACACGCGGGCATCTGGTGCTGGTGGAGCGCACGGACGGCCATCCGTTGCTGGTCGAGGCCGACGGTGAGCTGCTACCGGCCCGTACCCCAGTGCTGGAGGTCGCGATCGTGCCCGCCGCCATCGACTGCATGGCCCCGCGGTAGTGCCCCGCTCAGCAGAACTCCCGGCGTTGGTCCGTGACGATCGCCTCCAGGTCAGACACCAGTACGTCCAGCCCGGGCAGCGCCAGCATGTGGCGCCGGATGGTGGCCGCCCGCCGCCGGTACGCCGGATCCTCAAGCACGCAAGTGCAAGCGCCGGACACTGCGGCGGGGGTGAGCTCGTCCGGGTCGATCGCCCGGGCCACGCCAAGCTGCGCGCATCGGGCCGCGTTCGCCGGCTGGTCGGTCAGCCAAGGGACGATCACCATCGGTACGCCCAACCGCAGCGCCTCCCGGACGCTGTTGAAGCCGCCGTGCGTGACGAACAGGTCGCAGCACTCGAGTACCAGCGGCTGCGGCAGCCAGTCGACCAGCCGCACATTCGCCGGTGGCGTACCCGGCACGCCGCCGCCCAGGACCACTACGGTGCAATCGACTTCGCCGAGGCCGGCAACGATCGCGCCAACGGCGCCCCGCCACGCGGCGAGTCCAGGGGTGATGGTGCCGAAGGCCACGAGCACCAGCGGTCGCCCGGCCGGCCGGTCGACCAGCCACCTGGGCAGCCGGTCACCCGGCAGCAGCGGGCTGGTCTGGCGGTAGCGCCGGATACCTGGCACCGGTACGGCATCCGGCTCGTAAGCCTGAGGCACGAGCGAGACGTGGCGGTAGGCGTAGGCGCGCGCGCCGCCCGGATCGGCGGACAGGCCGAGGGCGGTACGCATGGTGTCCAGGGCAGGCGCCAGCCGGAAGCCGAGTCGGTCGGTCTTGCCGCCGAC
>JBPYFB010000378.1:0-2403 GCA_051986465.1 Rugosimonospora sp.
CTGGCGGACGAGGCGGACATGACGTACGGCCCCGGGTACGACGCGTGGACCGGCAAGGAGGGCTGGGACACCTGCACTCCCATCCAGGACAACGGCGGCCAGTGCGGGTACACGGTGATGAAGGCGATGAACGACGGTACGCCCAACGACGGTCGGCCCCGGTATGCCAACTACGGCAAGGGCGTCGACATGTGGGAGTCCGACCAGCAGGCGCAGGTCTTCGTCAACCAGTACCAGCAGTTCGTCTCGTCGGACATGTACTTCTACACCGACCCGAACCTGTGCCCGGGCGAGGCGCAGAAGTGGCTGGGCATCTCGCCGGGCAACTGCCGGCGCTCGTCAAGCTACGGCCTGGTCATCGACCGCCTGCGCAAGCTGGACGGCATGGACGGCAAGCGGATGCCGATCTACGGGTTCGTGGAGGTCGGCCACCCGGCCACCGAGGACACCGCGCCGACCATCACCGGTAACCAGATCGCCGGTGCGGTGATGAGCTCGCTCATCCACGGTGCCCGCGGCATCATCTACTTCAACCACAGCTTCGGCGGCTCATGCCAGAGTCAGCACCTGCTGCGCGACTCCTGCGGCGCGGCCAACCGGCCGATGGTGGCGCAGACCAACCAGCAGATCACCGCGCTGGCGCCGGTGCTCAACAGCGTGTCGTACCAGTGGACCGCCAACCCGCTCGTGGACACCATGCTCAAGTCCTACGGCGGCTCCTACTACCTGTTCGCCATGCCCGGCCCGGACGGCGGAACCGGCACCCAGACGCTGAGCCTTCCGGCTACGCTGCAGGGCAGCACGGCACAGGTGATGTTCGAGAACCGCAGCGTACCGATCAGCGGCGGGAAGATCACTGACAACTTCGCCGCGGAATACAGCTACCACATCTACAAGATCACACCGTAGTAGCCCTCCCCGGTAGGCCCGCGGATGCCGCAGCGTCGGCATCCGCGGGCCGACAGCTTTCTACCGGCCCGCCGGCGGCTCGAGTAGCGGGGCGAACTGAGGAAGCTTCGCCATTGCCGCGCGCTGGAGGTCCATCGGCGTGCGTGACTTGGCGGAGATCATCACCGCGATGTCGTCGGGTGCGATGCCGGCCAGGAAGGCGTCCAGCCCGGCCGCGTCCAACGGTTCTTCCGGCCAGTACGTGTGGCACAGCGGGTCGTCGGAGGCGAACGAGTTGGCCGGCGCGCCGAGCACCTCGTCCACGAAGACGCCGTACAGCGTCCATTCGGAGAAGCGCAGCTGCCCGCCGATCGCGTTCGCCCACGGGCGCCCGGTCACCTCGGTGATCCGCGCCAGCATCGCCCGCACCAGGGCCGGATCCCAGGCAAGCATCGAGCTGACGTAGTCGGGCAGCGGTGCCTCGGCGGTGGCCGGCAGCCCCAGCAGGGTACGCGCGACGTTGTGCCACAGCACGTACCGGGGCATGCCCTCGTGCACGCCGCCCGGCAACCGGTACAGCCGCACGACCCCGTCGCGCACGAACGTCTCCGCCCGCAAAGGCTGGCAGAACGTGGTGTCCGAGCCCGCCATGACGACGACGTCCGCGGGGAGCTCCGCCGCCACGGCGAGCTTGATGATCTGCTGGAGGATCCAGCCGCGCACCGGCGGGTACGGGTGGCGCACGTTGACCGTGTACTTCGTCCGCGGTACCCGCACGAACGAGCGGGGCAGGAACTCGGACTCGACGCGGATATGCGTACGCCGGCCGCGCAGCCGCGAGAACAGCACCTGATCCCGCGCCGGTACCACGATGTGGTGCTCGACGCTGCTGTCCGAGTGCTCCAACACGGATCGATTCAGGTCGACGCACCGCTCGTAGTCCGCGGCGATGCTCGGCGTGAGTATGGCGAGGCTCGTCATGTTGCCATTGTCTCCCGTGACTGCCGAAGGTCATCGTCGCGCCCGGTCGCGTTTGTCCGCCGAAAGAATGAACGCCCGCGGCACCAGCGGAGGTAATCGTGCACCATGCGTGAATCCGTACCCATGCGCGGACCAGCGGTGGTTGGTTGACTACGTAACCTTTTCCGGGTTGGCGCAGTTACCCAAAGGGGGGTGGTCCGCTGACGTGTGAGACCACGATCCCGACCGACCAGGCGAGCCAGCGGAACGTCGAGTTCGACCCTGAGTCGGCATTCTGACGCGTGGGTTCGGCAGCGTCGACGCTCGTGATATCTCGATCTCTAATACCTCTATTGGGAGACACCGACCAGATTCCCAGGGGAAGGCACAGGTATGGATAGGACCTTTAGCGGCGTGATGAACCGTGCGTCGCGGGAGTTGACGGCCCGCGTGCCGCTGGCCGCCGAATGGGCGCGACGCCGGCACGCAGTCCGACTGGAGCGGTACCGTTCTCAACTGCCCAAACTGGCGGCCACCGACACCGCGTTGATCGAG
>JBPYFB010000379.1:0-10305 GCA_051986465.1 Rugosimonospora sp.
CGGCCGCGCGGGGCTGATTCCCGAGTCACACAAGAGCTTTACGCGTCCGAAACACCACGGACGCCACCGGTAAATGGCGCATGGCACGATAGTTGGCGTTCCCCCGTTACCCGCGTTTCAGGCACCCAATGTGGTGCCTATTGCCGCATGTCCTGGGGGACGTTCTCGGGGGCGGACTCTGGAGCAAAGGGAGGTGGCCGTGCCGCAGGAAATAGAGTGCAAGGAGGCAACTGTCAAGCCGTTGCGTGTCCTGATGCTGTCGTGGGAGTACCCGCCGGTGGTCGTGGGGGGTCTCGGGCGGCACGTACACGCTCTCGCCACATCGCTCGCCGCCGCCGGCCACGAGGTCACCGTGGTCACTCGGCACGCACCCGACGCTCCGCTGGAAGAACTTCGCGAGGGGGTACGCGTCGTGCGCGCCCCAGCGGACCCGCCACTGTTTCCGCTCGCCACGCCGACGCTCCTGGCGTGGACCATGGCCTTCAACCACAGCCTCACCCGCGCCGCCCTGCACGCCGCCGCCACCGACTCCTACGACGTCATCCACGCGCATGACTGGCTGGTCACGCACACCGCGGTGACCATGCGCGACCACCTCGGCATCCCGCTGGTCGCCACCATCCACGCCACCGAGGCCGGCCGGCACCAGGGTTGGCTTCCGGACGAGATGAACAAATGCATTCACTCTGTTGAATGGTGGCTCGGCCACGAGGCGAGCCGGGTACTCGTCTGCTCCGAGTACATGCGCTGGGAGGTCTCCCGGCTGCTCGACCTGCCCACGGCGAAGGTACGGGTCATCCCGAACGGCGTGGACGCGCCGGTGTGGCAGGCTCCCGCGTCCGCGGTCGCCGCCGCCCGCGCCCGCTTCGCCGGGTCGGGTCCGCTGCTCGGCTTCGCCGGCCGCCTCGTCTACGAGAAGGGCGTACAGCACCTGGTATCGGCGCTGCCCGAGTTACGCCTCCGGCACCCGGGGCTGCGCGTGGTAATCGCCGGGGACGGCCCGCACCGCGACGAGCTGCAGGAGGAGACGAAGCGGCTGGAACTGGAGCGCGCGGTCAGCTTCGCCGGCTTTGTCGGCGACGACCTGCCGGCGACGCTCGCGGCCACCGACGCGATGGTGGTGCCGAGCATCTACGAGCCGTTCGGCATGGTGGCGCTGGAGGCGGCGGCGGCCGGCGCCCCGCTCGCGGTGGCGGCGATCGGCGGGCTCGCCGAGATCGTGCAGCCCGGCGTCACCGGAGTGACGTTCCCGGCCAAGAACCCCGACGCGCTGGCCGAGGCGGTGTCCACATTGCTCAGTGACGCGGTGGGCGCGCGCCGGATGGCCGCACGGGCCAGGCGGATGGTGCGAACGCGGTACGGCTGGGCGGCGATCGCGCGCGAGACCGCCGACGGCTACCGGTCCGCCGTCGCGCAGGCACCGGAGAACCGGGCGCAGGTACGGGCCAGGAAGGCGGCGGCCCGACCCACGATCGTGGTACCGGAGGGCAACCTGCTCGCGCTGGCCGCACCACCCTCCTCGCCTACCGGCTAGCGCGCCGCGTACCGGTTAGCGCCAGCGTGCCCGGTCCGCGGTGACCTGGAAGTGTGGCCACATCGTGAGCACGCCGTCCGGACCGGTGAGGTCACGGACCGGCTTGCCGCTGATCGTGATGCGCAGCAGGCATCCGCCGATATCCCACAGGTTGAGTGCCTCCTCCGGGTCGTCGCCGGAGAAGCTGCTGGTGCGCCGCGCGGGATGGCCCTGGATGGTCGTGGTCGCCCCGCCGGCGTCCGGGCTGGTCTCGCGCAGCCGCTCGCTAGCCGTCATCGGCGACACCGTCACGGTCATCGACGAATAGGTCGCGCCGACGCCGAGCGGCGCGGGCGTCGGGGCGTACGTGACGCCGTAGAACCAGTCGTCGCCACCTCTGTCGAACGCATCGATCCCCTGCCGGCGCAGGGCGGCGGGCAGGCCGGACGCGGCGACCGGCAACGGCACAGGCGTACCGGCGCCCAGCCGTACGCCGGCCGCGATCCGCAGCGCCGCGGCGAGATCTGGGTTCTCCGTGATGTGGTCGAGCTGCGCCCAGCCGTTCCGCTCGTACCGCCACTCGACGCGGACCAGCGCCGAGGTCTCGGTATCCACGACCGCGTACCGGGTCGGCTTGCCGTGGACCGCGTGCCGGCCGCCGCCCCTGCGCCAGGCCGAGTCGTGCGGACTCATGGGGTCGGTGGGTACGGCGATCCCGGTGCGGAACATCTTGACGCGCGTCAACACGTTCCGCGCTTCTCCGCCCGGGGACGCGGTTACCGACTCCCACCGGCTGTCGAGCCCGAACGCCGTGCTGCGGTAGCCGTCCGGCAGGAAGCCGAACGACAGGTGCCGGCGCGGAACCGGAGAGTCGCCCGTGCCCGGCTGGTCCGCATTGCTCCGGGCCACCCACAACGTCACGCCGGTACCGGCGCCCGCCGCGGCCACCGCAGCCGCGCCGGCACCGAGGAACATCCCGCGCCGGCTCACGGGTCGGGGATTCGACAGCACGGCCGCATCGTGCCACAGCCTTGCCACGGGGTGAGGCTGGTCTGGTTGACTTGGCCCATGAGCGATGACGTGACGTTCTGGTTTGATCCGGCCTGCCCGTTCACCTGGCGCACCTCGCGGTGGCTACTCGGCGTCACCGCCGCGCGCGGGCACAGCATCGACTGGCGGGTGATGAGCCTGGCCGTCCTCAACGAGGGCAAGGAGATCCCGGAACAGTACCGGGAGCCGATGAAGCAGTCGGTACGCGCGCAGCGCCTGCTGTACGCGGCCGGGCAACGGCACGGGCCGGACGCGCTGGCGAGCCTCTACACGCAGATCGGCGAGCGGGTACACGGGCAGGGGCGGTCACTGGGGACCGATGTGTTCACCGAGGCCGTAGCGGCCGCCGGGTTGCCGGCCGAGCTGATGGAGGCGGCCGACGACGCCTCGCTCGACCCCGCCGTACGGGAGAGCCACGACGCGGGGCAGGCGCGGGTGGGTACCGAGTCGGGCAGCCCGATCCTCGCGATCGGCGACGGGCCCGGCTTCTTCGGCCCCGTCGTGGTACCCATACCCAGGGGCGAGTCGGCGGAGAAGCTGTACGACGCGCTCCGCCTCGTCTCGTCGGTACCGGAGTTCGCCGAACTCAAGACTTCGCGAAACTCCTTTTAGGACAGTGGCAGGAGGTTCCGCGTGAACAGCCCGACCCCACCCGCTGGCGGGCGAGCGGGTCAGCTGCGCCGAGCCTTGCGGCGCGGTTGGGTGCTCGCCGGCGTCGCGGTGGGTGTCGGCTGTCCGGCGGGCGCGCTCGCCGGCGGGTTCGGCCTCTTCCGGTGGTACGGGCAGGGCCGGCTCGGCGATGTCGTACAGGTCGCGTTCATCACCACTGTCATCGTCGCCGGTCACGGGGTCACCACGGCGCGGGCGCTGTCCCGCCGGCCGCCGCGCCGCGAGGTCGTCATCACGCAGGTGCCGTACCTGCTCACCTACCTCCTCGTCCTGGTGTGGAACTTCGGGTACCGGTTCGCTCCCGGGTACGTCGGCTGGGCCGCCGCGGTGCTCGTCGCGGCGTCCTGGCTGACCGTCTGGTACCTGCGGGACGCGCGGCGGGCCCGGCGCGCCGTTGTCTATCTCGTCGCGCTGGCTCTGCTCGTCGTCGTGAACGTGGGCGCCGGACTGGCCATCGGGTGGCGGCAGACCAACGGGTACGGGCTCGTGGGCCAGCGCGCACCGTGGCACGCGGTACAGGCGCTCGCCGCCACCTCCTGCCTGTCGAAGCTCCCCGCCTACACCTCGGGTACCCGCGTCGTCCTCGCGCACTGCCCGTCCGGCCCGGACGCCGATCTGTACGCGGCCGCTTACGATGAGACCGCCTTCAACCAGCAACTCTGCGGTGAGCAGCCGCGCGCCGCATTCCAGGCGTGGTGGGACCGGGTACGCAGGTACCAAGTGTTGATAATGCTCGATTTTGGCTTCTCCCCGGGGTGGCAGATCGCGGTGGACGGCCGGACCCTGGGCAGGCCGCTGCCCGACGACCTGACCGGCGACACCGCCACCATCACGCTCACCGTCCATGTGCAGAGCGCGTTCCGCCCCGGTGACCTGCCGCCCGCCGAGAAGTACCCGATGCGCCTGGACAAAGACAGCGAGCAGTGGCGCGTCACCGCGAAGCGCACGCTGCTGGGTGGCTGGAAGGTATGCGCCATCGACGTTGCGCAGCCGGTACGCGCGAGCGCCGCCTCCGGCTAACCCGCGGCTAGCGCTGTTTACCGCCCCTGCCCACGCCGGCCAGCAGGACGCGCATGATGTGCGCGAGGAGCCGTACCAGCTCCAGCTTGTCCTTTGTGGACAGTCGCCAGAACGTGGTGGAGCCGTACTCTTTCCAGCTGTCGTGCGGCTGGTACGCCTCGGTCGCGGCGCGCAGGGCGGCCGCCGCCGACGCGGCGTCCAACCTGCCGTCGCCGGCGAGCCCGCCCTGCGCCAGCCAGCTCAACGTCGACAGGTAGCCGAGGTCGAAGTCGGCCTGGCGCAGGCGCTCGTCGAAGAAGCCGCCGAAGTGCATGAGGAACTCACCCGAGAGCATCCGCTCGACCGACATGGTGCGCGCCTCGGGAAGGAGCAGCGGGCTGATGATTTCGACCGCGGTCTCCGTCTTGCCGCCCACGCCCGCCGCCGTACACACCGCCTCCCGCAGCAGCGCGCTCGGCTCGACCTGCGCCGGTACCGCGGCCGGCTCGGCCACCTCCTGCCGGGTCAACTGCGCGCGCAGCACCGCGCGCTGGCCGCGGATGCGGTCGACCACCTCGGTCAGCGCCGCGCGGACCGGCGCCTGATCGGCCTCCGGCAGTTGGTCCAGCGCCGACCCGAGCGTTGAGACGACATCGTTGGCCCATACCAGGCGGGTGTTGGTCTTCTCCACCTGCTTGAGATCGGTCAGCAGGCTCTGCGTGCGCTGCAGGGCCATGCTGCGCAGCAACGTCTCCAGCCAGGTCGGGCGCGCGGCAGCGGTCGCCCACGCGCCGTCCGTCGGCGCGCCGCCCGGGTGCGGATGCACGAGCACCTGCAGGCGGTTGGCGTCGCCGTCGGCGAGGTCCAGCGGATTGGTCAGGTCGAGGGTACGGCCGAGTGGTTCGTTGTCCAGCGTGCCGCCGTCGGTGTACCAGAGCGCACTGGACAGTGGCCAGTTCAGCACGCCGGCGTACGGATCCGGCTCGCGCAGCCGGTCCGCGCCGCGGTCGACGAAGTACGGCGGGAACCCGACCGCGTTGGCGGCACTGGCGAGCGCGGCGTCCACCATGCTCGACCCCGCCGGCGCGACGAGTTGCGCCATCGGGGTTCCCGCATCCAGCTCAGCCGTGAAGTAGTCGACGTACGTCGTGGAGGTCACCGGCCGCAGCGCGCGCAGCGTCGGCAGCGTGTAGTCCAGGCCGCGCAGTGTCGCGAGCGTGAACGAGAGGTGGATCGGCGTCTGCTGGCACAGATCGGAGCGGGTACCCGGCGGATCCATCAACGCGGTAGCCATGTTCCGCAGGTTCTGTATCGACAGCGGCGCGCTGGAGTCGCGACAGCGCAGGTTGCCGATGCCGTCCCGCTCGACCCACGCGCCCCGCATCACCGCGACCGGATCGAGCCCTTCCAGGAGGGTACGGGCGGCGAGCATACCCGTGATGCTGCCGGCCGAGGCGCCCCCGATCGCGTCCACCCGTACCGGTGCGTCCGCGCCACCCACCAGTGGCCGTACCGCGTGGAGAAAGGCGGCCAGCGCGCCGCCTTCGTACGCTCCGAGCGCCACCGCTCCGGAGATCGTCAATGAGATGCGCAACTGAGCCCGGCCAGCCACGGGCTGGATCGTAGTCCCGGTTCGCCGGGCCGGCACAGATGTCGAAACCCGATACGACAGTCGGGTTTCCGGCAGTCAAGCCTCGCGAGGTAGGGTCGCACCCGTGATGATCCGGGTCGCCACCGAAGAGGATTGGCCGCATATCTGGCCGTTCTTCGCGCGCATCGTCGCGGACGGTGAAACCTACGCGTACCCCGAAGATATGACGCCGCAAGCCGCCCAGTCGCTCTGGATGGAGCCGCCGCCCGGGCAGACCGTCGTGGCCGTCGACGGCGACGCGGTGCTCGGCTCGGCCAAGGTGGGACCCAACCGGCCCGGGCGCGGCGCGCACATCGCCACCGCAAGCTTCATGGTCGACCCGGCCCGGCAGGGGCGCGGCGTCGGTCGAGCGCTCGGCAGCTACGCCGTCGACTGGGCGCGGGCCAGCGGATACCACGGAATGCAGTTCAACGCCGTCGTCGAAACCAACACGCCGGCGGTACGCCTGTGGCAGGCGCTCGGGTTCGAGATCCTCGCGACCGTACCCGAAGCCTTCAACCACGCGAAGCTCGGCCTCGTCGGTCTGCACATCATGTACCAGCGCCTGCGACCGAGTCGGTAGCCTAAAAAACATGGACCTACCAACCCCCTCGTCGGAGGCTGGTGCGGCCGGGCTGCGTGCGGTCCTGGAGCGCCCGCGTGACGCTTCCCTGGCATTCGACTTCGACGGCGTACTGTCGCCGATCGTCCCCGATCCCGAACAGGCGCGCCCGCACCCGGGCGTCATACCGGTGCTGGGCCGGCTCGCTTCGATGGTCGGCTCAATGTCGATCATCACCGGGCGGGAGGTGGCTACCGTGCTCCGCCTCGGCGACCTCGGCGAGCTCGCCGCCCGGGACAACTTCGCCATCCACGGGCTGTACGGGATGCAGCGGTGGGACCCCGCGAGCCAGCGGGTGGTATCGACGGTCAGCGCCCCGGGCATCGCGGAAGTCCGCGAGCAACTGCCCGCGCTGATCGAGGCGCTGGACATCTCGCCCGGCGTGGTCATCGAGGACAAGGGCATGTCTCTCGTCGTACACACCAGGCGGGCGCGGGACCCGCGGCAGGCGTTGACGACGCTGCTCGAACCCGTGACCGAACTGGCCGGCCGGTACGACCTGACGGTCGAACCCGGCCGCCAGGTACTCGAGATACGGCCGCCCGGTGTCAACAAGGGCAACGTGCTGTCGACGATCGTCCGGGAGCGGGGCGCCCACGCCGTGGCGTACTTCGGCGACGACCTCGGCGACCTGCCCGCCTTCGACACCGTCGAGCGGCTACGGGAGACCGGGGTCGCGGGCCTGACGGTGTGCAGTGGCTCGGACGAGGTCGAGGTACTGGCCAGCCGTGCCGACCTGGTGGTTGACGGCCCGCCCGGGGTACTCGCTTTCCTCGACCGGCTCGTCGACGCCCTCAGTACGAGTGCCCGACAGTGAGCGTGCCCGTCATACCATCCTGGGCATGAGTCGGGTTCCGCCAATCATCGCCGCATCGCTCGCGCTGTCGGGCCTGGTGGGTTGCGCCACCACCGGGAGTCGGCCGGCGACAGGTGGGCCGAGCTACACGTGCTGTGCCGCAAAGGATGTGGATACGCTCTACCACCCTGGCGACACGCTGACCGTTCACTGGATCGTCCGGCCCTCCGATGCCGGTACGACAAGCTCGGTACCTGTCGAGCTGACCGCGGTTCTGACTGGCTCGTTCGGATCGGTGGAGGCGCTCAAGGCCGGGGCGTCGGGAAGCGTCAGGTACGCGGCCGCTCCCATCCACCCGACCGGGTCCCCGGGAGAGCAACCGGTCAGCACCATCGTCATCGGATCCGACGCGCCACCCGGCTACTACAACCTGGCCACTGCCGCGACTCAAGGCGGCGGGTCGGCCGGTGGCGCGAGCATCGTTCGCGTCGTACCCAAAACCTGACGACCGGAAGTTGTCGCACCCGGCTCCTACCGTGGCGCCATGCCGAGTGGGGAGCACGAGTCGCCGATCGCCTTGGCCAAGTTGGATCCGGCCCTGGCGACCTGGCTCTTAGCGGACGTGTTCGACGTCAAGGTGCCCGACTATCACCACGCCCGCGCGCAGCCCACCGACGTTCGGGTACTGGTCCCCCGCACCTACCACGCCGATGGCATGCTGCTGTTCTGCGATGCGGCCGATACGCCTGTACTGGCGGTGGTGCTCGAGGTGCAACGCGGATGGGATCCGACCAAGCGCTGGACGTGGAAGCTGTACGTGGTCCAGTTAGAGGCCGAACTGACCGTCAACGCCGCGCTGCTCGTCTACTGCCCCAACCCCGCGGTCGCCGCCCGCTACCGGGGCATGGTGGAGTCCGAGGGGCTCAGCGTGCCGCTGCGACCGTTCATCTTCACTCCGCGCGATGTGCCTCTGGTCAGCGACGTGAACCTGGCCCGGGCAAATCCGGCGCTCGCGGTGTTCTCTGCGCTCTGCCACGCCGGCGATGCGGAGGTGGACGCGGTGTTCCCGGCGATCGCCGAGGCGCTGCGGACACTCGGCCCGACACGGGCGATCTTGTACCATGACATTGTGCTGGCCGGGTTGCCGCAGGCACCCCGAGCACGCTGGGAGGCGTACATGACCACCACCACCGGCTCGCAGTATCGCAGCGAACTCTTCCGGGAGATCGACGAGCGCGGCCAGGCTATCGGCGAGGGCCGGGCGGTCCTGACAGTGCTCGACGCGCGGGGCGTACACGTACCCGACGAGGTACGCGAACAGATCCGCGCCTGCACCGACCTGACCCAACTCGACACGTGGCTGCGCCGCGCCGCTACCGCCACCAGCGCTGACGAGGTCATCCGACCGTAGCCCCATGCGACACCCACCCGGTTCGCCGTAGTCCAGACTGGGCCAACCGGCGAACTCGTGCCCCACCTGACCTGCACTCTTTCGCCCTAACGTGTCCCAGTGGTGCCAAGTATGATGCCAGCTTGAGCCAACCTGACTTGTCTGTGTGCCACTCATGTGCCATAGTGGCACCATGGACTTGACCACCTACGTGAACAACCTCGGGCGTGAGTTCGCCACGCTCGCCGAAACCGGCGGCGACGAGGCACGGGCGCTGGTCGAGCGGCTGACCGGCTCCCTTGAGTCGGCGATCCGCATGACGTTGCTGGACGCGCTTTCGGCCGCCGCTGACGAGATCACCCGGGACCTTGCTCCGGGTTCGGTGGAGGTACGCCTGCGCGGACGCGATCCGAACTTCGTCGTGACCTCACCACACACCGAGCCGCACGATCTCGCGGCCGAGGACACCGCGGCTGCGGCCGGCACCGCGCCGGACAGCGATCTGCTGATCGCCGAGGATGGCCCCGCCGCCCGGATCAACGTACGCCTGCCGGAGCAGCTGAAGGCCGCGGTCGAGGAGGCCGCGGCCAAGGAGGGGCGCTCGATCAACGCCTGGCTGGTACGGGCGGCCGCCACCACCCTGCAGCGGTCCGATCGCGATCAGCGTCCCGAGCCACGCGGCGGGGGGAAGCGGACCAGGCAGCACTTCACAGGTTGGGTGCGCTAGCCGCACCCCGTTCCGTACACCGCGTTTCCGACCTGCGGGAACGACTCACCTACCCATGGACGGGAGACAACCATGCCCAATTACGAGACACCCGAACCGATCTCCGTCAATCTGGATCTCAGTGTCGGTGAGGTACGGATCGCCGCGAGCGACCGTACCGATACCGTCGTCGAGGTCCGTCCGAGTGACGAAGCCGACGAGTCCGATGTGAAGGCCGCCCAGCAGGTACGCGTCGACTACACCGGCGGCATGCTCCGGGTGACCGGCCCGAAGGTGCGCCTGTTCGACTTCTCCCGCAAGACCAGGTCGGTCGACGTCTCCATCGAACTGCCCAGCGGTTCCCAGGTCTCCGGCGAGATGCAGATGGGCAACTTCCGCTGTGCCGGTCGGCTCGGGGAGTGCAGGTTCAAGACCTCCGCCGGCAATGTCTGGCTCGAACGAACCGGCCCGCTGCGCCTGGATACGGCGGCCGGTCACGTCACCGCCGACAGCATCGCCGGCAACGCGGAGATCTCCACCAGCTCCGGCAAGGTCCAGATCGGCGAGGTCGAGGGTGCCGCCGTGGTCAAGAACTCCAACGGCATCACCACGATCAACACGGTCACCGGCGACGTGCGGGTGCGCTCGGCCAACGGCGACATCCACATCGAACGGGCCGGCGCCGGCGTCGACGCCAGAACGTCGAACGGCAGCATCCGCCTCGGCAAGGTGGTCCGCGGTTCGGTCGTCCTCGGCACCGCCATGGGCGACCTGGAGATCGGCGTCGCCGAGGGTACCGCCGCCTGGCTGGAGGTGAACACCGGATTCGGGCAGGTACACAACCTGCTGGAGAACGCGCCCCGGCCCGACGAGTCCGACGAGACCGTTGAGGTACGCGGCCGCACGTCCTACGGCGACATCACCATCCAC